>USSA01000143.1 GCA_900557255.1 uncultured Prevotella sp.
TTAATATAAGTTATTGATTTACAGACGATTAAATATTAATTTAACGCAGTATTGAAATATAAAAGATAGTCAAAATTTTATTACTTCAAAATATCACATAGAAAAAATAATGAATTGCATAAGTTTAGATGAAAAAGATAACATCTTTGAAATAGGTGCAGGGAAAGGTCATTTTACTGCTGAATTGGTAAAGAGATGTAATTTTGTTACGGCGATAGAAATTGATTCTAAATTATGTGAGGTAACTCGTAATAAGCTCTTAAATTATCCTAACTATCAAATAGTAAATGATGATATACTAAAATTTACATTTCCTAGCCACAATCCATATAAAATATTTGGCAACATACCTTACAACATAAGCACAAATATAATTCGAAAAATTGTTTTTGAAAGTTCAGCCACAATAAGTTATTTAATAGTGGAATATGGTTTTGCTAAAATGTTATTAGATACAAACAGATCACTAGCATTGCTGTTAATGGCAGAGGTAGATATTTCTATATTAGCAAAAATTCCCAGGTATTATTTCCATCCAAAACCTAAAGTGGATAGCGCATTAATTGTATTAAAAAGAAAGCCAGCAAAAATGGCATTTAAAGAGAGAAAAAAATATGAAACTTTTGTAATGAAATGGGTTAACAAAGAGTATGAAAAACTGTTTACAAAAAATCAATTTAATAAAGCTTTAAAATATGCGAGAATATATGATATAAACAATATTAGTTTCGAACAATTTGTATCGCTATTTAATAGTTATAAAATATTTAACGGCTAAAAACAATAGGCCACATGCAACTGTAAATGTTTAGTTATAGGTAGGGTAGCATAAGTTAAAATGCTATTCTGCCTTTTAAAAGTATGGTATACATTCCAGAGAGAGATTGGATATGTTCCCGCCTACCGATAGTGCCAAAAACGTAGTGGATATGTTTCCGAGAACGGATACGCTCAAATGACATTCATTCTGTCCTCTCGAGCCATGTGGAGTGCGTAGTTTTGATGTCAAGGGTAAGCAAATAAAGGGCGAAAAGAAAGCTATAAAACTGCTTGAAACTTTTTAATATAAACCTGAAAAATATGCCGAAAGGGTTAATCATATTTTTGAAGTACTCGGTCTTTCACTTTTTGAATGCTACGATATGACCGAGAAGTTTTATAAAGAAGTGAAAAAAATTGCAACGGAGATAAATAACTTTTTAAACGAGGGGAATTCAGATGAAAGAAAACAAATATGATGATAATATATTTTTTCAAAAATACAGTCAAATGAGTCGCTCACAGCAGGGACTAGCCGGTGCAGGAGAATGGGAAACATTGAGAAAACTGCTGCCGGATTTTAAAGATAAGCGTGTGCTTGATTTAGGATGCGGCTATGGATGGCACTGTATTTATGCGATGGAACACGGTGCGTCTTCTGTTGTAGGTGTTGATATTTCTCATAAAATGCTCGAGGTAGCCAAAGAAAAAACACATTTTCCACAGGTTGAATATAAATGCTGTGCTATAGAAGATGTGGAATTCCCAGAGGAGAGTTTTGATGTAATATTAAGTTCACTTGCGTTTCACTATGTAGCAGATTATGAGATTTTAGTAAAAAAGATATATAGAATACTGAAGTCTGGTGGTAAGCTAGTTTTTACGGTTGAACATCCTGTTTTTACTGCCTATGGAACACAAGACTGGCATTATAACGAAAAAGGAGAAATACTGCATTTTCCGGTGGATAATTATTATTATGAGGGCAAACGGACAGCTGTGTTTTTGGGAGAAAAGGTTACAAAATATCATAGAACACTGACCACATATCTAAATACACTGCTTTCAAATGGTTTTATAATAAATCATATTGTGGAGCCGCAGCCGCCGGAAAACATGATGGATATTCCGGGGATGCAGGATGAAATGCGCCGTCCCATGATGCTGATTGTATCGGCGAACAAAAAAGTGGATAGATAGAACTAAAACACCTATAAGGTATAAATGGAGGTAATTTATGTTTAAAGAAAAAATTATTATAGAGATGAAAGAAGTATTCAAAGAAATTCCTTTTGGCATAGAGCATACTCTTAAAGTTTTGAAAAATGCAGAAGATATAATGAACGGAGAAAATATCGGAGAGGAAGAAAAAGAATTCATCAGTATTATTGCTATACTACATGATATTGGTGCGGTTGAAGCACAAAAAAAATACGGTTCTATTGATGGTGTCTATCAAGAAAAGGAAGGACCAGCAGTAGCGAAAGAAATATTAAAAAAGGTAGGCTATAACAAAAATATTGATAGAATATGCTTTATAATAGGCAACCATCATACTCCATCTAAAATTGATGGACTTGATTTTCAAATACAATGGGAAGCTGATTTGCTTGAAAATTTAACGGTTATGGATAAAGAAAAAGAACAGGAAAAGATAAAAAAGTGTATAGGTGAAAACTTTAAAACAAACACAGGAAAAAGGATAGCTTATAATCGCTTTATTTTAGATTAGTAGTAGATTATTACAGTTATGTATTTTACTCAAGTTTCGGATTTAGGTTTTATGCAGTCTGAGCGATCAGTTGCATGGCCTTGAACCTGCGGTTATCCCGTATAATTTGCTCCATCAATTCGTTCTCGTCAATGGTAAAAATCTCAGCCACGATTGCTATTACATCAATAATGATTGACCAGATCTTTTCCACGACGGTGAGCTCGTGTACGCCTTCATATATATCGGCGAACAATCCTCCAATGGTCTCTTCACCATGCTCTTCAGGCGCTCAAGCTTGGATACGAAATACTCTTCCTTGCGTTTTTCGGTCTGGCAGTCTCTGTCACGCTTGCGGTTGTAGCGCCTCTCGCGCTGCCGGGCCGTAAGACCTTGTTCCTTGCCATCGACCTTCCCTCTCTCGCCGTGAATCGAGAAGTCCACGACAAATTGAGAGCGGCCGTCGCTCCAGCACAGGGCCAGCAGCTTGTAGCCGAGAATGCACCGCTGAAACACGTGCGAGAATATCTTGCCAATACACTCCATCCTCAATCCGGTCTTCGGCAGGTCGGAATCATCCACAATAAGCACTGCCGGAAGATGGCTCTTTTGATAGTCTTTCCTTATGGTCACGGCCTTGATGAGATGACAGGCGATGTGCCAGATGATGTTGCTAGTCTATATTGTCCTTGGCCATAAACGAATAGAGTAGGTCCTTCTTACCCCCGAACAGTTTCGAGATTGACGATCCGGCATAATGAGAAAAACCCGGGACGGCCATAAACGGCAGAATCAATATGATCTGGAAAAGTTGAAGGTTGGTAAGCTGACAGTTCTCACGTTTTTTCCCTCCGAGATCTTTGTCTGAAATCCTCATCCCCTCAAGGAGGGTCATAAACTTGGAAAATGCGGGATTGATTCGTTTTCCCGTGAAAAAGTTGCGGATCTCCGATGGAATTTTTGTAATTTTGCTCATGGCTTTGAGTGATTGTAATTAGTTGTTTGGGCACCTCTAAATTACTAAATTTCCGTGACATACGGAAATCCTCAAAGCCTTTTTTATGCCCAAATCTATCCTCTCAACCTAAATCCGAAACTTGAGTAAATTATAATTATGAGATGCTACGTGCTTTTGTTCAATATACCCTAAACGTCGATTTAAATGCGCCTGTGATAAAGGATTTAGTTGAAAAGTATAAGGATATAGAACAATTTAATAGGAGCATAACAGATAAATACGTTGCAATATGTAAACGCTTTTAATATTTGAATTTAGCCGTTTATGTAGAATGAAGGTGTGCAAACAAACAGACCCTGAAAAGGGTCTCACCCCCGTTAACCGCAATGTCAAAGACTTGCGGATGGCCAGATGACTCCTATACATCCGACCCCAACGGGGTCGAACCATATAATCTGTAGAAAGGTTCGACCTCCGTTGGGGTCGTGGATTGGGAAGGCACTTCGACCCGCACATTGTATCATGTGCGGTTACTTGAAGTTCGACTCCCGTTGGGGTCGATGGCTCGTCGTTATTCTGAATCTTAGCAAATCCTCTCTTTTTTAATGAACTGTGTGCTTGATCACTGAAAATAATCCTTATTTTTGCCACGAGAGTTTTACGAAAGATAAATAGATAAAGTATTGGAAAAGAAACATAACTGTCAGCAGTGCCCACTGAGGCGTCGATACGACCGTTCACCCAAGTCATTGTTGGGTCGTTTTTGGCGATGGCACATCAATTTCTGTCCGGGATGGAAAGCCTATTTCCTGTCGCTGAGCGAAGAGGAACGGCATGTATTGAGAAAGCAATACGCTTTTCATAAGCCTCAAATCCGCAACTAAGTCCTTCATCGTCCTATTTACGTGTACACGTTCTCTCATTACTGAATTATTAGATAAATTGAGGCTGAAATACCCACTTCTGCCTACAATACCCCCTTACCCCACAATGCGACTTGAGACAATACGCAGTATCATACCCATAAGTTGTAGTCGTCATCCAAAATCAGTCTGGAATACATCTGCGTAAGCATTATTACAGGTATAGATATTCAGCACATACCACCTTGATGTTCTGATCCATTTGGCTGGTACAGAGACAAATCTGAAGACAAACGCTTTTATGCGACTTGTTTTATTGGGTCCGAACCTCTTTACGTCAAGTCTTTGGATAATGACCTTGTAGAAGTTACGGATAAGTGCTGTAAGAAGAAGGAACACTGTGTTCTCTGCCATGAAGGATTTGGGCAATCTGGACCATCCGAAACCATTGTTCATGTCATCGAAGATGCGCTCCTTTCCTCCGCGGAGGTTATAGAACTCGACAATCTCTCTTACGGAAGGCTCGTAGTCGTTGGTCAGGATGCAGCGGTATGTGTATTCTCCTTCCCAGAGGTCAAGCTCACCGTCCATCCGTTTCCGCCTTTGAATCACAAGCCGGTATGTCTTGCCTTTCCACTTCTCTACAAGAATGGAATTCAGCTCAAACTCAATGCCGTTGATTTCTCCCCTCTTCCAGCCTCTGAGAGCGAAGAGGTCATTGTAGAGCGAACTACAGCGGTTGGCACGGATATAGAAGGTCTTGCAGTGGGTGGCAACCTCTTCCACGATCTCTTCAGAGCACGAGTCGCAATCAGCTCTGAAACGATTGATAACAAGATTGTTCTGTTCAAACCTTTCGAAGAATCTCTTCAGCGTGTCCTTCTGATGGAAACGGACGTTTGTGTTGCCGTCGCTGTTCTCAATGCCGACAATCAAATCTCCAATAACCGCCACACCTGGTCGATAACCAAGGAACTTCTTGTATGTATGCTTTGCATCATATTTCTCTGTTTCTATGAACTGGTGGTCGAAATCAACATCATACATCTCACCCTCTTTCAGCTGACCAGCTGCACACATACAATTGAGCAGTAAGGTATTGAGGGTGTCAGCCGTATTGAAATCGTAGTTCTTACCCGTATCTGACGTGTATGAAATGTTCTCCTGCGTCAGTTCCTTTATCGCTCTGAGGATAGTGTCAGAGCTGCAGGTACGAAGTGTCGGATGAAGCGAGAGATGGGGCATCAAATGAGTTGTGACATCCTCAATACATGAGCCGCCACAGAAGTAGATGCTCATGAGAGAACGGATGATTTCGCTGTATTGATAACCATACAGCCTGCATCTTAGACCGAGGGTTGTGTCAATTACATATGACAATGTGGAGTCAAATTGCTCCATCATTGCAAATATTCCTCCAAAAGGAGTGAGTTTCTCAGATTTTATTGCTTTCTTTGCCATGTCTGTCGGGTTTGATACATATTTTGATTTGCAACACTAAGATAGGTGAAAAATCTGACATGACAAAATCCTGAGCAACTTTTTGTTGCTCAGGTACTTAAAAAGTTATATTTATAATAGTGTTGCGGAATTAAGGTGTATGTTATTTTCCATCAGTAGTTATCCACAAAAAATTAAAACTGTTGATGGAGAATACACATACGTAGTACCTGAAAGTGTAGATTTGGAAAAAGCAAAAAATATTGCATTAGAACGTGTAAAAATACAGCTGATTGCTGATGAGTTTGGTACTGTCGTTTCTCAATCAAATTCAACTTTAGTAAAAAATGAAAATGGCAAATCCAATATCGATTTCATGTCAATTGGTGGAAGTGAGGTGAAAGGAGAATGGATAGAAACTATAGGAAATCCTATTTTCAAAACGGAAATTAATGGAGAACAACTTGTAGTAAAAGTTTGGATTAAAGGTAAAATCCGTGAAATCGTATCTTCACACATAGACTTTGATTTCCATATACTGCGCAATGGAACAGATGATAAGTTTGATGATGACACATTTTATGGTGGTGATGATTTATTCTTATCGTTTATGTCTCCTTTGTCAGGCTACATAGCAGTCTATTTGATAGACAACGATGGTAATGCCTTTTGTTTATTGCCTTATCAAAATCAAGAAGAAGGGAACGTTTATGTAAAAGCAAATGAAAGATATGTATTCTTTTCAGCCAAATGGGCTTCCCCAGACTTACGCCAATATGTAGACGAGTATACTATGACATGTACACATACACAAGAGTTAAATCAAATCTATATAATATTCTCATCAAACTCTTTTGTAAAAGCTTTGGATTCAAAGAAACAAGAGAATTTGCCACGAGAACTGCCAAATAAGGAATTTCAAAGGTGGTTGTCGCAAAAACGTGTAAAAGACCCAGCAATGGTTTTTAAAGCCAAAAACTTAACAATTATAAAAAAATGAAAAAGATATGTACCGTATTATTTTTGTGTCTTAGTATATTTACTTCCTATGCACAAAATGATGAACTATATGACCAAATTATAGATATGGTAGAAAAAGGTTCTATAAATGAAGCTATAAAACAAACGCTACCTATTGCGAAGAGTGGAGATAGAGCTTTCCAAAATCTATTAGGATATATATATGAAGAAAAAGGGGAATTCATAACGGCTGTTGAATGGTATAAGAAATCTGCTGCTCAAAAGAAAGCGGGTGCTCAGTTTAACATAGGTAGACTCTATGATAAGCGATATGGAAAGCATAGTGGAATTACTGCAAACGATGATACTGCAAAAAAATGGTATTGGCAGGCTGTAAACAACACCGATGATGCCAAAGCTAATGGTAGGAAATATGCCCTGTTTAATTTGTTCTTAATTCTTCGTGAAGAAGGTAAAATAGAAGAAGGCAAGAAATTGTTACACAGGGCTGTTGATGAAGAAATAGATTTAGAGAAAAGCCCATGTGCATTGGCCGAATATTATGACCATAAAGACATAATGGCTTTTAGGTTATATAGAATATCGGCAGAAAATGGCTATGCGAGAGCACAATTTGCGCTTGCCGAATACTTTGAAGAAGGCTTATTTGTAGATAAAGACTTAAAGGAAGCTACAAAATGGTATCAAAGGGCTGCCGACCAAGGAAATTGGTCAGCTCAGGATAGATTAGGAGAATGCTACGAACGTTTATATAGGAAAACACTTGATGAACGAGACTTGAAAAATGCACTTAAGTATTATTGACTCCACTTTAAAAAGTGAGTTAAATTTGAATTAAACATATGCCTTGGAG
>USSA01000144.1 GCA_900557255.1 uncultured Prevotella sp.
GATTTTTCACTTATCTTAGTGTTGCAAATCAAAACAAGCGTGCGAGCGATCCAATCCCGCTCCCACTTCGCCAAAAATATCGAGTCCGCCCGTGCGGTAGTTCAACTGCACATCTTCATAACCATGAGGCGAATAATGACCCTGGGAATATTCTGAATAAAGGCTTCCGCTCAAGCCCTGTCCACGCTTGCGAACGGCACGCAGACGGATTACGGCATTGGTCTTGGAACTATACTGCGCTCCGGGAACGGTTACGATTTCTGCCTTCAGAATATCCTTGGCGCTCAATCGCTTGAGTTCGTTCAGATTCTCCAGCTTTCTGCCGTTGAGATAAATCTCGGGCGCTCCACGGCCGATGATTTCCCAACTGCCTGCTTCGCCCGAAACGAAGGGCAACTGGCTGATCATATCTTCGGCAGAGCCCAGTTCGCCCAGAATGGTACCTGATACCAGGGTAGAGAAGGCGCCATCCTTATACACCACATTGGGGCGGAAACTCTTGATGGTTACCGCCTTCAGCTGCTGGGTATCGGGATGCAGATCGATGTGCATGGTAGGCTTGCAGGCCAAGGTCTGCGACTTATAGCCCACAAACGAAACCTTCAGCATCACATCCTTATCGGCATAAGGAAGCACGAAGCTTCCATCCTCAGCCGTTACGCAACCGGCAACATAGGCCTTGGTGAGGGAAGAAATCAACACCACGTTGGCAAAAGGCAAAGGCTTCTGGTGCTCATCCACCACCTTGCCTTTGATCTGTTCCACCCGAGTCGTCTTGCCCGTGTATTGAACGGCAAAATAGGTGTTGTGCTCTACGAAGGAGAAAGGCTTCCCTTGCAGCACCATCTCCAGAGCTTCCTTCTGTCTTTTAGCCTGGATATTGGCTGTTACATGATATTGGTCGGTAGCCTGATAGGCAAAGAGGATATTCTTCTCGCCCGCCTTTTCAATCTTCTTCAACACGGAAGTAAGCGTTTCGTTATGCACCTGAAAGGTCACACCTCTGCTTTGAGCAAATAGGGAAATGCTCAAGACAAGACACAGTATAAGGGAAGTCGTTCTTTTCATCATTTTCTTGTTTTTATGATTCTACTTTGTTCATAATACAACATCCCCCTGGAATCGGGTACGCCTATTTTAAAAATTTTGTTGCAAAAGTACAAAAATAATTGGGAAATGCAGCATTTTAGGAAGAAATGATTAACTTTGCAAACGGAAAAATCAGAAGACTGTAGATAATTGCAGAAAATAAATATTGTTAAATGCAGCGGATAACGCATAAGAGAATCAGAATTTCCTGGCTGCTGCTATTGGTTTACCTGCCGATGCTGCTTGCCATTACGTTTCACCATCATGGTGAAGCGCAGGTAACTCATGCTGATTTTTATTGTGCCGATTGTGCCCATCATGTTCATCACGACGGGCATCTGATTGCCCTGCAGCATACCATGCACGACTGTGTGCTTTGCCAATTGCAAAGCACTCCTTATCTGGCTCCATCCCTCATGGTTTGGGTTGCCATCGCCGTGCTCCATCTCTCCCCTCGCCGTGCCTTCTGTTCTCCTTGCTTGTGCAGGGCGAAGGGGGCAAAATCTACCCGTGCTCCACCTTATTCTTTGTTTTTATAAATAGTTGAATATTAACAGAATAAGGTAACAAATAACATAATGAGAACAATATTGAAAGCAATATTGCTGATGAGTCTGTGCTCATCGGCAACAGCCCCTGCTATGGCTATAAACAGAGCAAATCATGATAAGAAGGACGCAAACATTCATGAAGAAGAGACAAACGATTCTACCAGACACCAGCCGCTGACGGAATCGAGCGTGAAACTGAACGAAGTGGTGGTAACAGGCTTGACGGGCAGCCAGAAACTGAAGCAATCGCCTGCGCCAGTCTCCTTCGTTTCTGCCAAACAGCTCGAAATGCAACCTTCTACCAACATCATCGACGCCATCGCCCACCAGCCAGGCGTTTCGCAGATTACCACGGGAAGCGGAATTTCAAAGCCCGTGATCCGTGGCTTGGGCTATAACCGCGTGGTAGTGGTAAACGATGGAATAAGACAGGAAGGACAGCAATGGGGCGATGAACACGGAATAGAAATCGACCCCGCTTCGGTTCATTCCGTAGAGATTCTGAAAGGTCCGGCAAGTCTCATGTATGGATCAGATGCGATGGCAGGCGTCCTCATCTTCCACTCCGCTCCTACCCTTGCCAAGGGCGACATGAGAGCAAATTTCTCAACGGGTTATCAAACCAACAACGGACTTTTTGATTATTCGCTCAACTTTGCCGGCAACCAGGGCGGATTTGTATGGAACACCCGCTACAGCGGAAAGATGGCGCATGCCTACAAGAATAAATACGATGGTTATGTATTCGGTTCATCACTCAGAGAGCAGGCATACTCGCAGCTTCTAGGCTGGAACTACCGCCAGGGGCATTCGCATCTCACACTCGATTATTATCATCTCACTCCGGGCATCGTAGAGGGAGAGAGAGATGAGAAAACGGGCGAACTGGAAGTTCCCGATGGCTACGATGCCAAAAGTTACGGCAAGCCGATGCCTTATCAGCAAATTCATCATTACAAGGCTGTACTTGATAATTCCTGGTTCCTGGGCGACGGCAATCTGAAGTTCCTCCTGGGTTATCAGCAGAACCGCCGTCAGGAGTTTGAGGAGGAAGAGAATCCGAAGGAATGCGGACTCGATTTCATGCTCCATACCATGAATTACGACCTGCATTATCTCTCGCCGGAAATGAATGGATGGAAGTTCTCTACGGGCATCAACGGCATGTGGCAGCAGTCGATTAATAAAGGTTCTGAATTTCTGATTCCAGCCTATCATCTCTTCGATTACGGCGTATTTGCCACGATGAGCAAGGAGATAGGCAAGCTGAATCTGAGCGGAGGAATCAGATACGATCATCGCCACCTGCACAGCGAGGCTTTGAGAGAAGAGGATGATGCAGAATCGCATGGTTCTGAACCGAATAGTTCTGATTTGAATGGTTCTGAATCGAATGATGCATTCCGCTTTCAAACCTTTAAGCGCAGCTTTGAGGGAGTAACCGGAAGCATCGGATTGGCTTATGAAATCCTGCCTGATTTCAATCTGAAGCTGAACCTGGCAAGAGGATTCCGTGCTCCAAACATCAGCGAATTATCATCGAATGGTGTGCACGAGGGAACCCAGCGATACGAATTGGGAAATACCGGTCTGAAGCCTGAGAACAGCTGGCAATTCGACCTTGGTCTGGATTATTCTTCGCCTATCATTTCGGCAGAGCTCTCGCTGTTTGCCAATCGCATCAACCATTACATCTATAGCGAGAAGTTGGCAGATGAGAAGAATCAGCCTGTCCTCATCGACGACACGCCAGCCTATCAGTTTACTTCGGGCGACGCCCGCATTCTGGGTGGTGAGGCGAGCATCGACATCCACCCTGTGGAGCATCTGCATATCGGCAACACCTTCTCGTATGTCAACTCGGTTCAGTTGCATCAGCCATCCGAATCAAAGTATCTGCCATTCACCCCAGCCCCTCGCTGGGTTTCGGATGTAAGGTATGAGTTTGTCTGCGACGGCAAGACTTTCGACCATCTTTTCGTAAAGCTACAGATGGATTGCAATCTCCGCCAGAACCATTATTTCGCAGCCAACGATACGGAGACCGCTACGCCATCGTATACCTTATTAAATATGTATGCCGGTACCGACGTGAAGCTCCATGGCAAGCGCCTTCTCTCGCTCTATCTTTCGGGCGAGAACCTTACCAACCGTGCTTACCAGAACCACCTGAGCCGTCTGAAGTATCTTGACGTAAACCAGGTTACAGGCAGAAGAGGCGTTTACAATATGGGCCGCAACTTCAGCATAAAGATAGTGGTTCCGATAGAGCTGTAATTCCCCTTTTAGGATAAGTAATTCCCCTTTTAGGATAAGCAATTCCTCATCAGGAATCAGAATTTTGAATAAACAAGTGCCGATAAAGATGCCAAAAGCTGCCGGAAAAGCAACTTTTGGCGTCATTATCGGCATTTTTCCGTCTAATTATTAGACAATCATTACCCATTTCCGATGATATTTCGTAACTTTGCACCATGATTAAGAAACAAGGAACGATATTGATTGTTGATGACAACCGCAACATTCTTACTACGGTAAGGATGCTGCTGGAACCCATATTCGATGGCATCATCACCATCGCCAACCCTAACTCCATCCCAGCCAAGCTGAGAGAGGAGCATCCCGACGTGGTGCTGCTCGACATGAACTTCTCCAGCGGAATCAATTCGGGAAACGAGGGATTGTACTGGCTTAGGGAAATCAAGAGCCTCAGCCCGAAAACCGAAGTGGTGCTCTTTACCGCCTACGCCGACATCCAACTTGCCGTAACAGGCATCAAGGAAGGTGCCGCCGATTTCATCGTGAAGCCTTTTGAAAACGAGAAGATGATCCGCACGCTGGTAGAGGCTAGGGATAAGAACAGGGCTGTGGATAACGTTATTAACAGGAAAGCTGGAAAACCTGGTGGAAAAGATGCGCAAAGCGCTATGTATTGGGGAGATAGCGAAGTTATGAACAATTTGAGAAGTATTGTGGAAAAAGTTGCCGCAACCGATGCAAACATCCTCATTACAGGCGAAAACGGAACTGGTAAAGAGGTGTTAGCCAACGAGATACATCGTTTATCCACAAGATGTGGAAAGAAAATGCTGCCTGTGGATATGGGAGCCATTACGGAAACCCTTTTCGAGAGCGAACTTTTCGGTCATGTAAAGGGTGCCTTTACCGATGCCAAGGTGGATAAACCGGGCAAGTTTGAGCTTGCCGACGGCAGCACCATCTTCCTGGATGAGATAGGAAACTTATCCTACGGTCTTCAGGCAAAACTCCTTACCGCCCTGCAACGCAGAAGCATCGTAAGAGTGGGCGGAAGTACGCAGATTCCCATCAACGTACGACTGGTTTGCGCCACCAACCGCAACCTGCAGCAGATGGTAAACGATGGCGATTTCAGAGAGGATCTGCTCTATCGCATCAATACCATCCATCTGGAATTGCCTGCCCTGAGACAGAGAAAATCAGACATCGTTCCGCTGGCAGAAAGATTCCTCCATCAATATGGCGATTTATATAATAAGTTGAATCTCCGTTTTTCGGAAGAGGCTGAGAAAAAACTTACCAGTTTGCCTTGGTACGGAAACATCCGTGAACTCCAGCACGCCATCGAGAAAGCCGTGATTCTGTCTGATGGCGGAATGATTTCTGCCGAAGATATTGACGGCGGAAACCAGCAGAGAAAAGAGAAGCCCCTGGAAGAGGTTCAGACGCTCGACGAGATGGAAAGCCGAATGATAGAGAAAACCATCAGGGAATGTGAAGGAAATCTGTCGGTAGTAGCTGCAAGACTGGGCATTTCCCGCCAGACGCTTTATAATAAGATTAAGCGATACGGGATTTAAGTGAAGAACGAAAAGTGAAGAGTGAAGAATTCTATAGTTTTTGAGGTATGGATATTAATAAGGTGATTATTATCGTGCTTTTGCTCGTGGCTGTAGTGGGTTACATTCGCCTCTACCGCCACTATCGCCGTAACATCAAGAAGGTAACCTTCCTTTTTGATGCGATAGATAATGGGGATTTCTCCTTCAACTTTCCTACGGAGAAGAGGTTTAAGGAGGATAATATTCTACACCAGTCCCTCAACCGCATCAAGCTTTTCCTGCAACATACGAGAGAGGAGCAGATGGATCGGGAGAAATATTACGAGCAGATTCTGAATGCGGTGGATACGGGCATCCTGGTGGTAGATAGTCACGACAACATCCTGCAACATAATCAGGCAGCCCTCCGGTTGCTCGATACGGATGTGCTTACCCACATGAACCAGGTAAAAGGAAAGCTGAAGGATGAACACCTGGCAAAGCATGAAACCCAAGCCATGCTGAAAGACAAGCACGTGCGCATCATCGCCCTGAGCGACGTGAGCCACGAGCTGAGCAACCAGGAAGTGGATTCTTGGATTAAACTGATTCGTGTGCTGACCCATGAAATCATGAATACCATCACACCGGTTACTTCGTTGAGCGAAACTCTGCTTACCCGGGTTACAGAGGATAAAGACCTGAAGCAAGGCTTGGAAACCATCCACAAAACAGGAACCGAACTGTTGGCTTTCGTCAACAACTATCGCCGTTTCACCCATGTTCCCCAGCCTCAGCCTGCTCTTTTCTATGTGGAACCATTCCTGGAAAGAATGGCGTTGCTCTGCAACCACGAAGTAGAGATAGAAGTTTCTCCCAAGGATTTGCTGGTTTATGCCGACGAGAGCCTCCTCTCTCACGTGGTAACGAATCTTCTGAAGAATGCCGTAGAAGCTTTCAAGGAAAAGGAAAGAGAAGACAAGCAGGAATGCCGCTCCGCAGATTTGCAATCCGCGGCAAGCAAGAAGGCATTTATCCGTCTCAAAGCCTACGCCAACGCCCAGGAATCCATCATCATCGACGTAAGCAACAACGCCGGCCTCATCCCCGAAGATGTAGCCTCCCACATCTTCATCCCATTCTTCACCACGAAGCCGGAAGGAAGCGGAATAGGTCTCTCCCTTTCCCGCCAGATCATGCGAGTAAGCGGCGGCAGCCTTTCGCTCCATCAGGACAAGGCACAGGGAATCACCACCTTTCGCATCATCATCCCATAAAAAAGTATAATTTGGGGAAGGAAAGTTTGGCACTTTCGCTTTTTTACCATATCTTTGCCTTTATAAAAGATTAAGCTTATGTCAACAGACGATAAGACCATATTAAAGATAAAAGAAATAGCTAAATCTGCTATTCCTTTAGGCAGCAAGGCTATATTGTATGGATCAAGAGCGAGAGGTGATGCTCGCAACGATTCAGACTGGGACATTCTTATCCTTTTAGATAAAGCCAAACTGGAGCAAACAGACTATGACAAAGTAAGTTACCCGTTTGTCTTGTTAGGTTGCGACCTCGGCACAGAAATCAATCCCATTCTTTACACAAAGAAAGAATGGGAATCGTATAACTTCACCCCTTTTTACGAGAATGTAAATCGAGACGGCATTAGTTTAATATAAAAGTTATGGATCAAGTAAACAAAGACACATTAATCAGTCTGCAAGTAGAAAAAGCCAAGCGCTTTTTAACTCAAGCAGATGAAATGGTTGAACTAAAGCATTGGGATTTAGCAGCCAATCGCTATTATTATGCCTGCTTCCATGCCGTACAAGCTCTATTCATAGCAAAAGGTGTTAATGCCCACACTCATGCCGGCATTAACACCCAATTCAGTTTACACTTCGTAAAGACTGGTATCGTAGATATCTCTTATGGCAGTTTCCTCGCCCGTATGTTCCAATTAAGGCAAAAAGCCGATTACAACTGCGCCTACGAAATTTCCGAAAATGACATCCTGGAAATTATTGGCTTATCACACGATTTTATAAAAGCCATATTAAACTTAGTCAAATAATTACTGATTGCCCTCCGCCTCCACAATCTGTCCATCAAACAGGCGGATGGTG
>USSA01000145.1 GCA_900557255.1 uncultured Prevotella sp.
AGTAGGCGCGTGAAAATGTGTCTGCTCTGCGACGGCTTTTTTTCTTTTGCCGTCGTCCGGCAGATGAAATCATTTAGTTAAATAGTCAGATTCATCTATTGTTTTAAGAATATAATTCACATCATCATATCTTGAAGAATCCGATTGAGAGCCTAAACTACATATTAAAAATTCCTTTCCATGTTGTTGATAAAGAACAACTAAATTATAGTCATTAGATAAGGAACCTGTCTTGATACCTTTAACATTTTCATTGTAATATTCTGATGTTTGGTCAAGAAAAGTATTAGTATTCCTCCATGTCTGCGTACTTCCGTCAGGTAAAGTAGCTGTATAATTACTCTTTGAAACAATATCTCTAAACCATTGCTTCTCTAAAAGGTGAGTAGATACTGATTTTAGGTCTGAAACGGTAGTGAGAGCATTGACATCATATCCGCTTGGGTCATATAAAATTGTGTTTTCATACCCTTGATTTTGTAAGTAATTATTTAGATGTTCCATAAAAACATTAATACGTTCTTGACTATTCTTAGCTTGTGGTGAAAGAATAGAACCACAATAATCCGCGACTACATAAGCAGCGTCATTTCCAGATGGAACCAACATGGCAGCAAACAAATTGTGGAGAAAATATTTTTTCGCGTCTATATTCGCAACAGATGAACCAGGTTTAGTTAATTGGATTGCTTCATAATTTGCAGGAACAATACTATCTAAATCCGCAAGTGTTGCTGCGTATTCAATGACAAATAATTTGGCTAAGCTGGCAGGAAGCTGTTGCTCGTTTTCTCGCTTTGAAATAAATATATTGTCATTAGAAAGGTCAACTAATATGAGGGATTTTGCATTATAAAAATCTTGAAAGGAAATTCCATTCAGCCAAGAGTTGATTTTATTCTTCTCATTGCGAAAATTGTCAGGTTTCATTGCCCACAATACAAAAGCAACACTAAATATTATCAAAACAAGAAAAATACAGATACCGCTTACATGGAATTTTTTTCTCTTATAATTTCTTCTCATCTACTTAATTCACCTCCCTAAATGTACTTGAAAATTACTTGTTAGTAAGACCAATCAATAATTAACATCTATACACTCCCTAAAACCAGATGGATCACCTAGTTTTGCTTTGTCAATATTTTCTCGCAAATAATTACGAGTAGCGTCATCGCACCTGTCTTTTCCCATATATGGCATATCAAATGCTTTTTCCAATTCTTCTAATGCTTTTTCGGCTCTTTCCGGATTTGTATTATAAGTGTCAAGCCATTCTTTCATCCATGAATATTCCCACAAGTTAGAAGCTCTTGTTTCACCATAGCCAACTTGGAAAGAAGCCCCTGTATCTTCATTTTCCAACTTTTTAGGAAGTTCAACTCCATCTGGCCAATTCAAACTGTCAATGGTTGCAAGATATTCTTCTTCGATATGCTCAAAGTCTGTAAATCCTCTTGAATCAGATGTAGTATCAGAATTAGAACACCCCGCAAACATTAAGCATATCATTAAAGTAAAAATCATTCCTAAAAGAATTTTTGTTTTAGCAGATAATATTTTCATATTTATTCCTCCAATTTCTTAAACTTTTATCTAAGTGCTAATGCAGGTTCCAGTTTTGCTGCTTTTATTGCGGGCAATAACCCGCCTAATAATGCAACAATAACAGAAGTTATTACAGCTATGACAGCCGAAAAAATAGGATAACTTGGTGCTGTTATTGGTGAATCAGGTGGAAGCAATACACTGATACCTTCAACGATAAGTAGCGAGAGTAAAATTGACGCAATGCAAACGAATATTGAAATAATCAGTTGCGTACCTAAAACCAAAGTAACAATATTTGCGCGGGAAGCTCCTATTGCTCTTCTAATCAACAGCTCATGTGTACGTTGTTCTAAAGAAGATAAACCTATGTTAATCTGTCCCAAAACAGAAACAAACAATAATAAAAACGATGTTACTAAAAGTCCTAGTTGAAGCATAGCTAATACAGAATCATAAGCATTACCAATATCGCTTCTTCCTGTATTTTCTAAATGACCTCCTATTGTTTCTTTCAAAATATCTTGTAAGGCAGAATACATTTGTTTTGTTGTAAGTCCATTAGTCATGTGCCAATAAATATTTGCACTTTGTACTTGCCACATATTAGGAACAAGCTGTTCTATTGCTTGTACGTCAATATAGATTGTAGGTATATCCTTTCCGTCATTTACAATCCCAGTTACGTTAAACGGTGTTAATGCAAGGCTGTTTTTTGGATTACCTACGGCATACGAAGTATTGAAATAGGATTCAGCCTCTTTATTTACTACCATACAAAGAATATTGTTTGTTTCGGAGGAGTAAAACCAATTTCCCGATGACATAGGTAAATTATAGACTTTATTGTAACCTGTTGTTGTGAAAATGACATCAACAGGTATAAAATCTTTATAAAGTGTGTCATTTTTATCTTTCAATGATGAAAGGGATGGAATCGGTGCAAAGCTTATATTTTCCTGCATAGACAGAGTAACGGCTATCGAGTCATCTAATTGCTGTGCTTTTGTCAAAAAATTCTGCATTTTAGCGGCATCTTCAAAACGGCAATCCATTATTGAAAAGGAGTATGTTGGAACCCAACCGTATATCTGTGCATTAACAGAAATTAAATACTCTTTACCAAGAGTACCAACCAAAACGGAACCTATCATTGCTATAATTCCTACAAGCATAGAAATACTGGTTAAAATATTGCGGAGAGGAGAAATACGAAGGTCTTTAAGAATCATATTTAACACATTGAAGCCTCCCTCCGTCCATTTCAAAAATTGTATTACAAGTCTTTGCAATATCGAGGTCATGAGTTACTATTAAAAGCATAATGCCATTTTTAAGCACAACTTGATGTAAAAGGTCCATAATTTGTTTTCCGGTTTTTTTATCTAAAGCACCAGTAGGTTCATCACATAAAATGGCTTCCGGCGATACTGCAAGTGCGCGGGCAATCGCCACTCTTTGTTGTTCGCCTCCTGATAAATTAGATGGATAATCATTTTCTTTTCCTTCTAATCCAACACTTTGCAAAAGATTTCGTATTGCTTCTTTCCGCTGTCTTGTATTCATTTTCTTTTTGGAATAAAGTAAAGGAAGCTCAATATTTTCCCAAACTCTTAAATGTTTAATTAAAGAATAGTTTTGAAAAACAAAACCGATATTACTTGCTCGAAGCATAGATAGCTGGCTATCTGTTAAAGTGGAAACAGACATACCATTATAAAGAAATTCGCCTTGATATGAGTGGTTGAGTAAACCTATAATTGATATAAGGCTTGTTTTTCCTGAACCCGATTTGCCTACAATAGCATAGCTGTTTCCTCGCTTTAGTTCCATATTTGCTTTGTTTACAGTTACTAAGGTATCACCATTATTCAAATTAACAGTCGCTACCAAGTTTTTTATTTGAATTAAATTTCCTCCATTCGTTTTTTCCATGTTACAAATTACTCCTTGGGTCAAGGTTTGGGGGAATAGAAGAAATTGTATCGCCCTCATTTACACCCGACAATATTTCTATATATGCACCATCAGTTGCACCCAGCATAACTTCTGTTTGAATTTGTTTTCCGTCATTTATTACGGTTACCATTCCCTTACCTTGTCTGCCCGCAATGACTGAAAGTGGTAACAAAAGCACATCTTTTCTAGTTTCGGCTGTTATGACAACGGTAGCACTTTGTCCGGGTTTTACATCAATATCTTTTCCAATTAAACATTGCAATGTGCTTTCTGCATTTTCTGATACTGGTACTACAACTGCAATCGCTTCCGTAGGTCCCACACCATCAACTACTTGAAACTTTGCTTTTAATGCTGCATTTTCCGGCAATATTTTCAAAAAATTTTCAGCTTCAATATTGAGAGCAAAACCTGTGTACTTAGCTGTTGCTAAGGGATAATTTTTGGGAACACTCTCATTAGATGAGATAATAGAAAGAATCGTTGCGTCAACTGGGGATTTTATTTCTTCTTCAGATACTTTCCCAATCACACCACCCTCAGTAATTTTGTTGCCGGCTGAGGAACAGGCTTCAAAAGTACCCTCAACAGAAGAACATAAAACAAAATCCAAAGCCGGAATAATAGTTGTGTGAGCAGATACCGTTGGAGTAAGATTACCGCGAGTAACGGATACCGTTTCAACGGATTGTACTTTTGGATTTACGTTACTGGTTTCATTTTTCTGCTCGTCAAAACAACAGGCAGATAACACAATTATTATCATACATAGCATAGGTAACGCCATAATTCGATTTTGGTATTTCACCAACATACCTCCTTGTTATTGTATATTATATTTCGTTTAAAGATAAAAGGCTTTCACCTTGATACAATAATTGTATCAAAATAAAAGCCTTAATTTTGATGATTGTTCGCAAGAAAATCCTCTTTTTTGCTACGGAATTTCTTACGATTTTCCTACGAAAGTGGAAGTGTAACTATAAATTTTATACACTCGTCTTTACTATGAGCAACAATAGTCCCCTTATGTAGTTCTACAATATGTTTCGCAATCGCAAGTCCCAATCCGGCACCACCACTTGTAGTATTTCTTGATGTGTCAACTCGGTAAAACTGCTCAAATATTAGTTTTAGTTTTTCTTCTGCGATAGGATTCCCAAAATTTTCAAAAGTAATTACAATAGTGTTCTCTTGAAGTTCTGTGGTTATTGCAACTTCTGTATCTGTATAACTGTAAATTACCGCATTACGCAAGAGATTATCGAACACACGTTGTATTTTGTTTGCGTCGCAATGTAGCATAATGTCACTTGTACTATTGAGAGTACATTTCAAATTTTTTTCCTTTAATATGGGCTTAAATTCATAGATAAGTTGTTCTAATAAACGGGTCAAATTTATGTTGCTGTATTGTAATGTTATGTTAGATAAGTTAAATCGTGTGATTTCAAAAAACTCATTTATCAAATCTTCAAGACGTTCTGCTTTATCAAGAGAAATAGAAAGATACTTTTCTCTTAACTCCTGTGATATTTGTTGTTCATCATCATGCAGTAGTGTTAGATAGCCAATGACGGAAGAAAGCGGCGTTTTCAAATCATGTGCAAGGTACATAATCAAATCATTCTTGCGCTGTTCATTTTCCTGTGCAAGTCGCGCATTGTTTTCTGCTTCTTGCTTTAAGCGATTTATGTTGATAGCAATTTCGCTTAGTTCCGGTGAGAGTTCAATATAATCTACTGATTTATCAAATAGTTTTCCTGTTGCAGCTTGTAACTCGTAGACATAATTAACAACCTTTTTCAAAAGTTTATAAGTCAAATACAAAATGCAAACTACCCATAATATAAGCCCTACCATATAAACATAAAGTCCCCTATATATCAGGTAGTAATGTTCCACATATCTATCCAGTACCCAAGTAAGTCCCATATCTAACGAAACCGTACACACTAAGATAATTCCCGAACAAATTACACTCTGTAAGATATAACTTTTAAACAGGATTGTAAGCAGATAATTTTGTTCATTTTTATTCAATTTCATAACCTACCCCCCAAACTGTTTTGATAAATTTTGGATTTTTGGCGGGTTCATTTAATTTTTCTCTAAGCCGCCCTATATGTGCCATTACGGTGTTGTTATTATCTAAATATTTTTCTTTCCAGATATTTTCAAATAGTTCCTCAGTTGAAACAACTTTGCCTTGATGTTCACATAAATACCAAAGGATTGAAAACTCGATAGGAGTTAAAGATATTTCTTTTCCGAACAAAAAGCATTTATGCGTATCCTTATTGATAATCAATCCTCTAATGTCATATTCACTTTTTGGAAAAAACTGCTTTTTTGTTGGATTGTTGTACTTCTGATAGCGTCTTAACTGTGTTTTCACTCTTGCAATGACTTCAAGGGGATTAAAAGGTTTTGTTATATAATCATCGGCACCTATTGTTAGCCCCATTATTTTATCGCCATCATCAATTTTAGCTGTAAGCATAATAACAGGAAAATAAAAATTTTCTCTAATTTTTTGGCAAATACGGAATCCGTCTATATCAGGAAGCATAACGTCCAATATCGCCAAATCAATTTCCGTTTTCTGAATACATTCCAATGCTTCAATTCCATTGTAATATTTGTGTACTATATAATTATCGTTTTTAAGATAAACTTCAAGTAAATCTGCTATCTCTTTTTCATCATCTACAACTAAAATTTTTTCATTCATTGTCTACACTCCTTTTTATCCTTTTATCAAATGGTTTTACTGCGCTCTTGGGTATCAACCACATATAACCGATTTTTGAAACACCAGGTATTCGATTTTCTTTACAAAGTATCTGCACACGCCGTTCAGAAATACCCCATTTTTCCGCTGCTTCGGGACAAGACATATATTCCATATCGTAACCGTCCTTTCTTCAAACATTATCAATATAATTATACTCGGATAACCGAATAATAGCAAGTACATGATATGCTCTATTTCTATCCATACTATGATGTGTGTAATCATATCTTGAAAGAGAGATGAAATATACAATGTAGTTGGGTGAAATGATTATGAAGCAGAGCAAAGAAAAGTTTGATTTTAAGGCTTTCGGACAGGCTATCAAAGCGGCAAGAAAAGCAAAGGGAATTTCCCGCAACCAGTTAGCGGATAAGCTGAACATTGCGCCGCGATATATCGCGTCCATTGAAAACAGCGGGCAGCACCCAAGTTTGCAGATTTTGTATGAGCTTGTAACCCTGCTTGACGTATCGGTAGACCAGTTCTTTTTCCCGGAACGGGAACAGGAAAAGTCCACACGCCGCCGTCAGCTTGATACCATGCTCGACGGCATGAGCGAAAAGGATTTGAAAATCCTGTCAGCTACCGCAAAAGGGATTGAGGAAGCCAACAACGAAACAACGGGGGAATAAAGTTCCCTCGTTTCTTCATAGAAAAAGCAGTTTGAAACGTCGCAGTTTGCGGCGTTTTTCTTTTGTCCTGCTTTGGCAAAATCAGATTTTCCATGTAGTAGGGATAAAGGGAGAAAGTTTCTTAGCAAGCATAGGAAAGGGGTACCCTTTCCGTAAAATCCCCGTTCTGACGCTACGCGCAGAATGGGGATTTTGCTTGTACCCTCACAGGCTATCGCCTGTTGGGGCAGACCCTTGGGAAGTGTCCCAAACCCTCTATGAACGGAAAGGAGCGTTAGAGCATGGACGGACGGAAAAGGACGGTGCAGCTAAAGTTTCGCGTGACGGAAGCCGAGCGCGATTTAATCCTTGAAAAAATGAAGCTGATACCAACACGGAACATGGCGGCGTATCTGCGGAAGATCGCAATCGACGGATATATCATTCAAATAGACCATACCAAGCGGAAAAGACGGGTACAAGCTGGAAAGGCAAGCTGAAAATTGCCGTTGACGCGCTTATCCCGCAAGCGTCAGACTTTGCCGATTTTCTGCGGTTGCTGCAAGCTGCGGGCTACGAAATAAAGCCCGGTAAAT
>USSA01000146.1 GCA_900557255.1 uncultured Prevotella sp.
TCTCTGATGACCATCAGGGTGCGCTCCTGGCTGGTCTTACAGGTCAGGAGGAGAGCCTGAAGTTCGGTATTGTGGGTGGCATTGCTCATCCGCAGGTGGATATGACAAAGGTGAACTATGACAAGAAGCCTTGGACCAACAATCCTACCGAGCAGATTAGTTATGTAAGCTGCCATGACGATATGTGTCTGGTAGACCGTCTGAAGGCAAGTATCTCATCTCTTACCGACAAGAATATCCCTGAAGCAATACGTACTGCCGAGTTGCTCCGCATCGATAAGCTTGCGCAGACCTGCGTCTTCACTTCCCAGGGTGTTCCTTTCATCCTTGCCGGCGAAGAGATGCTCCGCGACAAGAAGGGAGTACACAACAGCTATAATTCTCCTGACAGCATCAACCAGTTTACCTGGACCAATCTGCAGAAATATCCGCAGGCGTTTGCTTATTACAAGAGTCTGATCCAGCTCCGCAAGAATCATCCGGCATTCCGTCTTTCAACAGGCGATAAGGTGCGTCAGCATCTGGAGTTCCTACCTAGTCAGGATGCCAATGGCAACAAGCAGACTTGCCTCGTAGGTTTCCAGCTCAAGAATCTGGAGGGCATTGATGCCTGGAAGAACATCATCGTGATCTATAACTTCAATAAGGAGGCAAAGAAGATGCAGATTCCTGAGGGTAATTATACCGTGGCTTGCTGCAATGGTATAATCAATGAGGAAGGCTTAGGCTTTGTTTCGGGAAAGGAAGTTGAGGTTGCCCCTCAGTCAGCCTTGATTCTTTATCAGAAATAGTTTATATATATAATAAGGTGTAATATGAAAAAGATAATAGCTTCATTAGTGCTTATGGGTAGCGCAATAAGTATGAACGCGGCAGTTAACGTAAGCCGCATTGAACCTACCGACTGGTATGTGGGCATGAAAGATGCTTCGCTCCAGTTGATGGTGTATGGCAAGGATATCAAGAATGCCGATGTAACGGTAGACTATCCGGGTGTAAAGGTAGACAGCATCGCCCGCCTTGATTCTCCTAATTATCTCCTGGTTTATCTTAACCTCAATGGAGCAAAGGCTGGAGAGATGACCCTCAACTTCAAGCAGGGCAAACAGTCGAAGAAGGTAAAGTATGTGTTGAAGAACCGTGAGATGGCGGGCGACAAGCGCATCGGTTTCTCTAATGAGGATGTGCTCTATATGCTGATGCCAGACCGTTTTGCCAATGGCAATCTGAAAAATGATGCCTTTAAGACGATGCGTGATAAGACCTGCAACCGTGTAGAGCCTAGTCTGCGACATGGTGGCGACCTGGAGGGAATCCGCCAGCACTTGGATTATTTTAACCAGTTGGGGGTAACCGCTCTGTGGTTTACCCCGGTTTTGGAGAACGACAGTCCAAGTAACGGCAAAAACAGCAGTTATCATGGTTATGCTACCACCAATTATTATCGTGTAGACCCACGTTTCGGAACCAATGCCGATTATAAGCAGCTGATAGATGAGGCTCACAAGAAAGGTTTGAAGATAGTGATGGATATGATTTTCAACCATTGCGGCTTCGAGCATCCTTGGGTTGCCGATATGCCTTCAAAGGACTGGTTCAATAAACCAGAATGGCTGGCTCCTGAAAATCAGACTGCCGAGCATCAGAAGAACATCGGTACGGTGGATGGCGCTGCTAAGGTGAACGATAAGTATCTGCAGACCAGTTATAAGCTGACTCCTGTACTCGATCCATACGCCAGCAAGGTTGATCTCACAGAAACCGTAGACGGCTGGTTTGTTCCAACTATGCCTGACCTCAACCAGCGTAACCCACACGTTATCAAGTATCTGATTCAGAACAGCGAGTGGTGGATAGAGAGCGCTGGTATCGACGGCATCCGTATGGATACCTATCCTTATGCCGACCGCGATGCGATGGCACACTGGATGAAGGTGCTGGGCGAGGAGTATCCTCACTTCAATACCGTAGGCGAGACTTGGGTAACCGAACCTGCCTATACTGCAGCCTGGCAGAAGGACAGCAAACTTTCTGAGAAGAACAGTTATCTGCCAACCGTTATGGATTTCGCCTTTTTCGACCGCATCAATAGTGCAAAGAAAGAGGAGACCGATGACTGGTGGAACGGCATGAACCGTCTCTACAACGTGTTCTGCTACGACTATCTCTATCCTAATCCAAAGAGCGTAATGGCATTCATCGAGAATCATGATACCGACCGCTTCCTGGGTGAAGGCAAGGATACCCTGGCTCTGAAGCAGGCGCTGTCATTGCTTCTTACCATCAACCGCACTCCTCAGCTCTATTATGGTACAGAGGTGCTGATGAACGGTACCAAGAGTGTAACCGATGGTAATGTACGCAAGGACTTCCCTGGCGGTTGGGCTGGTGATAAGCACAATGCCTTTACTGCCGAAGGTAGAACACAGGCAGAAAACCAGATGTTCAACTGGCTCAGCAACCTGTTGCACTGGCGTCAGGGCAATGAAGTGATTACCAAGGGCAAGCAGACCCAGTTCTGTCCTCAGAAGGGTGTGTATGTCATTGCCCGCCAGTATAAGGGGAAGAGCGTGATGACGGTTATCAACGGCAAGAACGAGGCAAACGAGTTGAATGTTTCCCGTTATGCAGAGATTATCGGTTCTCATGACAAGGCTACGGATGTTACAAACGGTCGCACCGTTCTTATCAACAAGAACGTGAAGCTCCGTCCTCGCCAGAGCATGATTCTTGAGTTCTAAAGACTTAGTATCAGTCACTTGATACTTTCATATCTCAGCAGGCTAACGCAGTTATCAGTGTTAGCCTGCTTTTTTTCATAAAAATATTCTTTCGTTTCAATTATTCTTTGTAAATTTGCAGCAGAGTTAACGAAATAGCTTTAGAATGATAGAAGAATTAGGCAAATGGCTGTTAGATATAGCAAAATATATTGTTACAGCTTATGTTTTAGTGAGAATGTTTGGTAATGATGATGGTTCGATTTGGACTTTAATAGGAGCAGTCTTTTTTGCAGCTCTTACGTTTGGGACAGGGTTATATCTTATCAGACGAAGTGAAAATAAAAAATAAGAAAGGTAAATAATATGGATTACGGATTATTAGGAATGTACTTGTTCCTTTCAGTTATAGCTATAGGCTCATTGGTTTATGTGAAGATAGAGGATCACAAAGAACAAAAAAAACAATAGCTATGAATTGGAATCTTTTTAGTATGTATATCGCTCTTGCTTTGTTAGGAGTTGGTATGGTCATCTATGCAAAAATAGAAGACAGGAAGAAAGGAAAATAATGATTAGAAGATACATTCTAACCTTTATAGCAGCATTGATCGTTACCTTGAGCAGTTGGGCGCAAGGTGGGCTGCCTAGTCGCTATAATGTAAGCTATCTCAATATGGCTGCAGGTATGCCGAATAATTTTGCTGATGATATCTTTCAGGACTCTTACGGCTTCGTATGGATCAGTACGCATGGTGGTGGACTGGTGCGCTACGATGGTTTCAATTTCATGAACTTCGGTTTGGGGTCTGTAGGAATCAGTCTGCGAAGCAACAGCTGCCGTAATGTCTGCGAAGATCCGTTCAAGCGCCTTTGGGTGGCTTTCGAAGAAGGTCCGCAGGTGCTCGACCTTAATACCATGCAGCCTGTTGTTCCACCTTGTGAGAACAGCCAGGTAGAGGCACAACTCAACAAAGTATTCAAGAACCTTTGCACCCGAATATATTGTGATGCAAAGGGCAATATATGGATGCTGTCTGTCAACCAGCTTACCCGTTTCGGCTTTAACGAAAAGGGCGAGGTGAACAGCGTCTTGTCCACATCCTATCCTTATAATGCTCCCGACCTCGGAATCTGTGATGTCTATCGCAGAGGAACGGTTGTTTTATGCAACAATGGAGTGGTGAGCGAGTTCTCAGTGAAGAACAATCAGCTCGTGGCAAAGAACATCTCATCCCTGTTCCCTCCGCTCGAAGGTCGGTATGGGGGGGCGCTTATTTATTATCATGGTAAGATATGGATGGGTACGAATCGCGGATTGTTTAATAGTGGCAAGCAGGAATTCCATTGCTCTGCTACCGACCATTCGCTCCAGCACGAAGTAGTGACGAGCCTTGCCGTTTCTCCAGATGACAAACTTCTGGTAGGAACGCTCTGTGGCGTAGATATCTTCAATGATAAGACCGGAGAGATAGAACATTGGAACACTGCTATGGCTGTGAATCCGCTGAGCAGCAACTTTATCAACAGTCTTTTCTCAAAGAACGGACAGATATGGGTAGGCTCTGAGACGGGTGGTGTTATCAAACTGGCTCCACGTCAGCTGAATTTGGAATTCTACCGTCACGACCCCGCCAACCCGGGCAGTATCTCTCCCAACGCCGTCAATTCCATGTATGCGGCAGCCGACGGAACCCTGTGGGTAGGAACCGTAGAGGGAGGTCTCAATGCCTTGACTCCAGGCAGCATGAACTTTGTTCATTATACGGTGGCAAATTCCGGTTTGCCGCATAATACCGTCTCGGTTCTTGCAGCTGATAACCGCAATCAACTCTGGATTGGTACCTGGGGAAGGGGTTTTGCGGTGATGAATCTCAGTCAGCCGGGCAAGATTATTCCTCTGGTGGTTGATGCTAAGCATCAGCATTTACTCAACTTTGCCGGTGCTTTGGCTTACGATCCTATCAATGATGGTATGTGGCTCGGCACCAATGATGGTCTCTTCTTCTATGATATGAAGCGCCGCCAACTCATTGAACCTTTCAGGGGATGCCAGAATGTGCGCGGCTGCATTGGCTCTCTGATAACCCGAAAGGGCAAACTCCTGATGGGTTGTGTGCGGGGAATGGTAGAGGTCGACCTCAAGTCGCGTGCTCATGGCAAGGGCGATTTCGCTGTGACGTATCATCAGTATAAACTCGACAATCCGAAGAGTGGAGTCTTCGATAAGATATTGTCTTTCTGCCAGGCTAAGGATGGAAAGATATGGATGGGCAGTAACGGCTACGGTCTGTATTGCTATACCAGCGATAAAAACGGAAAGACTCAAGTGAAGTCGTATACCACCAATAACGGACTTGCCAACAATATAGTGAAGGGTATTGTAGAGGATAACCAGGGTATGTTGTGGATAGCTACCGATAACGGACTCTCTATCTTCAATCCGAAGACCGAGGCATTCT
The DNA here is from genome assembly GCA_900557255.1 of uncultured Prevotella sp. The sequence continues at coordinate 5,183 of USSA01000146.1, forward strand.
GCAGTTTCTCCCGTGAAGACGGTCTGATCAGTTCGCAGTTCTATTTCAATGGAGCCATCCGCAATGCCAAGGGCGAGATATTCCTGGGCACTGATACGGGTATGATGGCTGTAAAGGGCATAAACCGTTCTGTGCATCAGACGGGTAAGTTGTGCTTTACCGAACTTCTGGTAGATAACCAGCCTGTTTTTGCCGGCAGCGATTATCTGGAAGAAGACATTTCTATTGCCAGAAAGTTGCGTATCCATGAGAGTGATAAGTCGTTCACCCTCTTTTTCTCAGCGCTCAATTATGGCAGCGAGAGTCAGGGTGTATATCTCTATCGCATGAAGGGATACGAGAATGAGTGGGTTCAACTCAAGGCTGGTCAGCATAGTGTGCGTTATTCCACTCTGCCAGCTGGAGACTATAAGTTTGAGGTGAAATATATCCCATCTATCAATTCCGACAAGGAGCAGGTGATCTCTGTAGAAGTTCAGATTACTCCTTATTTCTGGAAGAGCTGGTGGTTTGTTACCCTTATTATAATAGGTATCATCGCCTTGCTCCAATATGCTTATGTGCGCCGTCTCAACAAGATGCGCGAAGAGGAGGTAGAGGCTCTGTACCGTCCTATCGAGGCTGCGATGAAGGAAAGTGATGAACCTGAAAAGCTGCAGAGTCGCATCCAGATGATTCTGCAGAACCAGAAGCGTTATCAGGACAGTCAGAAAAAGAGCATTGAGGCTGACAGGAAGATGGTAGAGGAGAATATGCGTCCATTCATGGAAGAAGTGATGGATGTGATGGAGAAGAATTACGATAATTCGGAGTTTGGTGTACAGGAACTGGCAGATGCCTTGGGCATATCCCGCAGTGTACTGAGCAAGAATCTCTCCAAGGAGACAGGCTTGCCAACAGCCCAGTTTATCCGCAACTACCGTCTTGACATCTCGCGCAAGATGATGGCTGATAAAACTTCCAACCGAAATATTACGGAGATAGCCTACCGTGTAGGCTTCAACGATCCGAAGTATTTCACCCGTTGCTTCACCAAGCAGTTTGGCATCTCGCCGACTGCATATAAGGATCAGTTGGATTCTCAGGGTTCAGATATGGCATAGTTCTCCTTGGATTCTTCGGAGAAATAATGTTCCTGGATGTGATAATTTGTTAAGTAAATAAAATAAAACTGAGGGGCTACTTGATATAAGTCAAGTAACCCCTTGTTTTGTATGTGTGGGTACACAACTGGTGGATAAGCACGTAATATCCTTAAAAATCCACTGTTTATGCGTTTTGTCCACCTATAAAATCCGTTTGTCCACCCAACATATTCCGATTAATTGTACTTTTGCCACTGAAATTTGATGGTTGATGTCTAGTTTGGCTAGCATTAATTATTTCATCCGCAACCTAAAAAGAGAACGGACGAAACAAAAACATTAAAAATTGAATAAACAAAAATATAAACCTAAAAATTGATAAGCAATGAGGAAACAATTATTCTCTATGATGCTATGCCTAGGTGCTGTTGGTGGTGCTTCTTTTGTTGCCCCAATGCCCGCAATGGCTGCAGTTGCACAAGATCAGGTGATCACGGTCAAGGGACATGTTGTAGATGATCAGGGTGAACCTCTGATTGGTGCAACAGTTAAGACTAAAGATGCCAAGACAGGTGCAGTTACCGACTTAGATGGTAATTTCGAAATTCGAGTAAAGGCTAATGCGACTCTTTTTGTGAGCTATCTTGGCTACAAGGAGCGTGAGATTGCTGTGCGCGGTCGTGCCATTATCGAATCTATCCAACTCTCTGCCGACAATCAGATGCTCGACCAGGTTGTTGTAGTGGGTTATGGTACACAGAAGAAGGCAGACCTTACTGGTTCTGTATCTATCGTAAATGCTGAGGAGATGAAGAAGGTGTCAAACTCAAACATCTCTACTATGCTTGAAGGTAAGGTTGCCGGTGTGCAGATTACATCAGACGGTCAGCCTGGTGCAGATCCTAGTGTGAGAATTCGTGGTATCGGTTCTTTCGGTAGCACAGCTCCTCTTTATGTTATTGATGGTGTGCCAATGGGTACCACTATCCGTGACTTCTCCCCTAATGATATTGAAACCATCCAGATTCTGAAGGATGCTTCTGCGGGTGCCATCTACGGTTCCCGTGCTGCGAATGGTGTCGTTATCATCACAACCAAGACGGGTGCTGCCAATGGCGGTAAG
>USSA01000147.1 GCA_900557255.1 uncultured Prevotella sp.
CTTCAGTCACTCAATGAAGATGAACTGATACAACAGCAACAATATCTGCCGACAACAGAAGAACTGGAGATTTCCGGCTTTACTGATGCCGAACTCCGTGCCTATGATAAATTCTGGGATTCGGTAAGTGTTGAAAGAACCCTTCTGGATGACAGATATCAGAAAGGTATGGAAAAAGGCATGGAGAAAGGTAGAGCTGAAGGCAAACATGAGGCCAACACAGAAACCGCACAACGTTTGTTGGCTATGGGAATTTCTGCCGAACAGGTTGCCAAAGCTACCCAACTACCTTTGGAAATCATTAAGAATCTAAACAATACATAAAAAATATAATAGCGGAGATATTGATGACAAATATCACCATATAATCAAGGGTCTATACGCCACCTTTTCATCGTGGTATATAGACCCTTGGAACAACCGCAAAGTATGGGTTGATAATTATTTTTTCAGATAATTGGTATTCCTGTCAGCTTAGGACTTTACCACATAAGATGTCTTTACTAATGAGGTTCAGATTCCAGAGAATAATGATATAGCGACAACAGAGAATGTCGCTCATGTAGCGATGCTGTTGTTTGCAGGGTATATTGACGCAGCCACTTCCATGTCTGAGTCATGTGGTGGTGGTGGTTCTCAGGATAAAAGTCAACATCAAACTTTTCAACATGTCGCTGAATGGCATCACGCTGGTTCTTGTACTCCAGTATAACGGTCACCGGTGCGTAGCGGAATTGAAAATCGCTGGCCGAAGAGTAAAGCAAAGGTAAAGGGCGTGCTGCTTCTGGAGCTTTTTGGGTTCCTAATCCCAAAAATCACATAGAATTTTGGGATTACAATCCCAAAAATCAGTATAAATTTTGGGATTAGGATTTTTTTTCTTATCTTTGTGCCGAAATTGAAACAAAGAACTTTATTAATAATGGAAAGGGTTTAATGATATGATACAACGTCAACTGCAAGATGTGATAGAGTCACGGATGTTTGCCGGAAAGGCTATCATCCTGATTGGAGCGAGACAGGTGGGAAAGAGTACGCTTTTCAAAATGATTCTTGAAAAGCATGACGAACCAACCCTGTCTTTGAATTGCGATGAGCCGGAGGTGATACAGATGCTATCGCAGATTAACTCTGCTGAACTCAAACTGCTGATCGGGCATCATCGGATTGTAGTCATTGATGAAGCACAACGGGTAGAGAACATCGGAATGGTGTTGAAAAGAATCACTGATAATTTTCCTGATGTGCAGCTACTGGTAACCGGCTCTTCCTCGTTTGATTTACAGAACAAACTAAACGAGCCGTTGACCGGACGTAAGTTTGAGTACCATCTCTTCCCCGTTTCTACAGGAGAGTTGCTCAAATCCCAGGGACTGTTGGGTGTTAAGCAGACGTTGGAAAATCGACTTATTTATGGGTCTTATCCTGATGTCATTAATCATGCAGCAGATGCGAAGGAGCTGCTTTATAATCTCGCCAACAGTTATCTTTATAAAGACTTACTCAATTTAGAAAGCGTTCGTCGTCCAGCTTTGCTGGGCAAGTTGCTTACAGCTTTGGCTTTACAGGTAACGAGCGAGGTTTCTTATAATGAGTTGGCACAAACGGTGGGAACAGATAACAAGACGGTGGAGAAATACATTGATTTGCTGGAGAAATGTTATATCATCTTTAAGTTGAGTGGGTTCAGTCGCAATCTTCGCACAGAATTAAAGAAGGCTAAGAAGTTTTATTTCTATGACAATGGTATCCGCAATGCCATTTTGCAGAATTTTGCTCCACTTTCGCTTCGCCAGGATGTTGGTGCCTTGTGGGAGAACTTCTTCATTAGTGAGCGGTTAAAGGCAAATCAGTATGCCGGTAGATATGTGAACAGTTATTTCTGGCGAACCAACCAGCAGCAGGAAATAGATTATATAGAGGAGTGTGACGGACAATTCTCTTTGTTTGAGATGAAATGGAATCCCAAGAGAGCCAACACTCAATTTCCGAATACCTTTCTTACTGCATACGATGTGAAGGAAAAAGCCATCGTAACACCAGAGAATTGGTTGGAATGGGTGCTATAAATAAAAGGTAAAATCACCATATAATCAAGGATCTATACGCCACCTGTTCATCGTGGCATATAGACCCTTGTCGTTTCCTGTGAGGTGCGGGGGATATAATTGCTGGGCAACTTATACTCCTGCCCAGCTTAGGAGTTTATCTAATGTTATTAATTTCTAAATTGTTATTAATATTTATAAAGTCCACATTTTATGGAGTGGAATAATTTTCCAAGGAATTGTCGTTGTTTATGATCCGGAGAATTTGCATATTTCTTAGATCCATCAGATTGCCACCCTTCATCATCACTTCCTGTCATAACCTTTTGATCTTGTGACAGAATTAAATCTATTTTTTCAGTAGGTACACCATCAAAGATACGGAAACCTGCAGTGAAAATATTACCTAATGTCACCGATTTTAACATTAGACAATTTAAAAAGGCACGGTCACTTATAGATGAAACTCTCGGAGCATAGATTGTTTCAAGACGATTACACTCCCGAAAAGCATGCGGGTGTATACTAATTACATCTGGCAAGCTAATAAATTTCAGCGGTTGACAATTCGAAAATGCATTAGACGGCAAATACTCAACTCTATAAACAGTTAATTCTATACTGCCATCACTTGCACTTTTTAGAGCTTCTCTTATAGCATCAAACACACTCTTATCTGCATTTGCAGGCAAATTTCTGATTTCAATGTTCTTTTCGCCCGCAGCCAAAGCATTTTTTATAATTAGTACGGCATTTTCTGTAGTTGTTACTGCATCGCCACCTTTAATAGCATCGCCAGTACCCCAATCCTCAACTCTTACACTTCCTATTGTAGCTTTATCCTTACCTATTTTTACATCATAGGTATAGCTCTTGGCTTTTTTAAGAGCAGGAATTCCAGTTACATACAGTTCTTTAGTCTGAGTTGCGTTGCCCTCACCATCATTGTATGTCACAGTGAGTTTCAGGAAATTCTCTGCATTATTGCCTGCTCCAGGAGATACCAAAGCATAGAATACATTGTTGCCATTTTCTTCTTTTTTATAAGTTTGGATGGGTGCGTAGATGTCACCATCTTCTGCAGGAACTTTCAGCTTAGAATAAACTTCTACGGCAGAAAGCGTAGGGCTCAGTCCGTCGAACTCATCTCCAAACCCGCTTGCTTTAACAATGATGCGAGCCGTCTGACGTTCAAAGTTCAAATCTAACTGTCTGTCGGAAGGTATATCTGCCTTTTTTATCTCTTTACTGCATGTCATATAATCAGACTGAGCAATTCTCTCAATTGTTGATTGGACTACTGAGACATAACCTATAGAGAAAGAATTAAATGTGGAGAGGAAATCCGCCTTCTTAGGATAACAAGCCTGGAAACTCTGTGCATTACCAGTCCAGACCAGAAATTCACCCGCATTCGCAGGTGCCCATACCTCGCCCGTCTTTTTATAAATCACGGTTTTACCCTCAGTCGTTACGCTGATGGCATCGTTCTCATTAAAGCTTTCTTGTTCCGCTTCTGTACCCACAGGATTGCTTCGGGTAAAAATGCTGTTTTCACCAACGGTGGCAGCAATCTTCACCTCATTGGCGGCACTGTTAACTCCCTGTTCGTCATCAGTAGAGCAAGCGGCAAGCATTGCTATAACTGCAAATGCTCCCATATATCTTGTAATCTTCATATCTTGTCTATTTTAAATGTCAAACAATTCTTTAATCAGTCTCTTTTTCGGTAATGGTTTCTTCTCCCCAAGGTTTCGCACTTATGGCGTCCCCTTGCACTACATCCTTACCAACGAACAGATGCAGGTCATATTTTTTACCGGATTTAAATGTCGCAGCCTCGGTGGCAGTCCAGATATATTCTGTGCCATCCACCTTGAACGAAATACTGAAATTACCAGCAACAACGGTCTGTGGAATCACAATGGCAGAATAGTTGAAGACTGCATGGTGGTTGGTTGTGTTCTCTGCCGGCGTGAATTCTGTAGTTTCAGGAGTAATGGCTGTTGCCTGGGTACCGTCAACTTGAACACTTATAGGGGCAGATGCGAAATTCACTTTGCTGCTGATAATGGTGCCATTCACCTTGACATCAGTTACAAATCCTTTCGTAACCCTATTATTATTCGTATTAAACTGGTCTCTCAACTCGATAGTGAGATTCAACTGACAGAGAAGATGGGTGAATGTGACATCAACCGCTTTGCTGGTATTCAATCCCGAACCAGGCGTGAATCCCGTTTGCTTATATACAATAAGGTCGGATGAATAGTCTTCAGCATCGCTTTGGTCTGCCTTTACAGAAAAGGCATAATCTGGCTTTCCGAAGATTTTAACTTTGCCATTTGCATCTTCGGTAGTCTCCTGATATGGCGCATAAGCCAGAATATCAACAGCGGTAGTTGAATTCTGCCAAAACATCTGGGTAGCCGGAATCCAATTGCTGCCTTCCTGTGATACCTTGATATTATCATAGGTATATTTTTCGCTATTAGCATTTTTGATGCAGAAGCCGAACGATTTAAGCTTGTCCGTACTATTTCCGTAAGAGGCACGAGTATTCATGCCATCTACACTTGTCATGATTCTAACCACATTATCCATTGGATAATTGTTCTGTGCCAATTCATCCTCACTAGAGCAGCTGGCAAAAACTGCCGTTGCCAAAGCTGCCATTGTTAATATTTTAATTGCTTTCATATTGTCGAATTTTATGTTTTAATTTTAAGAAAGTTACTCGTGAGCCTCGCCCTTGATAGGGTCGCCTGTAGACCCCCAGCCAGAGATTTTTACATCGCCAAGTTTTATGACGTCACGTCCAACCTCTAGGTTGACTGTAGTAATCTTGCCACTCTCAAACTTAAAAGGAGTGCCGTTGTCGTAGATGAAGTCCTTGCCGCCAATGGTGATAGTAATCTTCTGAACGCCATCCTGCGGGATGATGATGGAAGCATATTGCTTGTTGGCAGTTAATGCCGGCATATCGAAGTTGGCTTTATCTTCTGCTACTGCAGATGGGGTGACAACCTTGGTGAGATAATTGACGGTTGCACTTTTTAAGGCATCGCCTACAACTACCTTATCTACGGTAGGTCCCTCTGTTCCCCACTGATTCTTATAGGTGAGGTTTACTAGAAGTTTAGCCATCACATGGGTAAAGGTAAGCGGTACAGCCTGTTTGTCTTCTGCAGTTATTCCGTCAGTATTCACAGCCACCAGCAGGTCGCTTTCCACTTGCTTTGTCTCATCAAATGCATATTCTCCGGCAGTAAGGTCGGAAATGGCTTTTGTAGGATATACACCGATGAAATAATGCTTGTCGCGGTTGTTCTTCCACAGCATCTGCGGAGTAGATATCCATGCACCTTTGGTCAGTTTGTTGATGGCATTATCCACCACACGTCCGGTTGCTACCGGAACTGCGGTTGCATCTCCTGTCCAGGCATACACACTGATTTCATCACCCTCCTCAAAGGTTTGAGCGCCGTTCGCATCTGTGGCAACACGTGTCATATTGCCGATACTGGTAGAAACGGTGATATACTTGGAGGTCTCGCCACCGATACCGTCTTCATTGTTAGAACAGCTGCCCAATGTCAAAGCCATTGCCATCAGGGCAATGAGATAAGTCTTCTTTTTCATTGTCTTTTACTATTTTTATGTTTATATTCTTGTTTTGATTCTTGCTTAAATGATAGGGGCGCTTAATCTTCAGGATTCAGGATTTCACCACGATAAATCCATCCCTCAGTCCAATCATCTATCTTCGTGCTCGTAAGATACATGTAAGGTTTCATCTCCCCGTATTCCAAATTTATCTGGTACTTGCCACCAGACTTCATGATTGGAGCTTCGATGTCGTAGTTACTAACTGTTCCATTGGGAGCAATCAGCTGTATAGACAACCGGGTGGTAAGACAACCATTGGCGGTGGGCATCAAGCGCAAGGTTTCTGTTATCAACCTATTGTCTTGCGCTGCGATTCCAAAAGGTATGTCACATTCTTCCTTTGTATAGGTGGCAGTTCCGAATGTTCCATCCTCATTTTTATGCAAGGGCAGGAGTCCAGTTGCGACATTCAGAACCTTACCGCTTATTGCTGTATTTTCAGGTACACCTTCAATGATGATGGTCAATTCTGCAAGCATACGGTGCATTTCGCTTCTTGTGATATAGTGCACATCCTCCTTGTCGATGACGATGTCTGTTACCCCATAATAGGCATGTTCGGGTGAAGCACTCGGATTCGACAGTCCGATTGCCAGACTGTTTATGTTGTCAACGGCTCTTGTCTGCTCACTGATGGTGAACGGATCCACCAGATTGATGGTGGTGAGAATGCGGTAGTTACCTTCCGGCAAGTCATATCGCTCTTTTGCCATTTCCTGCGCACTGCCATACTGGCTTTGCACCACCTGCGTGCCGTCTGTAGTATTCACAATCCATGTCTTCACGTCCTTCACTTCTGTGCCCTCGTCGGCTTCATCAGCCCAGGCAAGCGATACCGACAAGCCTCCATCCCCTTCGCCATCATGAACATCATGGTCGCAACTTGCCAAGAGGCATGGGACGCATAGCAGCACCCCTAACCAAATATTAAATCTTCTTTTTGCTTTCATTTTCTATCTTGTTTTATGGGTTACTGATGATTGTCTTTAGTCTCTACTCGGCGAGCCTTATCCGCATCTTGGGTGTCATCGCTACCATTTCCTATTGCAGTAATGCGACTTGCCTCTATGCCATTCTTCACAAGCCAAGTTTTTACGGTTTCTGCACGCTGACGAGATATACGTTTATTGACAGCCACGCTGCCTTTTGTGTCACACCAACCTGTTACCGTCACCTTCATGTTCGGATTCTCTTTCAATGTTTTGAGAATAGCATTCAATTTAGTCTCTTCATTCTGTTGGATGTCGATACTATTGAAGGTGAAATATATGACAGGGAAAGTCACCTTTGCAGATACTTTTATGTCTTGCTCAGCTACCTTTGTCTCAGCCTTATCCACGGTTTCTTTCTGATTGACATTCTCCGAAGAAGTTGGTTCCTGTTGTAGAACCTCCTTTTGTGGAACTGATGGAGTTTCTGCTACCTTGTTCTTCTTTTTAGAGAGGTTAATCCCTAATCTTACTCCACTTTCCCAAACAAAGTTGTTCTTATGCAGATGTTCTGGCATTCCGTCCATACGTTCGCCAGTAAGACGAGTCAAACCAGAATAGATGCCCAATTTCAGACATGAGGTCAGTTGATAACCAACCTGCAAGTCTGCACCATAACCCAAA
>USSA01000148.1 GCA_900557255.1 uncultured Prevotella sp.
GCATCTGACGGTCGTACAGCACGCTGTCAGCCCGTAATTTCTTATTACCAATCATCAGTCCTACCTCGTTGGCCATAAGGGCAGCAGGATAGCCCTTGTGTCCTGTAAGGAAGTGGACGAAGTGCTGACGTACCCATTCTTCGGGCGTTAGAGCCACATAGCGACGGCGCAGAATATCGAAAATTCGTGGATGTTCCTTGGTTCCCGATAACTTTATTTCGAAAGTTGGTAGATTTAATCGAATCATTTTCGTAATTTTGCTTTTAAATGCTGCATAAGCAGCAAACAGCATACAAAAGTATGCAATTTTAACGAGAATAACGAGCCGTAAGGCTACCCGTTAATTTATTTTTACACCTTATAATATATATAAATAGACTGAACTTTTGGCTATTCCAATATTTCTTCGTACTTTTGCCCTACCAATCAGTAAGGTTTAACAGAAAACGGAAATTCATCATGAAAATTATTGTATCAGAAGAAATCGAATCGGTATGTCCCACCTTTGTGGGAGCATGCGTGGAAGCCAATGTGGTAAACACCCCTTATTGTCAGGAACTTTGGGATGAAATCAATGCGCTCGGTGAGAAATACAGACAGACGCTGACCACGGAATCACTGAAAGAGATGAGTGGAATTGCCGCCACCCGAAAGGTGTACCGTGCCTGCGGCAAGGATCCATCTCGCTACCGTCCTGCATCAGAAGCCCTTATCCGAAGAATGCTGCAGGGCAAGGAACTCTACCAGAGAGATACGCTGGTGGATCTGGTGAACCTGGCGAGCATTGCATACGGCTACAGCATCGGCGGATTTGATGCAGACAAGTTTGAAGGCGACACCCTGACCCTGGGCGTAGGCAAAGCCGGCGAACCATACGAAGGCATCGGCAGAGGCATGATTAATATTGAAGGTCTGCCTGTTTACAGAGACAAGACAGGTGGTGTAGGAACTCCAACCAGCGACAACGAGCGAACCAAAATGAGTATTGACACCACCCATCTGGTGGTTCTCATCAACGGATATGACGGAGACGAACAGCACGTTCGCGAGAATGCCGAATACATTATCCAGCTTCTGAAGAAATATTGCCAGAGTGATGGAGGCAGCTACTTCATCTACAAATAAAATGGTGTGTCATAAGTTTATGATTCACCCTCTTCTATTAGTTGAAAGAGATAGGATATGTTGCTGAAAGAGATAGGATATGTTGTTGGAAGAGACAGGATAAGTTGTTGGAAGAGATAGGATATGTTGTTGAGACAGTCAGTATCTTCGGTCGCACAACAGCTGTTGTGCGCTTGCATAACAGCTGATATGCGCATGCACAACACCTGTTGTGCATGCGGTAGTCAACTGTTATACACCAACTATTATCCAGACTTATGACACATCCTCAAATTATTTCTGTATATATCTCCTATTCTGCAAATTATATAGAATGGTGATAAACCCTCACTAACAAGGAAAATATTTCATAATTTTTAGGTATTGTACATTATTTAATAAATACGTACTTTTGCAGCCGGATTCAAGATAACATTTAATTATAAACATTTTAAAAGTTCAGAAAACAAATGAAGAATTTGACTTTTATCGTGCCGATGCTGACTATGACGGCTCTGTCAGCACAAGCTCAAAGCAGGATGGAAGACAGTACCATGCAGATTAAGGAAGTGGTAATCAGTACGACACGCATACCGGAGATCCGTTCCAATTCTGCTTCTACTGTAACCATTATCGGTCACCAGCAGATTGTAGAGATGAGCAAGATTGCTCCTGACATGTCCAAGATTCTCGGTCTTCTCACTCCCGGAATGGCACTTTCAAGCAACACCACGAGTTCGCGTTCTCAAAGTCTTCGAGGCCGTAGCGTGTTAGTGCTCATTGACGGAATTCCACAATCAACTCCACTCCGTGCTACAGACCGTGACATCCGCACTATCGACCCGGCTGCCGTAGACCATATAGAAGTAGTGAAAGGCTCTACAGCACTCTATGGCAACGGTGCTATCGGTGGTGTCATCAATATCATCACTAAGAAGAGCTTGACGGATAAGGCTTTCAATGGACAAACCGCCATATCCGGCTCAACCTATGATTTCTTCCGCAAGAGCAAAGGACAAGGCTATAGATTTAATCAGCAGTTCTATGGCCGTGTCCGTCAGTTTGATTATCTCGTCAATGGATCCTATGGTCGCACGGGAAGTAACGTAGATGGCGACGGACAGTATATCTCTCCAAGATATGGCCTTGGCGATACCCGTACAACCAATATCCTCACGAAGCTCGGCTATCAGTTTGACAGCAAGAACCGCTTAGAGTTTATGTACAACTACTATCGAAGCCTGCAAGACACGAAGCTGATTCCTCAGACTGGCAAGTATCTCGTCAGTCCAGCTGTGGGGGTGAAAGGAGACCGTGACCCTCAGGCCGTTGATGAAGGCACTCGCTATAACCATAATGGATACCTGAAATTTACATCCAAGGATATCTTCGCTCATACCGATTTCGAGGCTTCTGCTTATGCTTCCAGCCTCTTCACCATCTACGATTTCCGTAAAGCTAACAAGAAACAGCCACGGTGGGAAGAGACAAGTGGGCAGTCAGCAGTCAAAGACCGGAAATTTGGCCTTCGTGCCCAGTTCGACACACGACTTGTCTTCTCCGACAATGTCTTTACGAACATTCTCTATGGCTATGATTTCTTAAAGGACAAGACCGCCCAACCGCTTATCGACGGGAGGCTGTGGGTGCCATGGCTGACAAGCTACAACCATGCGCCTTTCGTTCAGACCAAGACAACACTCTGGCAGTGGCTCAACGTTAAGGTGGGCGGACGTTATGACTTCATCCGTGTGAAAGTACCTGATTACCAGGTGCTGCGTAACAGACTTTCCGATCCTGTAGTGGACGTTAAAGGTGGCAACCTCGACTATGACAACTTCTCGTTCAACGCCGGTATCTCTTTCAACAAGTACAAGGTCTTCCAGCCATTCATAGCGTTCTCTCAGGGATTTTCCATCTTTGATCTCGGTCGTACGCTGCGTGCCGCCAAGGCTGATGTGCTCTCGAAGATCTCAACGGAACCTGTAAAGACCGATAACTACGAGGTGGGTGCATACTCCAATATCTCCAACTGGCTACAGCTGAATGCTTCTTTCTTCTACACCTACTCAAAACTGGGTAGTGACCTGGTGATAGAAAATGGGTTCTGGGTCGTCAACCGGAAGCCGCAGAAGGTGTATGGTGTTGAACTCAGTGCCGACGCACGTCTGTTAAGCAACCTCAAATCCGGTGTAAACTTCACATGGATGGAAGGCAAGGTGAAGAGTGACGAGGGTAAATGGGATGCTTACATGTCGAATATCTCTATCCCCGCTCCGAAACTCGCACTGTATATTAATTATGAGCCGCTGCGCAACACGTATGTCAACCTGCAGTACGTTCACACAGGTAAGCGTGATCGCTTCTCCACTAACGAGAAAGGTAACTACAATGAAGGCGAGGGCATCGTTAAGCGCATCAACCTGGTTAATATGACTGCTGGCTATAAACTCAAAAATTGGGATTTCAGTCTTGGCATCAGCAACCTGCTAAACAACACTTATTACACGCCGGCCTCAATGATGATGGCGCGTGATGCTGAATATGCGCATGGCGACGGCCGTAACGTCACATTTACTGTCAGCTATCGTTACTAATCTTTACACACCGTTAAGAGGGCGGACATCCAGATGGTGTTCTGCCCTCTAATATTTTTAAAGTTTTTGTTACGGATGTCTTTCAATGAGGATGACGTATTTCATTATTTTTAGGTATTGCACATTATTTAATAAATATGTACCTTTGCAGCCTGATTCAAAACAATATTTAATTTTAATTATAAACACTTTAAAAGTTAAAAAAACAATGAAGATTTTTAAGAATTTTATCGGTCTCGCTGCCCTGGCACTCTGCCTCGGTTTCGCTTCTTGCAGCAGTGACGACGATGCACCTTCTTATAGCAATGTGGCTGTAAGCAACTCAGAGTTGATGACTATCCTCAAAGCTAAGGGATACCAGTTTGATGAAAATGGCAAAATGCTCCTTGACGACAAAGCCAACAGCACCACATCTCTCGACCTTTCAGGCACAAAGGTTGATACCGCTGCCTTGAAGGAACTTTCTGTTTTTCCTAATTTGAAGGCGTTGAACCTTAGCAACAATGGCTATGGTCCAGTTTTCCATATCGCTTCACTTCCTTCACAGATTACAGGTCTTGACTTGCAAGGCAATGACATCTATGACTTCGACGGTTTGGTAACAGCCAAGGTTGAGAATGATGAGGTGAAAGCTACTATCCTTCATGAGTTTACAAAACTTTATCTCCCTGCTTCTTGCAAGTATAATGTAGAGGACTTGATGCCTTTCTATACAGAGAATGAGGCGGAGAATAAGACAGTTGACATGCAAATGGTGAACGACAAGGGCTCTTTGGAGAAGTATAATACTTTGAGAGAGATTCCCGATGAGTACTTCCGTGCTTATTTGAAAAAGAAGTTTGCTTCATTGTTCACAGACGATACACACATAGATATTAGCAAACCAATGAAAAATTCAGAGCAGGGAGAAAGTATTCACTTATGGTATTCAAGTCAGTATGAAAATATAGATAAGATAAACTCAATTGAGGGAGTAGAATATTTTGTCAACAATCCTTACTATCAAGATTTTTATGTTTCAATTGGTTATACTAAACACTATACTATTGGATACATAATGCCAGGAGCTAACATTAAAGGACTTCAGTTCACTAATATTTCAACCCCTAATGGAGTTGATTTGACTAAAGCAAAAAAACTTGCAACTGTAACTTTTGGTAATGACGACTATTTGACATCTTTGGATTTGTCAAACACGGTTGTTGCCAATCAACAGCTTGATGACTTTGATGCGACTGTTTCCAATATGTTGGAAATTACCAATTGTAAGAATTTGTCAAGTTTAATGCTTCCAAAGAATCCTATTGGTGTAATCAATACAGTTCTTTTGTCTAATTTACCAAGTCTTAATAATGTAGATTTAAGTTCAATCAAAGCAATTTCAACTCTTTGCATATTTCAAATGCATAATGCAAGTATTAAGTACCCAGCATTGACCAATGTTTATTATGCTGCAAAAAATACATTGGAAGAATTAGCTTCAAAGCATAAGATTTCCTTCTGTTTATCAAAGAACGTTTTTGAAAAAAGTGAGACCCAGAATTTCATCACAAGTTACAAAGCAAGTCTTAGAGATAGATATTATTCATACGAAGAATATGATTCGTTCCCTTGGAGCGAAAACATCTAAATATAAATTATTATTCACAATTAATTAAAATTTTATGAAAAAGATTTATTTTATGCTTTTAGCCGTTGTAGCAATGGCTATGATGCCAAGTACAATGATGGCAGCATCTCTTAATGAAGCTGCTCCAATGAGTGTGGTTAAGGCTGGTAATATCAGCGGAACATTAGATGTTCAAATGGGAAGCCATACTAACACTTTCACTAATTTCAGTGATTTAACTGTTACCGAGAATAGTGATAACACTATCAACATCACCATCAACAATCTTCAGATAGGTTCTATGCCTGGCAAGATTTCTGTCAATGCCAAGAATGTTCCTTTGGATGGAACTACTGATGAATATACTGAGGTTGTAACTTTCAAGTTCCTTGGAACTAGTTACTACAATGCTGATATTATGGCTAAGAAGAATGATGATGGTAAGTTGTATTTTGAAATTACAACTAAGGATGCCACATATTTAGGTGTACCATTCACAGCCATAGTTAAGTTTACTCAAAACTAATCAATAATTACTCACTTCCACTATGACATTTATTGCCATGGTAGAAGTGGGTATAGTAGTTTTACGTTATGAAGTTTTTCAAGACGTTCTTCACTGTATTTGTTTTCATATTTGGAGTTATAGGTATGTCTTCTTGTTCTTCCGATGAAGAAATAACAGATGCAGATGCAAATACTGAGTTGGTGAAAGAGGCAACGAACTATCTCAATGGTGAGATCGTTCTTAGTACAAACGCAACGATGAATGGAGTGAACAAAACCCTTTTACCGGAGGGATGTCCTACAAAGTTTAAGTTTGAATGGAGTAAGACTGACGCACAAACTTTCACCATTTCTTTGCTTGACTTCACGGTCGGAAACATGGGAATGATTATCAATTTTAAGTGTGATGTCAAGACCATGGTTCTCAACTCTTGGGAGCAGAAAGAATATACAGGTGATGGTTGGATAAAGTTTAAGGGTGAAGACGGTTCTGTGTGGGGAACAGATACAGACGGTTCTGCATCAAGTGCCAAAGGTAGTAGCGTTCAAGGCTATTACAATGCCAAAACACACGAAATTCAGTTCATCGTAAACTATAACATGATGAACGTTCGTTCCGAATGTTTTAAGCAGACTATTGACAAGTCACGTCTCGCAACTTTTGATGCCGACAAGGCAAAGTATGAGGCAGACTTGGCTGCGTATAAAAAGGAGCACGGAATCAAATAAGAGACTGTAGCTTATATATAAAAGGAAAGAGGGATATGCCCAGACATGTCTCTCTTTCTTTTTGCAAGTAAAAAATGAAGGGAAGAGAAACAAGCCATAGCGAGGCTGAAATCGTGTAAGGATTTGGAAAAAATAGAATGACAATATAAATGAAGACAATTAGAAATGTAATGCTTATCGGCTTGCTGCTGATACTCGCCCTCCCTGTCGCTGCACAGCGAAAGGTGAAGTTCGGTATCTTCGACAAAGCCACCGAGCAACCAGTTATCGGCGCAGTCATCACTTACGCCGACAATGATAAATTGAAGTCGCCACAACGTACCGTCACCAATATGGACGGTGAGGCTACCATCTCGGTGCCTCAGGGTGGCAAGTGTTATTACCAGGTGGTATCCGTGGGTTACAACCCTCTGAAGGGAACCATCGGAAGCGTCAGCTCCCTCAAGCTCTTCATGACAGAAGACGTGATGAAGGTGAACGAGGTGGTGGTTACTGGTTCCCGTACCGCCCGACCTATCAAGCTCTCGCCAGTGAGCACGCAGGTGCTCGGCGGTAAGGAATTGGTAGATGCAGGCTATGCCGACCTGACCAAGGCGCTGCAGCAGGAGACCCCGGGTATGAACATCCAGAAGGTGGGTTTCGGCAACGAAATCTCCATGCAGGGCTTGGATGCCCGCCACGTGCTCTTCCTGC
>USSA01000149.1 GCA_900557255.1 uncultured Prevotella sp.
GCCAATTTAGCAAGATGATCGAATATCTTCTTCTGCGCCGTAAAAGGCAATCTTTCCAATACTTCCATATACTTCAATACATAAATCCATTTTTCAAAACCTGTCTCGCATTCTAGATGGAACGGTTCACAAAGAAAGGTACCCATCTGTTCTGCATCTCGACGATGAAATGCTTATCATCGTCGGTAACACAATAGATATCGAAGATGCAGCCACGGAGATCATTAGTATCTCCAAGCTGTTCCTTATCCTTGAATGTTACGTCCTTGATTTGAAACTCGCCTTCAAACAAGTCGTTCAAAAAATTAATCAGCAAGTCCTTGCTAAACTCTTGACCGAAGAGACGCTTGAAGCCCCAATCGGTAAAGGGGTTGATGTATCTACCCATAAATTATCTGTTTAGATTCTATAAATCTGCTGCGAAGATACACTTTTTTATTGAAACTGCCAAGAAATTCTAGAATTTTCTTTCTAAAAGAGGGTAAGGAAAAGGTATGGGGAGAAAAAAGAGGAAGAACTGAGCCCCTTTTTAAAGTGGGCTCAATTTTTATAAATATAAAGAAATAGTTTTATGGATAAAATAAAGAAGATGACTCTTCAAATTTACCATATGGTGTCTAGAAAATTAAGTTGGTTTCAAATCAGTGAGCACTTCACTATTATAAATGTGTTTAGAGGACAAGGAGGTGGAAAATATAATATTTTAAGAAAGAAAAATCCTTGTATGGTATAGATTCTCCAAAAAATGTTGTATATTTGCAGTTGATTTTGAGTATATTGATATTGCTATAAAACAAAAGCATTGTCGATAGAAAAAAAGATAAAGATAAAAATATATGATTACAAAAGATAATATACAAAAAGTCCTTTTGGATTTGAAGTTTTTTTCAAATCATGGTGTCTATACCAGACATTTTGGCTCGGCTGACGAAGGCTTTGATTTGGAATATAACTATAATACTGGTAAATTCAATTATCCGGTAGGATTACAGGCTGATAGAAATACAACGCAAGAAGATTATCAGAAAGAAAGTTATGTTGTATTTGTTTGTGTTGCCCAATTGTTTGAGCGTGGTTATCTTCCTCAACATATCAAGTTGGAGGGAAGAAATTATGCTGGTACAGACACGGGATACTGTGATATTCTGGTAAGCGATAATAATGGTGAGCCATATCTTATTGTTGAATGTAAAAAGGCTGATATTGATAAGAAAGAGGATGAGTTTCGTAAACATTGGGCAAGGACTATGCGTGATGGTGACCAATTGTTTCGTTATTTCAATACTTATCGTAAAGCCCAATATCTTTGTATGTATGCGGCGGATTATCCAGAATACAGCAAGAAAGGGAAAAAAATAAATCGTCTTGAGATCAACTATCATATTATTTCTTTGGTTGATAATGAGGAATATCTACAGACGGATAATAAGCTCCATAGTTTCCAGGAAATGCGAGAACAGCAAGGCGGAAGTGAAGACTTTTTTTATGTTTGGAAGCAGACGTATAAACAGGATTATACAACTCGTGGTTTGTTTGAAGAAGGTATTGATGCTTTCAACATAGGAAAGAAGAGTTATGGCATAAATGATTTGAAGACTATTGATGAATACTCGTTGGATAAGAAATACAATGAGTTTGCATTAATATTGCGTAAACATACCATTTCAAGCCATGAGAATGCCTTTGACAAATTGGTGAATCTTTTCCTGGCGAAAATCATAGATGAGCGTTATCATTCTGATGAACTTCAATTGCTTTGGAAGGGTGCGGCTTATGATGATTATTTCTCGTTGCAAGACCGTTTGATCAATTTGTATAAAAGAGGAATGAAGGAGTTCTTCGATGATGAGGTGGCTTCGGTAGAAAATGCAGAAATAGAGGATGCATTTAAATTTCTTACATCTAAAGCTGATGAGGCAAGGGATACGATTAAAAGGTATTTCCGTAAATTGAAATATTTCAATAATAACCCTTTTGCCTTCCTCGATGTGCATAATGAGCAGTTGTTCTATAAGAATGCTGTCATATTGAAGGATACCATCAGTATGTTGCAGGATATTTATTTGACTAAAAATACGGATAACCAGTTTTTGGGAGACCTTTTCGAGGGGTTCCTTAATCGTGGTGTGCACCAAAGTGAAGGTCAGTTTTTTACTCCAATTCCTATAGTTCGTTTTTTGGTTTCGTCTTTGCCTCTTCGTCAAATTCTAGAAGGTGGTGAGATTCCTAAAGTTGTCGATTATGCTTGTGGAGCAGGACATTTCTTGACAGAGTATGCTCGTCAGATCAAGCCGATTGTTGAGGAAATGGCTCATCTTGAAAATATATATGACAAGAGAGCTAAAGAAGAAAGACTTATTTCTGTGCTTCGTGAATATTATGAGCAGATAGTGGGTATAGAAAAGGATTATCGTCTTTCAAAGGTAAGTCAGGTTGCTGCATTTATGTATGGTATGGATGGAATTCATATCCATTATGGAGATGGATTGCAAGAAATGTCTGGTATTCAAGATCATACTTTTAGCGTATTGGTGGCTAACCCTCCATATTCTGTGTCAGGCTTTTTAGAAACATTACCTGAGGAGGATAGAGAACGATATACATTGAACAATTATATTAGCAATATAGAGAAGAATAACTCTATAGAGACATTCTTTATCGAACGTGCTGCCCAACTCTTGAAGTCGGGTGGTGTGGCTGCTATTGTCCTTCCGTCAAGTATTTTGTCGAAAGGTGGTCTCTATATGCGAACACGTGAACTTCTCTTGAAAAACTTCGACATAGTTTCTATTTGTAGCCTGGGACCAAATACATTTGGTCAAACCAATACGAGTACGATAGTATTGTTCTTGCGTCGAAAAGCTTTGGAGCCTGATTTGTCTAGACATTTACACAACCGCATTACGGAGTGGTTTGAGGGTAATATGGTAGATAATGGTGCATATAAAGATTCTCAAAACTTGGATGCTTATATCAAACACATGGGATATAAGCACGATGATTATATCCAGTTGTTGAAAGGTGAATTAACGGATAGCTTCATGGATTCTGATATGGCAAAGGAATACGTGAAAGCTCTAAATATCAAAAAACAAGGAAAGAATACAGCTTCAACAGCTTTAGCTGCTGAGGCAAAGAAAGTACGTGACGAAGCCCAGAAGTTTGTAAAGAGCCGTGCTTATGTGGTATTGACTCCAGCAGAGAAATTGTTGGAGGAGAAACGTTTTACTCTTAAATTCATTCGCGAAATAGAGAAAGAAAAGCTCTATTTCTATATGCTTGCTGCTTCAAATCCGCAGCCGGTATTGGTGGTGCAAAGCCCATCTGACAAATCTTTGGAAAAAAAGTTCTTGGGATATGAATGGAGTAATCGAAAAGGTGCAGAAGGTATTCATTATCTGAATACAGGAAAAATCAAGGATTCTTCCTCTGATGATGAAGCAGCAGATGATGATACTATAGAGCAGATTAAAGGAATAGAAGGTATTATGACCCCATTGTTTGCACCTCTAAATCTGGACGATGAAAGTAAAATTAATGCTTTGATTCGTAATAATTATTGTGGGGTAGATAATTCTATTTTAGATGAGTATGTAGATGTTGCTTCTGAATATGAATTAGTGGACTTGTTGGATTTTTCACGTGTGAATTTCGATAAGACAATAAAGACTGTTGCAACACTATCTTATCCGGAAATAGAAACAAAGTATCCCAAGGAAAAGTTAGGAAAAATAGCTCCATATTCAAGTGTTAAAATAGCATTGTCTGGTATAGATGTTAAGACTTATATCTCTACAGAAAATATTCTTCAAAATTGTTCGGGTGTAAAGCCATATGTAGGAATGCCTAATATAGACAAGATAACAGAGTATCACAAAAATGATATTTTAGTATCTAATATCCGTCCTTATTTGAAGAAAATTTGGTTGGCAGAATATGATGGTGGTTGTTCAAATGATGTATTGGTATTTAGAAATGAAAGAGTAAATGAAATATTGAATGACTACCTGTTTGAGGTATTATCAAGTGATATTTTCTTTGAATATATGATGGTTGGAAAAACTGGAATAAAAATGCCACGTGGTGATAAACGAAGTATTCCTAATTTTGAGGTTCCACTTCCTCCAATGGATATTCAAAAGAAAATCGTGGAGGAATGTGAGAAGATTGATCAAAAATTCAAGCAACAACAGTTTGAGTTGGATTCTTTGAATAATCGTGTGGAATCAATTTTTGATGAAGTTGCAGGTAGAAGTCAAAAGTTGGAGAAACTTTGTTCGGCAATCAATCCGTCGAAAGCGGATGTGAAATCTATAGAGTCTTCAACAATGGTCTCTTTTGTCGAAATGTCATCTGTAAGCAATGATGGATATATTGAGCAAAAAGTAGATAAACCATTGGTTGATGTTCGTAAAGGTAGCTATACTTATTTTGCAGAAGGTGATATTATTATTGCTAAGATAACTCCGTGTATGGAGAATGGTAAGTGTGCGCTTGCTACTGGTTTGACGAATGGTATTGGTTTTGGTAGTTCTGAGTTTCATGTACTCAGGGTGAATAATAAACTAATCAATAATGTTTATCTCTTTGCTTACCTAAATAGAAAAGAAATTCGAGAAAGGGCTGCTGCTGTAATGACTGGCTCAAGTGGTCACAGAAGAGTGCCGATTACATTCTATGAGGAGTTGGAAATACCTGTTCCTTCTATGGATGAACAATTGAGAATAGTTGCTGAGTATCAGAAAAATATTTCAGCGATAATGGATTTAAGAGAATCTATGTCCAATGCTTCCTCTGCCAAGCAAGCCATCTTGGATAAATATTTAAAGTAACGAAACAATGAATAAAGAGAATATTGGTTACGTTTATATCCTCACCAATCCGAGCTTTCGCGAGGATTGGGTGAAGATAGGTAAGAGTTCCCGTCCGGTGGATTGGTATTAAAATAGGTGAGATAGTTACTTTTATTCCAACTGGTATTGAGGTTAGAGTGGCAAGTGATGATACGGTGGAGTATCAGAACAGAATCTACAAACTCTCTCCTTTTGTAGGAACTTTCTTGCCGATAGAGAAACAAACTCCTTCTGGCGCATATCAAGGAGCTAAGTACTTTTCCTATAAAGGTAAGGTACTTGATGAATTGAGAAAAGAGAAAGAACTTTAGTAAAAATATATAAAAGCGACTTCTTGGTGTTAATGCCAAGAAGTCGCTTTTATATATTTTGAAAGTCTCAGACTTTTCCCATTTTCTTTCATTTTACGCCAATCTCAGTCTCAGCGAATTAAGCACTACGCTCACACTTGAGAAGGCCATCAGGGCACTTGCCCACATTGGGGTTATCTGGAAATCAATGCCGAAGATATGAAGGGCGCCGGCTGCCAGCGGGATGCAGATGATGTTGTAGATGAACGCCCAGAAGAGATTCTGCCAAATCATGTGAACCGTCTTCTGACTCAGTTTTACGGCTTCCGGAAGTGCCAGAAGGTCGTCGCTCATCAGCGTAATCTGCGCCACATCCATCGCCACATCCGTTCCCTTTCCTATCGCCATGCTCACGTTGGCAAGGGCTAGGGCCTGGGTGTCGTTGATTCCGTCGCCCACCATCGCTACCTGCTTGCCTTCGTCCTGAAGTTTCTTTACCAATGCCTGCTTGTCGCCAGGCAGCACCTTGCTCTGGTAATGCTTGATGCCGGCTTTCTCAGCCCAATAATGAGCCGCTTCCTCCTTGTCGCCACTCATCATATAGACCTCTATTCCCCTTTCCTGCAACTGCTTCATCGCTTCCTGGGCATGAGGCTTGAGGGTCTCTCTCGTCTCCAGATCCAAATCCCCCTGCTTGGTGAAATCGATGTTCTGGTTAGGAATGGTGAGAGTGCCGGTCTTGTCGATGACGAGGGCGTTGATCTTGTGGAGATTCTCCAGCGCCGACGCATCCTTGATGAGAATCTGCTTCTGCGCCGCCTTGCCGATGCCTACCATCAGGGCGGTAGGAGTAGCTAAGCCCATGGCGCAAGGACAGGCGATGACCAATACGGCTACGGCTGAAAGGATGGCCTGAGGAAGAGCAGTGTTGCCGCCTATCAGCCACCACGCCAGGAAGGTGATGAGGGCGATGGCTGCCACGACTGGAACGAAAATCAGAGCCGCCTTATCCACGATGCGCTGCACGGGCGCCTTACTGCCCTGCGCCTCCTGAACCATGCGGATGATGTGTGCCAGGGCGGTGTTCTCGCCAATCTGCTTGGCTCTCATGCGGAGCTTTCCCTGACTCGGAATGGTGCCAGCCAGCACGTTGTCGCCTGCCTTTTTCATCGCCGGAGTCGGTTCGCCGCTGATCATCGCTTCATCTACATAGGCTGCATCGGGAGTCATGAAACTCTCTGCCTGGGTAACCACGCCATCTACCGGAATCTTCTCGCCGGCTCTTACCTCAATCATGTCGCCTATCTGAATGGTGGAAATCGGAACTTCCTCCATCTTGTAGTCGTTGGTGCCTTCTATCTTCTCGTAAGTCACCAGTCGGGCGGTTTTCGGCTGCATTCCCATCAGTTGTCGGATGCTGCTCGCCGTACTGTCCTTTGCCTTTTCTTCCAGGCATCTGCCGGTCAGCACGAAGGTGATAATCATCACGGAAGCATCGAAATAAGTGTGCCATTCTATGCCTCTTGCTCCCCATACCATTTCTCCGAAGAAGGTGTTGAAGGTGCTGAAGAGGAAGGCGATGAGGGTGCTGAGTGCTACGAGCGAATCCATGTTTGCCGTATGATGCAGGAGCTGCTTCCAGGCGGAAACATAAAACTGTTTGCCGCAGTAGAGCAGGTTGGCGAGTGCCAGGAGCAGACAAATCTGGTTGGCGAAGGAACTCGAGTGATGAGCCGAGGCAACGCCATCTGAAATCATATTCTGTTCCATGCCCAGTGAAATCCAGCCCATGGAGAAACACATGGTCAGGATGGCGAAGAGCCAGGAAGCGAGGGTTCGGCGGCGCAGAAGAGTGAACTCACGGCGGTTGATTTCCTCCACGCTTCTGTCGTTTTCGATAACGAGGTCGTAGCCGGCGTTGCTGATTTCCCGTTTCATATCTTCCAGAGAAATGATGTCGGGGTCATAATCTACCAGGGCAGTTCGGCTTGCCAGGGAAACCGAGGCGGAGTTGATGCCTTCTAGCGACTGCAGCTTCTTTTCTACATTGGCAGAGCATACGCTGCAAGCCATGCCTATTAC
>USSA01000150.1 GCA_900557255.1 uncultured Prevotella sp.
AGTATGGCTGTTGCCGTATCATAGAAGATAGTGCAAGCCAAGAGAAGACACGCCCGGAATGGAAGCAACTCATGGATTGTCTGGAACGAGGTGACGAACTGGTCATCTCGAAGTTCAGCAATGCGCTGCGTGGTGTTCGGGAATTGGCGATGTTCCTGGAGTTTTGCAGGGTGAAGGTGATAAGGATAATATCCATTCAAGATAAGATTGACTCAAAGGGTGAGCTATTTCCAAGTACATCAATAGCCGATGTGCTTTTCATGTTCGGTTCGTTGTCAGAAGAGGTCGTTGCCTTGCGCAAGGCTACTGCCCATGTGGAATACATTAAGTCGGGTATCAAACCTGCCAAGAATTCAACTCCAAAGAAAGGTATCGACCGTGAGAGGAATATCGTCAATATGTATAACAACAACTACACTATCGATGACATCTGGAAGGTCAGCGGCTTCAGGAGCCGCAGCTCGGTGTTCCGCATACTCAACAAGTATGGGGTGAAGCTGAACCGTGGCAAGTTCAGCGGACCGCTTGGCAAGAGAAAGCCCAAGGATGAGAATGGAAATGAGGTTGAAAACGAATAAGAAAGGATTGCTATGTCAAAATCAACGATAAAGAATCTGCTCCAGTCAATGACGAAGGCAGAAATCATAGAAATGGTGCTTGAACTGTATTCCGCCCGAAAGGAAGCCAAGGAATACCTGGAGTTCTATGCCTGTCCTGATGAGAAAGGAAAACTCGAAGAATACAAGAGTATTATCCGTGAGGAGTTCTATCCTAAGAGAAGACGAGAACCACAGACACGCTTTTCCGTTTGCAGAAAGGCTGTGGCTGACTTCAAGAAACTCAAGCCGTCCGCTGATGCCCTTGCGGAACTGATGGTGTCGTATATGGAATGGGCTACCCAGTTCACCTACGACTATGGTGACATGTGGGAACAATACTACGACTCCGTTGAAAACAACTTCGACAAGACTGTCAAGCACATTGCAGCCAACGGACTGTGGGAGAAATACGACAAGCGACTTCAGCAATGCGTAAAATGGTCTGATGGAAACGGCTATGGCTTTGCAGATGCCATTGCAGATATGTATGAAGAAGGCAATGCGATAGACCATGAACTTGCCACAAAATATCCAACCACGAGAATGAGTGAGGCTGAAATAAAAAAGATGTTCGGCAAATGAATTGGCTACACTTTATAATAGCTTATCTTTTACTTGTCAATGTCATAACGTTCTTTACTTACGGCATTGACAAGTATAAGGCTAAGAAAGGGAAATGGCGCATTTCGGAGACGACACTCTTGCTAATGGCGTATTTGGGTGGCAGTATAGGTGCAGGGCTTGGGATGAAGGCTTTTCATCACAAGACCATGCACAAGAAGTTTTATATAGTGGTGCCGACATTCATCATACTGCAACTTGCGTTTGCGGTATAGTTTGCCTATAAGTGTCTTGCAGCATAGGCATACAATTTCCTTCCACAAAGCCATTGCTATCTGCGCACGAAAAAGCACGCAAGATGTTCTGACCTTGTGGAATAACATTATTGGCAGACAAGTCATTTCCCTTATCTGTCTCTTCTGAAATCATTTCGCTTGTCTCCGTGGAAAAGGCTTTTGAGCGTTCCGCCCAAAGCCTTGAACACGAAGAACACCACGAACAAAGATACGATGTCGTTCATAAGCTATAGTTTTCGTTTATTATACTTGTGTCTTGTACAGATTGATGATGTCCATCCCCATCGACTTGGCTTTTCGGCAAGTGTAGAACGTGCCGCCCTTGGGCTTGCCATCGAAGAAAGCAATCAGTCCGCACGAATGAGAAAGCATATAATCATTTCGTCTGAACAAGCATCCATTGAAATAGTACTTACTCAACAGGATAGCATCGTCCGCCTTGTCAAGAATATCCCAATAGCGGTCTTGCTCCCTTGCGCTCCACCTCTCGTTCTGACCGTCATAGGGAATGACGGCAATAAGTTTCAGATTGGGAAGTTCCACTTTCAATGAAATCACCTCCTCGGCTGCCAACATATCGAAACCGAGTGCCATGCCACAATAGAAATTGGTGATGCCCATAGCATAGAGCAGCCTTATCTTGCCCCTCAGTTTCTTCCTTATCTCGTCCTTGCGGTCTTCCGCTATCGTGCGATGTCCCGAAAAAGCCACGGAATTGGCTTTGATGTACTTTGTCTTATCCATATCACTTTGCATATTTATAGTGTGTGCGTCCCAAGAAAAGACCTCCCAATACGTTTCCGCCAAACATTTCCAACTGATTGGCAAAAATGGCATAGCTTGCGCCGGTCGTTACCACATCATCGAAAACATAGATGTCCTTGCCCTTGAAGTAGGCTTCATCAAACTCAATCACTTGTGTCTTAGTGATGCTCTTTCCCTTGTCATGGCGGTGCTCGTGTACTGCCAAGCGGTCGCCTGAAACGGATATGTGCGAATAGCCGTTGATGATACCGCAAAGCTCGCTCACACGATTACAGAAAGCCATATATCGGCTCTCGTTCTTGGCTTGGGTGCTGGCTGGTACACATACAAACACGATGTCCTTTATCTTCTCACCACAAACTTTGATAAGATGTGCTGCGGTCATTTGCGCCACCTTCTCAAAAGCGTTGTCCCTTGCATCCTTGAACGCCCAAATCAGTTGGCGTGCAGCCACTGCGTCCTCGCCCACATTGCGAACTCTCACAGGAAAATACTTCAAGAAGAAATCCATCCTCTTGCTCAGCTGTTTCTTGATGTTGTCGTCTATCATTCTTGCCATAGTCGGAAAAATTATTGTGTTAAACTCATTTTTTTATTTTCCCTATTTTCGGAAGCCTTTCGGCTTGCCCGAGGGATATTTTTCCGCCACGCAAAGGAGTTGGAAGGCAAAAAGACAAATCGGAAGCGAAAAATACGCTCTATATGCAAGGCACATAGAGGAAGATTTTTTGAAAAGCATCCATGATGCCCAATTTGGCATTTGCCACGCAACTAGTACCTTTGCGGAAAATATCCGAAGCGGCAAAGACGATGGACGAAATGAAATGGTTATAAGTGCTACTACATAAGATTACAACAAGAAAAGGGTGGGTGTGGAACTGCGCCATCAGTGCAATTCCGCAAGGGAGGGACGAAGTGCTATAAAGAGAGAATGGCTTGCCGATTATAACAGAAGGACGGAACAAAGATGCAGCAGGAGTAATTGGGAAACTCTCTTGGCATTCATGCCGAGTGTGTTTCCGCTCCAGCCTTCATGCCATGTGGCTTATTGCAGTAGCGACAGTTGGTCGCCACAGTCAAGGGGCCTTTTGGCATGAAATCTTTGTGACGGCTATAAAAGGGAAAACCATGGATTATAAAAGGAATACAAGAAGCGAGTATAAAAGATATGGGTGGGAGTGAAACTGCGCAACAGCCAGACAAGCTATCCCACGAAAGGGGTGGCATTGGTAGACAGCATGTAAGTGACGGTTGCGTCACGGATGCCGTTAGCCAATGCCATTCTGTTCGTGCTTGTCCTTCGGCAAATGGCCATTCTTCATCTTTCGGGATGTTACTCCCGATAAATGAAGAATGTCGCTTTGACGAACTGTTGGTGCGGTTTCGCAGATGGGTGGGACGAAGCGGTAAAAAAGAAAGGTGATTTGGCAGATATAAAGGGAACTCGTAATGGCGGTTATAAGAGTAAACTTGCTAATAGTGGCTATAAAAGTAAACATGGTTGTATGAGCAAAACAAAAGCGACCGAAGCCGCTTTGTTTATTGGAGAGAATGAAGAAATCCTATTTCTTGCCTTTCTTGGTAGGCTTTTCAGGCTCTGCCGCTGGAGTTTCCTCCTTGTCTGGTGTAGGATAGAACTTGTTTGCGATGAAGACGATGCGGTTGTGCTTGGTGCCTTGCTGATCAACCCACTCATCTGGCTTGAAGTAGCCCTCGACGGTGAGCATGGTTCCCTTCTGCAGCTTGTCGAAAGAGTCAACATGCTCATTCTTGCGCCATGCCTCCATGTTCATGAAAGCTG
Organism: uncultured Prevotella sp.; assembly: GCA_900557255.1. Next base: position 4,023 of record USSA01000150.1, read on the forward strand.
ATACTCTGTTGGTTTCCTCACCATTCTTCTCCTGACGGCTGACTGCCAATGAGAAACGTGCTACTGAAGCGTTGGTGAACTGACGGATTTCTGCGTTGTTGCCTACGAATCCTGTTACTACGAAAGTGTTCTCGATCTTTTTCATATTGAATTACTTTTTGAAGTGAAACTTAATTTTTACATGCAATTCAAAAGCAGGGATGTGGCACATGAGGGCAGCACCATGAAAATCGACTATAATACTCGTTTTCTGTTGGCGGTGAGGAGAAAAAGGAAGACTATCGGCTATTTTATTGGTCACAGCGAAGCGACCGCACAAGACGGATTCCATCTGTCGAAGCATCACGCTACCTTTGCATAGGAAAAATAGTGGCTTCAAAAAATCGGTAATTCAGAAAAGGACGCAAGAACACCGTAACAGCATCGTATGGCTCAATCATTTGTAGCAACCATCACCAATACAAAACACGTTTCCATGGCGTGTGCCGTCATAAACAATGGTAAACCAACAGGCAATACACTTTTCCGCATGGAGGGTGGTCGCATGAGCATATTGACAAAGACAAGTAGAAGGAGAACCTTCTTCGAAGGCTACTCCTATTTGTAGAGGAAGGTAAGCATGAGCAACCAACTACAATCGCAATGCTGCAAACAAGATCCATCCTCAGACACAAGGCTTCGTTGTACGAAAAGCTCCAAGAAAGGCGTAGTCGCAGATTTTATCTCATACAAAGAGGCAGGTCGCCATTTGGCGAATACAACCATCAAAGCATAGCCATATAAAAGTTTATCGGCAAACGAAGAAGTGAGTTTGCCGTTTCATACAAAAGGAATTTTACTGGCGGAAAGAAAAAAAGATGCCTGGCAAGCATAATTCCCACCAAGCATTCTTTTCGTCAGTCATAGACAAGAACGTCATCACGTCTTTCTACTATTTCCTTGCCATTGCGCAATTTCACCACGATGTCCTCACCATAGTCTGCAACCACGAAACCTTCTGTGCGTCCTCTGTAGGGTATCAGCAGTGTGCAACTGCAACCGATAATGTCGGTCAATTCTTCGTATTCAAACATAGCTCTATAAAGTTTGTGGGTTCTCCGAATGATAAATCACCTTGCACTCCGCAACCTCGGCAGGTAGTCCAAAGGCAGGATAGTGTGAGAATGATGCGTTTCCTTCTTGGCTGAGTGGAGAAACAATCTCCACTTGCCATTTCTGCATGAAGCCATCAACCATCTTGATGTCCTCGTCACTCAATCCCGTAGGGTCGCCATTGATGATATAACATAATGCCCAAGTGGGGACTTTCTCTATCGTCTCAAATCTTTCCATCAGCCAAACGTGAACTTGTTTATATAATAATAGGTGTCCTCGTTCTCATACTCATAGCTGTTGATGAAGTCCACCATTTCATCATCGGTTCTGTCACCTTGCGAGATACCCATCTTCTCACACCACTTGGCAATCGCATCTTGGCAAGTGTCAAAGATGTCCTCACAAGCATCCTCGAATGGTTCACCCGAAGAACTCACACAGCATTCCTCTGGGAAGAAGCCTTGCTCGTCATGGACATAGAAAATGTTGCATCCACATTCTATCTCACGATAACTGACGGAAAGTTCTCCACCAAGAACTTTGTTCAGTTCATCAAAGAACTCCTCACAGGCAGACCATGCACTTTCGGTGTCAAAGGACAACAAGCATATATCATCGTCTGCCTCAAACTCTGCCCAATAGATATGCCCTCTTACCGATATGCCCATCTTCTCATAGTCGATGCCATAGTGTTCCGCCAACTCGTAGAGATATACGTTCTTGGTGTTCACCTCCATTGTTTGGAGCGTGTTCCAAAGGTCGGCTACCGCCTTGCGTTCGCCCATCACCTTGTACTGAGTGTCACAAATGTTTGCCATAAGTCTTCATTTTTTTATTCCCTAATTTTGCATCTGCAATTTCGGGATTGATTAAAATTTTGTTGCCTCAAAAGGTGTCTGTGCTTTTCCTGCAAGGTTCTCTGCTCAAATACGACCTGCAAGGTGGAGATTTTAGCAAGAGACCATAGGCACTGACCTTGCAAGGAATATGGGTACAGACATTACCTTTGCAACCAAATTTATCAAAGCCCAGAAATGGTGATGAAGATTCAGGTAACGGAGTAACAATTAGAAAAGTTGAGTTGTGAGGATAAAAAAGCCAAGAACGACTTGAAATAAGCGATTACAAGTGGAAAGTAACAGAAATCATACAAGAGTTCTTACTGGCGGAAAGAAAGAGAGCGACAACCCAATACAGCATACGGCATGGTTGGGCTATCGCTCCGCAATTCGTTCAGTTCATCCAATCCATTAGTATATATATCCTAAGATGAATGAATTTATATTTGTGTATTGGCTTTGGTTGGCAGCCATAGACAAGTAACACATTATTTTTCTTTCCGCCAGTAAAAATGGTTCTTGAAGTAGAAGTAACAGGGAAAATGGTTGTTGGGTAGCAAAATTTGTTGCACAGGATTTGTTTTTCATTTTATTGGTTCTTTCTTGTCACCCAACAAAATGATGCTTACGTCTGTATTTTCGTGTACCTACTGATAATCAAGTAGGTAACAAATAAGAAATATCGTCTTTCAATGTACAACGCTGGAAGCCCCACGCCGATGTAAGTATATAGTACCACCTATCAACTCATTGCTAAATGCTATGAGCCAATAAGGGTTGTATATATGATACATCCCAAGGGGCGTCCCCGTTGCTTTGTTCTTGACAGACATTTGGAAGTTGCGAAGTTCTAATAGCGTCAAAACCAAAGCGTACAGTTACGCCTTTATGTATATATGTCCATCCCACCTTCGCCCAGTTGGAGCTTCCAGTAAGGATATGACACCGCAAAAGTAACAAATATTATCGAATCTACAAAACTTTTAGCGAAAAAGTTTCGAAAAAAGTTATGTGAAGGGGAACTATGGTGAAAAGGAGGGGATCTGCGGAGCATGATTCTTCCAACAAAAGGGATGAAGTTTAGAAGGAAGTACGCAAGCGATGAACCAACAAACACACGCACGTATAAATGTTTTTTCTCGAAAAAAGTCTCAAAGTCTCATTTTTCGGTACAAAATAAGGTTTATATCTTTAATATACAGAGCTTTAACATGAATGAGACTTCTCTGAAAATGAAGGGAGAAGTATCATCGAAGTATCATAAATTA
>USSA01000151.1 GCA_900557255.1 uncultured Prevotella sp.
CCGGCATCGTTTGGATGAAGACGGTCGGTATCCGGTTTGTTAAACATCTGCGCACCAGCATCGTAAAGAGGGAAGAGACCGGAAAGAGAGTTGAGGTCGATGACCGGAACCGCCCAGACATTGCCTGTTTCCTTGATAGCTTTCACGTATTCATCGAAGAAGATGCCACGCGCATTCTCGTACATTTCATCTGGCTGGATGTTCTTGTCACCACTGGCAAAGAGAGCACGATGCACAGGAGTCATCACCACGATTTGCTTGGTAGGATACATCTGCTTCAACTTCGACATGGCGATGTTGATGCGGCCTTTCAATGTATTCTTGTCCATGCAGAAGTGGCGGTGGCGGCGCTGTACCATTTCGCTTGGCTTGTGGCGGGCTACTCTCACGCTGTCGAAAGTCTCCGTGTACCATTCTCCTACAGGCACACCGTTGTTGTAATCGTTGGTACCCATAAAGATGAGGATGGCATCAAAATCATCGCCATGTTCCTTCTGCAGTTGGTCTGCCTGACGGGGAATATCGTTCCACTGTCTGCCGCTCACACCATAAACGTAAGGGGTGATGCCGAGCCAATCCTGCAGGAATCCCCAGTATTTTACTTTTGATGCCTTGATGTTAGGGTCTGTGATGGAGTCGCCGAAGTAAGCCACCTTCTTTCCCTTCCAAGGATGCTGAAGGTTCTTGAATGCCTTTTCTTTTTCGGCGATTTCTTTCTTGCTCATCGCCTTCTGGGCGAAGGCGGGTAGGGTTGGCATCGCCAAAGTCAAGGCGAGTGCCAGGGTAATCATTGTTTGTTTCTTCATTGCTAGTTTGTTTTTAATTCTTTTTCTGAGTGCAAAGGTACGGCAAAAATCTCAAATGGCGCAACATTTATAGTTCAAATATCAGTCTTTTTCTGTTTTTTTTTGTAATTTTGCAGCCGCTAATAGAAATGAGTATTTATAATAGGTATATTATTAAGGATGACAGTCAGTTTGAGTAATTTAAGTGATTTGGCGCGCAAGCGAGTTGCGGTTGCGGCTTATTATTTTGTGCCGGGAGTAGTGTTTGCCAGTTGGGCAAGCCGTATTCCGGATGTAAAACAGATGTTGCATCTGAGCAACGGCCAGTTGGGAACGGTGCTTTTCGCCATTTCTATCGGCCAACTTCTGATGATGGCTTTCTCGGGTATCCTGGTGAGTAGATTTGGCAGCAAGAAGATGCTGGTTCTCTCTGAGGTGCTCTATGCCCTGGTTCTTTTCTGCATCGGTAGCAGTACTACGGTTTTTCATCTGATTTTGAGTCTTATTGCTTTCGGAATGATGGCGAATCTGATGAACATTGCCACCAATACGCAGGCATGTCTGGTAGAGAAGATGTATGGGCGCAACATCATGTCGTCGTTTCATGGTCTGTGGAGTCTGGGTGGATTCTCCGGTGGTATCATCGGTGCCATCTTTGCCAACACTTTGCTCCCGATAGATGTCCACTTTGGAACTATCCTGGCTCTGAGTATTCTCATCGTTGCTGTCGGTTTCCGCTTTCTGATTAATGATGCCATGGCGAAAGCAGAAGAGGAGGATGTTCCGAAGTTCTCTTTCAAGACCATCGACCCGATTCTGTTCCTCCTGGGACTGATGGGATTTGCAGGCATGTTCTGTGAAGGTACCGTTTACGATTGGAGTAGCGTATATTTTTCATCAGTAGTAAAACCCGATGAGGCTTTTATCCGTGCGGGCTATGTGGCTGGTATGGGTGCGATGACGTTGGGTAGATTCATGGCTGATGGGTTTGTTACGAAATACGGCCCAGCCAGAGTATTGAAGGTTTGTGGTGGTTTGATATTGGGCGGTTTGTGGCTGGCTGCTGCCTTGCCTTATCTCATTCCTGCCACCTTGGGTTTCCTGCTGGTAGGTTTCGGCATCTCTTCGTCGGTTCCTATCTGTTACAGTATCGCCGGAAAACTGGGAACCATCAAGGCGAGTATCGCCATTACCATCGTTTCGAGCATCAGTTTCTTCGGTTTTCTGGTAGGACCTCCGGTTATCGGATGGCTTGCTGAGGCTACCGGTCTCCGCATTGCCATCAGCATTGCCGCCTGCCTGGGTCTGATGATAGCGTTTGTTTCCGCAAAGGTAGGAAAGAGATTATCCTGAATAAGGAAACGGTTGATGTCTTCTAATGATATGATTGATGGCGTTCAGGTATATGACTGATAACGTTCCAGTATATGACTAAAGTCTTCTGAACAGTTACTTGAAGTCTTTCAGATATATAGAATAAGTCTTCTGGATATATTATATAGTAAGCCGCACAACAGCTGATGTGCGCTTGCACAACAGGTGTTGTGCGAGCGTCGCTCAGCTGTTGTGCGGCTGTCGTTCAAGTGTTGTGCGCTCTCTTTACATACTATTCCTCGTTTGTAGAATTTATACTTCTTCGCAAACCACCATTTCTGTGCCTTTATACACCACGATGATCTTATGCAGCTGCGTGGTCTTGATGGCAGAAGTTACCACTTCGCTTTCTGCATATCTATTCACCTGGCTGATGGCTTCCTGCCTGAGTTGCTCCACATGCGCATCGGTATCTTTCGACTTGGCATATTTGAGTTCTACAATGTAGGAATGTAGCATATCGCTGAAATTATCAACCAATGGACAGAGGAAGATGTCAGCATATCCTTCCTGGGTATCCTTTTCGGATATCGGGCGATAGAACTTATTGTCGCAGGTCATGGCAAGCGTGAATCCATGCACGAAATATTCTCCCTTCTGATGGTCTCTTTGGGATGAATATTTATGCAGGCTGTCTGCGATATATTCAAAATATGGTTTCCATTCTCCACAATATGCCAAGGCACTTTCCAGGTTTCCCTTTTCGTATGAGTCGTATTTCAGGTCGTTCTCCTTGTAAGTGTCAAGAAGGTATCTGAACAACTGCTCTCGCACTACCTCGTTTGGTATCACGAACTTGGTCTTTCCCTGATGAGTTCCAGCGATGGTAACCATGCCGAAGTAGTAAAGCAGACTCACGAAATTATCTGGGTCGCCTATCTGCTCGGCAGGGAAGCCAGTCTTGAGTTCACCAGCCACAAAGCCGTTTTCTACCAGTTGCTGGATGATAGAGGCATCGTGGGCAAACTCCTTATCCTTACGGATGAGCATGCGGAGCTTGTTGTAATCCAATCGGATATTTTCCTCTATCATATTCCTTGGCAGTTTTCCTCTATTTCTGATATAATTATCAATGAAATAGAGCACCATGTTGGAGTTGTACATGGTGGTTTCTCCGTAAGAAGCCTCTGCAAAGCAATAGTTATCGTACCATGGCTTCATCAGTTCTATCAATTCATTCACTGTGTAGTTGTGGAGATTGAGGGTGTCGGTATAGTAAGTGAGCATTTCACGCACTTCTTCTTCCGTGAAGCCCGTCATCTCGTTAAACTCGTATGATAGGGAATAGTTGGTGCCGATATTGAAACCGCTGGTCAGGTCATCCATGGTAACAGGACTTACACCCGTTACGAAGGCTCGCTCCAGGGTAGAATCTGTAGCCGATTTGATGGTGTCGAAGAACTTGCGGAGATACCCCGTGCCATGGGTTTCTGCCTGATAGCTGTTGAGGCAATCCGGTTCAGTCAGGATGGTATTGGTGAAATGGTCGTACTCATCAATGAAGAGATACACCTTCTGTCCGGTCTTCTTGCATTCCTTGCAGAGATAGTCCAACTGCTCGGCAGCTCCATCCTTCTTGTTCATCTCTTCTTTCAAATTGGCTGGCAGATATTGTGCATACACATCGCAGAAGTAGTTAAACTCTGTGTTGCAATGCGCATCAAGTCCCTTCTTGTAATTCTCAAGATTGGCATCCACCACGGCAAAGTTGAGCGAGATAATCAGATAGGTATTATGCTCAGGTGTCGGATTCTCGCCGATATACAGTCCTCCAAACAGTTCCTCAAACCTGTCAGCCATATTGATATCGTAATACTGTTTGAGCATGGAGAGGGTAAGGCTCTTGCCGAAACGGCGAGGGCGGATATAAAAGAAAAACTTGTTAGATCTTTCTATATCTTCTATATATGGGGTCTTGTCAACATAATAGCAGTCATCTCTTCTCACGCTAACGAAGTTCATCATTCCGTAAGGGATGCGCTTGCGATAAATGTATTCGCGCTTGGCAAATTTCTTCTTTGTGATATTACTATCCATGAGCGATTCTCCTTATAATTTATATTTATGTGGCAAAGTTAGCATAAATATTTGAAATAAGCAAGGAATATTGTTGTTTTTGTTTGTTATTTAACTTGGAAACAAGAAAGCCCCTAGACTTCGATGAAAAAGTCTAGGGGCTTTTGCGGCATCGCGACGTAATTCTGCTTGCGTCGGGAACTATATGTATTATATAAACAAATTTCCTATTTGGAAGGCCAGGGCTGATACTACCCATGCCAATAGCGTGGTGTAGCCGGCGGCGAAGCCTGCCCATTTCCAACTGCCCGTCTCGCCCTTGATGGCTGCTATCGTGGCAATGCAAGGGAAGTAGAGCAATACGAAGAGGAGGAAGCAATAGGCGGTGAGCGTTGCCTTGGATGCTGCCTCGGCATCGCTGTAACCGTAGGTCTTCTTTAAATCAGACGTCATCTGCTTCTTCAAAACCTCGTATTTTCCGTCTTCATCGTTGTAGCCCTGATCGTCAGAGAAACTGTCGTTGTTGCTGTAGAGCACGCCCATTGTTGAGGCTACAATCTCCTTGGCACCCACACCGGATACCAAGCCCACATCCAGTTTCCAGTCGAAACCCTGTGGGGTGAAGATAGGCTCGACGGCCTTACCTATTCTGCCGATATAGCTCTGCTCCTGTTGTGCCTGGTTGTCAAGTTCCTCATTGTGAGGGAAGTAGCCCAAAGCCCAGACGATGATACTTGCTACGAGGATGATGCCACCCATCTTCTTCAGATACTGCTTACCCTTTTCCCAGGTATGGCGGCCTATTGCCTTCCAGGTAGGGAAACGGTAAGGAGGCAGCTCCATTACGAATGGGGTATCTTCGCCCTTCACCACGAAACTGGTAAAGATACGGCTCAATATCACGGCAAGGAAGATGCCGATGAGATAGAGCGATACCATGATGAGTGAACGGTATTGGATGGCAAAGAATGTTCCGATGATCATGATATAGATTGGCATACGAGCTGAACAGCTCATCAATGGCAATATCAGCATCGTAATCAGACGGGAACGGTGACTCTCGATGGTTCTTGTTGCCATCACGGCAGGTACGTTACATCCGAATCCCATAATCAGCGGAATGAATGATTTGCCATGCAAACCCATCTTGTGCATCAGCTTATCCATGATGAAGGCTGCACGAGCCATATATCCCGAATCCTCCATATAAGAGATGAAGAAATACAGAATCAGAATCTGTGGCAGGAACACGATCACGGCACCTACACCACCAATCACACCATCTACCAGCATATCCTTTACAGGTCCGTCCGGCATCGTATTGCTGATGAAATCGCCCAACCATGCCACGCCGTCCTCAATCCATCCCTTAGGAATCTCGCCCAGTACGAAGGTGGCTGAGAACATGATGAACAGCAGGAGGATGAAGATAGGGAAGCCTACATATTTATTGGTCAGGATACTGTCGATAAGATGGGTTACCTGATAGGTATCCTTTGCCTTACCCGGTTCATAGCCTGCTTCCTGCAATGCGCCATGGATAAAACCGTATTTGGCATCCATGATGGCGGTTTCGCTATCCTCCAGGGTCTCTTCCTTCACACGCTTGGCTGCCTCATCACGGGCTGCGAAGATTTCCTTTGCTGAGTTCAGATGGCTTACATATTCCTCGGCGTGCTTATCATTCTCCAACAACTTGATAGAGAGGTATCGGGTAGAGTAGCGCTGGCGGATGGAATCATCTGCCTTCAGGTATTTCTGGATATGCTCGATACCATGTTCTATCTCATGTCCGTGATTGATATGGATATGGCGATAGTGAGCGCTGGAATCTTCCTTGCCTTCGTAGAGTTCGATGATGGTCTCGAAGAGCTTGTCCACGCCTCGGCCATTGGTGAAGACGGTAGGAATCATCGAGATACCGAAGAGTTCGCCCAGTTTGTCGTAGTCGATGTTATCGCCACGCTTCTCGGTTTCATCAAACATATTGAGGGCGCAGACCATGCGGATGTGCATATCTATCAACTGTGTGGTGAGATAGAGATTGCGCTCCAGGTTGCTGGTGTCGATAACGTTGATGACGATATCCGGCGTATGCTCGATGAGCTGCTTGCGCACATAGAGTTCTTCTGGCGAATAAGCCGAGAGTGAATAGGTACCCGGCAAATCTACCAGATTGAAGTGGTAGCCGTTGAAATCGGCTTCACCTACTTTCGCATCCACGGTTACACCGCTATAGTTGCCTACGCGTTCGTGAGCACCCGAAGCAAAGTTGAAGAGGGAAGTCTTACCGCAGTTTGGATTTCCCACCAGTGCCACGTTGATGACGCGGTGGAGTCTTTCTGCTTTCTGTTCAGCCAGGACTTCGTTGCTGGCATTGTCTTTTCTTTCAGCCACGAGCATCTTGTCGCCGAGTGCCTGCTCGTCGCTATCGTTGGAATCTACTACTTTTGAGTTAATTACCTGCTGGCGGTCTTCTTTTTCCGCCTTGCTGAGCTTTGCATCGTTCTTGGCTTCATCAATGGAAACCACCTCGATATGGTCGGCTTCGCTGTGGCGGAGAGAAACTTCATAGCCCATGATCTTGTATTTTACAGGGTCTTGGAGTGGGGCGTTAAGGAGTACATCTACCTTCTTGCCCTTGATGAATCCCATCTCGATGACTCTCTTTCTGAAGCCACCGTGTCCTGATACCTTGACGATAACGGCGCTTTCACCTGTTTTAAGTTCTGATAATTTCATATATCTTTCCTTGTTTTAATCTTGTTCTTTTCTTTGGGGCATGACCTCATGGTCAGCTCTTTTTGCCTTTCGTCTGCAAAAATACTAATAATTCTTTGCAACTTGGTAGCAATGATGTAGTTTTATAACAAAAATACCTAGAAATGATGAGAGTATCATCAAATCTAGGTATTCTTATCATTATTTCTGATGA
>USSA01000152.1 GCA_900557255.1 uncultured Prevotella sp.
GAGCCGTATTGCCGTTGTGCTGGAGATTGTCGCAGGAGAGGATGGTGATGGGACCTACGCCGGAAGCCTTACGACGACGGAGTCCTTCTGCCACATAGCCGAAAGCTGTCTGCGGATCGCGAGGACATTCAAGGTCGTGAGCCACCTGCGGAGTGTCAAGCATGAATTCGCCTGTCTGACGTGAGATGTTATATCCACCCTCGGTTATGGTGAGTGTGATGATGCGGATGTCAGGGTCAGCAATCTTGTTGAGAATGGCGTTCTTCTCCTCTACGCCCCAGTAAAGCTCTACAAGAGCGCCAAGACGATAAACCTCGTTCTTGCCGTCACGTCCGCAAACGGTCAGCGTATACTCGCCGTTCTGTGCCTTAAGCGCCTTATAGAGAGGCTCGTCTCTCTCCAGAATCATTGCTCCACAGATGCCCCAAGCATGCTGCGTTGGGTCTTCGAGGAGTTGGCTTGTCATATATTCGAGGTGTGCACGATGGAAGTTGCCTACGCCGAAGTGAAGGATGCCTGCCTTGACCGAATTGCGGTCAAAAGAATACGAGTTGACTACTTTTGTTGCCATAATCTTTTTAAGTTTTTTAGTTATTGTTTCTTTTATGGATTTATCTTTCGATTGCAAAATTAAACCGCAAAAAGATTATGGCAAAGAAAAAAAATAAAGCAAGTTTTGGGAACGTTTGCGGCAACGTTCCCAAAATCTGCAAACGTTTTAAATCAATATTGTAGCAGATGTCTCTGTTCTCCGCTACAGCCTATTCCCCAGTGGATGCCCTGCACTTCATTTCTGTACGGAGCACTAACTTACGGTTCTCCGCCTCCGGATTGCGCACCTTCTCAAGCACCAGTTCTGCTGCACGTTGTCCCATCTCCGTGAGTGGCGGTTCCACGGTGGTGAGCTTCGGATATACAATCGTAGACAGTTCTGTGCCGGAGAATCCTGCCACAGCCACATCCTCTGGTATGCGACGTCCAAGTTCGCGCAGCCGATTCATGGCTCCGATGGCAAGCGTGTCGGTGAAGGCATACACGGCGTCAAACTCGATGCCTCTACGCTCAAGGTCGTCAACAGCTGCTGCACCGTCGGCAAAGGTCATGCCCGTCCTGATGACAAGCTGCGGGTCGTATACATGGAATTTCTCCATCGCCTCGCGGTAGCCACGTTCGCGCTCCACCGCATTATAGACATCATCGGGACCATACAGATAAGCAATGCGGCGCCTACCGAGACGTATGAGATGTTCAGCCATGAAATAAGAGTCGTTATTGTCGTCCACCATCACCTGGGGCATATCGTCCAGTCCGTGTGGTATGCGGTCGTAGAAAACAATGGCCATGCCAGCGGTTGCCAGACGGCGATAAACATCAACGTTCTGCCTGTAGCTGCAAAGACTGACAATCAGACCGTCCACCATAAACTCCTCCATCATCTGCAGACTCTCACGCTCACGCAGCGGACTCTCGTCCGACTCGGCTATCATCACCTTCTGATTGTTCTTATAGAGTACGCTCTGAATGCCCGTCACCACCTGTGAAGCATAAGGTGTATGCATCTCAGGCACAATCACGCCGATGGTGTTGGTGCGGCCCATCTTGAGGTTCATCGCCACTGGATTACGGCGATAACCGAGACGCTCCGCCTCGCGCAGCACAGCCTCACGGGTTTCGCGCCTTATGTTCTTGTCGTCGGTAAGGGCACGCGACACAGTGGAAACCGAAATGCAAAGCGATCGGGCTATATCTTTTATTGTTACATGTTTCATTGCCGGTAGAAAAAGATAGGTTTCGTATTATAATACTGTATTAACTGCAAAAGTAACATTTATTTCAAAGAAAATTAGTAACTTTGTAGAGGAATTTAGGATAACACATATAATATGTATTGCAAACGTTTGCGGACTTTGGGAACGTTACCGCAATCGTTTTCATAAAAATACAAAAACTCAAGTAGTATTGTCTGCTCAAAAATGGCTAACTTAGCTGTCACAATGAGCAACCAAAAACCTTTATTATAAAATATGAGCATCAATATCCAGAGAAATCAGAAGAAAAGAGTAGTTATTGTTGGTGGAGGACTTGGCGGACTGCGCCTTGCAGAAGACCTTTACGGATCGGGCATGCAGGTGGTGCTGATCGACAAGAACAATTTCCATCAGTTTCCACCGCTTATCTATCAGATAGCGTCGGCAGGTATCGACCCCAGCAGCATCTCTTTCCCCTTCCGTCAGATTTTCCGCAAGCGTAAGGACTTTTATTTCCGCATGGCAGAGGCACGTATGGTGGACACGGAGAAGAAGATTCTGCAGACTTCCATCGGAAAGATTGACTATGACTATCTGGTGCTGGCAGCAGGTGCTACTACCAACTTCTTCGGCAACAAGAACATCGAGGAATGGGCTATACCGATGAAGACCGTGCCTGAGGCGATGGGACTTCGCAATGCCTTGCTCTCCAACTTCGAGCGAGCGCTGACTTGCGCCACTGAAGAGGAACGTCAGGAACTGCTCAACGTAGTAATCGTTGGCGGCGGTGCCACTGGTGTGGAGATTGCCGGAGCGTTGTCGGAGATGAAGCGCTACGTCATTCCTTACGACTATCCCGACATGGACTCGTCATTGATGCACATTTACCTCATAGAAGCCGGCGACCGACTGCTTGCCGGCATGTCGCAAGACTCATCAAAGAAGGCATACGACTTCCTTAAGAGCATGGGTGTGGACATACAGTTCGGCAAGATGGTGACTGACTATCGCGACCATAAAGTCATCATGAAGGACGGTACGGAGATTCCTACACGTACATTCCTTTGGGTGTCGGGTATCAGAGCTAACGCCATGCCTGGTATCAGCGAAGATCATTTAGGACGTGGATTCAGATTCAAGGTAGACCAGTTTAATCGTATTCCGGGACTGAACGACGTGTTTGCCATCGGCGACCAGTGTCTTCAGACCACAGACCCTGATTATCCTAACGGACATCCGCAGGTGGCTCAGGTGGCTATACAGCAGGCAAAGAACCTTGCCAAGAACATCAAGCGAATAAACGAAGGACTTGCTGACGACAACAGCCTTACTCCGTTCAAATACAACAACCTCGGTTCGATGGCAACCATCGGACGCAACAAGGCAGTTGTGGAAATTGGCAAGTTCCATAGCCAGGGCTTCTTCGCCTGGGTGCTGTGGCTCGTCGTCCACCTGCGTTCTATCCTCGGCGTGAAGAACAAGATGATGGTGCTGCTCAACTGGCTCTGGAAATACGTCAGCTATAACGACTCCATCCGCATGATTACCTACGCCACAAAGCCGCGTGAGGTGGTGGAGCGCATGGAACGCGAACAGACCACGCACCTCGGAGAGGACCTTATGGAATAAGGTGTTTGGACCTTATATTATACTAAAACAAAGGGTAAGTTAAAACTAAAGAAATAAGAATAAAAAGCAAACTGTAGTAGCTGCGGGCATTCCAGCCCGCAGCACTGCAAGAAGATATTCAGCAAGTTACGGCTGCTTATTGTGATGCTTAGAGTTTCACTTTCACAATAAGCTTGCGGATTTTTCCCTCACCTATCACCGGAGCATGCGGATCCTCAGGCCAGACTATCATAAACTGACCGGGACGAAGCTTTACGTAAGCGGATGCAGGCTCGGTGTAAAGAGCGCAGTCTGCCTCTGCGTCATAGGGTTTGGTAAGGTTTGAGCAGTCCTCTATCGGCTTCCAGCCTATCGTCTCCTCTCCCTCAAGGAGGATGTGGATGTCAATGTACTGACGGTGTACTTCCAGAACCTGCTGCTCTGCCGTTACGCATTCAGGGTTGACGTTATTGATGAACAGGCGGTCGCCGTCAAGCTCTATGCGGCCACAAGGCTCGTTGAGAAGGTCATGACTCTTAACATAGTCGAAGACTGTCTTGAACAATGGGTGGAGCGACTCTATGCGGGCGCTCTGTCTGATATCTGCTACTATCATAATATAAATGTATACCTGTTGGCGGAATTAATTTAGTGCATACTTAATTCTGCCAATGGGCTTGTCGTTAATGAAGTTTACGTATTGCAGAATGGTAAGTGCACTAATTTTGCCAATGATTCTGGCAAACAAACCATTCGTTATTTTCGCGTAGTTCCTGATGACCAGGAACTGGTCTGTAAGTTGAGAGAATATTGTCTCAATCCTCTTTCTTGCCTTTGCAAACGGGATGAATGTCGGTTTCCAGTCCTTTTGGTTGAGCCGATACGGACACTCCAGTCTTATGTGTGCGGTTTCGAACAAGTCAAGCTGTACGTCAGCTCCAATATACCCTTTGTCACCATAGATGCTACAGTCGTGATAAGTATGTTTTACATCCTTCATATAATGGAGGTCAGCTACACTTGCCTTTGACAGATCATAGGAATGGATAACTCCACTTAACCCACAGAGAGCGTGTAACTTATAACCAAAATAATACGTATTCTGCGAAGCACAGAAGCCGAAGTCGGGAGCTTGCGAGAAATTGCCGGTACGCCCCATCTTGCAACGTTTTCCTCTTGCAACCCTACAAACCTCTATCGGCTTGGAGTCAACAAAGAACTGTTCCTCTCCGCCATCCATTTCCATGGCAATCCTCTTGCGCAGTTCCTCACACAGGCCTGACGTTTTCTTCCTGCGGTCATTGAACTGTCTCCTTGATATGAGATTGGGAATGCTGTCCTTGTACTCTTGCAATTTATAGTCGAACAACCACTTCTCACTATCAATGCTCTCGGTCTCTGCTGTCAGGGATAGCGCCACCACTTCCAAATCCGAAAACTTGGGAACAGGACCACGACGTGGAACATTACCAGATTCATTGACGAGATTTTCAGAGAATTGCTTGCATATCTCAAGTATTTTGACGAATTTTGTATAAAGGTTGTACATACGATGGTTTGAACTTAATGTTTTGAGCACCACTAAGTTACTAAAAATCAGCGATATATACAACCTTTTACTCATATTTATCAACTTAAATTAATTCCGCCAACGGGTATATGTTGCAAATTTCAACTTTGTTATAAATAAACTTCGGAAGGAGAAATATGAATTCACTATGTTTATGTGTAAAAGAATAAAATTTTGGCTTTGCAAACTTCTCTATTCCCATAGAAAAAAGTCTTGCTGCATTTCCTTTTCATCAAAAGGTTTCAAGGTGATAACTCTCTATCGGATTTTTGAGGGATGCCAAGTAGAAGATAAACCAATTATCTTTCTTCCTGCTACAGCATCCGAGGAAGAATTGGCCAATGCGATATTTTTCTGTTTGGATAAAAGTAGTATGGTCATACGAACTTCAATAAATTCCACATCCGCTTATCTGAAGTTTATTAAAGAACGTTCGTTGAAAAGTTACTATCAACAATCCGTGGCTTGCATAGTAAAGTTGAATGTTCAAACAGGCATAATTCATTTAGAACTTTGGCAACAAGCTGATGATGGTAGAGGAATGACTCCTTGTCATGAACAGAGCCTTATGGCATTTGATGTAAAAGGCAATAGTCAACTTCTCGCCAAGTATGTCATGAAAATCTTAAGTGAAAGATTAGCTTTGAAAAAGGATAAGGTAACTATGGAATAAATAATAAGAATTGTAGCATGAGAATAAACAAATGAAACAGATTAAATTAGCTTTTGTACTTTTAACAATAATGATAGTTCTTGGTAATTGTACCTTTGAAAACCGTACAACTACCACTAAGCTGTGTCTCGAAGATTTGGACATGAATGTTCAAGACACACTAAGAAATCTGCCTGTTGATTCTTTTGGCTGTCATCCTGATTTGATAGACTTAACAGGACATTATAAATTGACAATAAAAGAAATTGGTCCGTGGTGCTATGCGCAAAAATTGGAAAATTTAGAAACAGGAAAGTTTTATTGGTTCGATTATAGTACTCCACGACCTATTATTGTTACAGCCGAAGAAATCATATTCCCTATGGAATATAATATAGTAAATAGAGGGGTAGAATCAACAGACACGTTTAACATCATAGATAATCAATTAGAGCCATAACCGTAATGCACCTGCTTGGAATTTAGCTCTTTTAGTTACCTTGTTTCTTGTTACTATTAATTCAAGTAATTATGAACATAGGTACACATTTTAGCGGACAACCGATGTATGGGCAGCTAATAGATTTGCTCAGCAAGAGATACTCCATTCGGGATGTGGCAAAGTTAAGTGGAAGGGGCGTGAGTACGGTGCAACGAGTTAAGCAATTACTAACAGTACAATCATCGCAATAATACTATTGATTTTACGTTCTTTTCAAAGAAAGGGGTTGTGTGATAGTAGTTTAAAGGCTAAAAGCACTACCTTTGCATAGGTGAATTTACATATAGTTGGCCAAAAGCGTCAAGAGCTCCTCACAGCATAAGAGCTACTGGAACCGCAGGGCGTTCAATATTCTGGAGGGTAGAATAATGATAAAGTGTATTTTAATCTCGTTTCTATTATGTATTACCTTTTCCCAAATGGGGAAAGGTAATACAAATGAATCACAGATTCAAGACATTGAATCTTCTATCATAATAAGAACACAAGAAAAAAAGTATTTCGTGGTTCAATTATTAAGAGAATTAACTGAAGAAGGATTTTATACAAGATTTTTAATTGTTAAAAAAAACAAGAAAACAATTGCACGTATAGCATTCCCATCTTCTGAAGACGTAAAGAACTTGAGTGTTAATATAAATAAGAATAATAATGATTGTATTCTTGAATGCAATTATGGTGGAGGAGAGAATTTTTACAGTCGTTATTTTTATTTCAGATGCGCCAAAGGTGGGCTGTATTTATATAAAATTGTAGGAACGCATTTCATACCTGATTCCGATAAAAAAATAATAAAAAAAAGATATATACACCCACAGATAAATATAAAAAAAATCAATTTTTTATATTATTTAGGAAATACTCCGTAAAACGACAATCGTGTTACAAGTTATTCTCCTAAAAATATGCGGGCATACACTATCAAAAAGAAAAAATAAGAGGAATAAGATATGAAACAACAAAAAATATATTCTATAATAATAGGATTGGTTGCATACATTATTATATCACAT
>USSA01000153.1 GCA_900557255.1 uncultured Prevotella sp.
CCAATATCGACCGCATCAAGAAAGCCCTCATCGACAAGGAATTGATCACCTTGGAGAAGGATGGCATCTTCATTGCCGACTGCGTGTTCGAGCTTTGGTTTAAGAAGGAAATGATGTAAAATATGATACCAATTTCAAAAATAGTACTCTAATATGATATTTGAACGTAAGAAATACTTGGATGAACTTATTGCAGGACGTGGAAATGGTCTTGTGAAGATTATAACTGGTGTCAGACGATGTGGAAAGTCTTTCCTGCTGTTTGATATCTGGCATAACTGGTTGTTGGAACATGGGGTGACTAATAGTCACATCATCGAAATACAACTTGATGATTTCCGAAACAGACGGTTGAGAAAGCCTGATGCCTTGCTCGACTATATAGATTCAAAGGTTGTGGATGATGGCAATCCTTATTATATAGTCTTGGACGAGGTACAGTTGGTAGAAGAATTTGTGGAGGTTATTCTTAGCTTGACACACATGCGGAATGTAGATGTGTATGTGTCAGGCTCAAACTCTCGTTTCCAGTCAAGTGATGTTGTGACTGAGTTCCGAGGCAGAGGTGACGAGATACGCATCTGGCCTCTCACCTTTGACGAATACTTTAGTGGTATTGGTGGAGATATACGCAAAGCTTGGTTGGATTACTATACTTTTGGAGGACTGCCACGGGTAGGATTGGTTGAACTTGGTGGCAAGGATAATCATTTTATTATATAATTATGCATAGATCCAAGAACTCTTTTCTTGAGTGGCTTGTCTACTCGCTTATATTCTTCTTTCTGTACGATATCATCTGGATATTGGTTGACCTGCCCGACTTCCTACAGTCGGTAAGCGGACTGTATCCTGAGTTGCTTGTTGACTTTGCACTCTGCGGTTTGTTCTCGCTTTCGAGTTTGTATCTCAACCGATGGCTGTTCAAACAGCAACGCTTTTGGCGCGAATGGCAGGGCCACCGTGTGTTTGTGCAGAACGGCCTGGTGGTGTTGGGCTTCAACCTGCTTATTGCTGGTGGCTGCGAACTGCTGCTGAGCCTTGTAGCACCTAAGCTTATGATGCAGGATATATGGGGAACGTCTTTCCTATTTGGACTGATAGCGAGTCTTGTAGCGTTCATCCACCTTTCGATGCACTTCTCCGACATGATTGTTCTGAAAGGCAAGGAGAACCTCGCCTTACAGAAGCGATACCTTATGCTGCAGTTGGACCCACATTTCGTGTTCAACAGTTTTAGTTCACTTGCTGGAATGATAGGGGAAAACCCGAAGATGGCTGAGGACTATGTCGTGAAACTCTCACATATCTACCGCTACATACTTCAGCATATCGACAAGGAGTATATAACCCTTGCCGACGGCACCGACTTCATCAAGTCGTACATCGGCCTGCTCAACATGCGCTACGACAACACCATCGTCCTGCACACCGACAATTTGCACGGCGACCGCAACGAATGCATCCTCTCGCTGAGTCTACAGCTTATCATCGAGAATGCCGTGAAGCACAACTGTCCGCAGAGCGGCACTGAGCTTCATGTGTCTATTGGGCGCCAGGGCGACATGCTCGTCATAAAGAACAACCGCATATATACCAACCAGACCAACGACCAGAGCATAGAGTCGTACGGAATAGGTATCAGCAACCTGAAGCAACGCTACCGACTGGAGGGCGAGGCAGAGCCAGAGTTCGTAGCCAGACAGGATGCCTTTGAGGTGCGACTGCCAATCATAAAACGAAAACAATAGAAGAACGATGCAAAAGGTATTGATTATAGAAGACGACCATTTCAGCGCAAGACGTCTGAAAAGGCTCATTATGGATATTGACGACACGATAGACGTGCATGGACCGCTGAAAAGTGTGGCGGAGGTGACAGAGGAGCTTGCCGCCAACAACGACTATGACCTTATCTTCTCCGACATCCGACTTGCTGACGGCGACGTGTTTGAAGCGTTCCGCAAGGTGATGCCACAGTCGTTCGTGATATTCACCACGGCTTACGATGAATACGCAATGGAGGCGATTAAGAACAACGGACTCGACTATCTGATGAAGCCGATTGACGCAAACGAGCTACGTGCCGCAATCGGCAAGCTGCAGCTTAACCGCAATGCACAACAGTCTGCCGTAGAGAGACCTCTGCACGGCGTGCTTAACGACACACGCCAATACCGTGAGCGCTTCCTAATCACGAAAGGCGACGAGCTTTGCATGCTCTGCGCCGACGACATAAGCTACATCAATATACACGACAACCGAATCACGGCGTTTACTGTCGACGGCACATCCTATCCGCTGCCCATGAGCATGAACGACCTGGAGCAGGCTTTAGACCCTGCCCGTTTCTTCCGTCTCAATCGACAGTATATCGCCAACATTAATGGCATCAGGAAAATCAGTTTTTACTTCAGTTCCAAACTCATAGTAAGATTGAAAGGATGTGAGGATGAGAATATTGTGATAAGCAAGGAGAAAGCGACATTGTTTAAGAAATGGTTGGAGAAATAATTAAAGCGAGTGCTCCTGAAGCATAAATATGCATCTGGAGCACTCGAAATCTACTTAGAACGACCAACCTAAACCGATATATGGAAAGAAGGCTGCCTTTTTGAGTCCATACTTGTCTCCGAAATTGAAGGACGGCGATACGCCAACACGAAACATGAATCCGTTGGGGCGCTGATAGCGGTAGCCGATGTTGCCGAAGAGAAAATAGCCGAATTGAGTTTTTGATGAAGTATAAAAATCAATTTTAGGAGAAGTTTCGTCTGTATTCTCCCCATCTGGATACCACCCTGTATCTTTGACGTATCCTATTGTTTCCAACGCCAACGCCATTGATTTTCTGGTCGAACAAACCAGAATTGTCTCCATAGCCATAGCCAATGCCCACACGGTAGCCTAACCCGGAGTTTCCATCGAATCTACTGTCGTAGTTGATGCCCACAATATTTTGGGCACCAAGTAATTCTACAGACAGGTTACGTGTCTTCTGTTGTGCCATTACTGCCGAAAAACAGCATAATGCAAATAATGATAATACAATCTTTCTCATTATATATTTTATCATATGTTTATTGTCGGTGGATATTCTATCCTTTAGTTTGCTCATAACTACATACATATTTCCCATTATTAAAAAGTAGTATGAGTTTATTTTTCTATTCTCGTCATCACATTGTGTCAGACTCTTGTAGAACAGCTCGCCATATTTTTGATTAATGCAATTTGGGCATAGCATGCACGGAAAATTCATGACCAGTAATGGCTTTGGCGGACATTAACGTTGAAAATCGCGCGAAGCGCAAATACCCGCGTTCATCGGTCATGTAGCTCGCTACACTCCCTATTCAAGGTCCAAAAACACCTTAAAAATAAAGGTAAATCTTCAGACGACTTCATTCAGTCTTTAGCTTGCTTCAACATAATGCCCTAAACGGTCGGATCTGTTTCCATCGGTAAAGAGGTAGACTATTCCGTCTGGGGTTTCAACAATAGAGACCTCAGTATAGGTGAAATCAGGGTAGTCAGCGTGTAAGGAATCCAATACATTGCTTGGTACCGTTGTGCCTTTCGGCAAGGGGTAGCAGGTTTCTTTCCAAGTTGTGCCCTTGCGTGATACTCTGAAGTATACGGACTTCAACACGCCGTCGTGCATGATGAGATAGTTGTCATCGCCGCTGTCGTTGACAAAACCAAGCACTTCGGAGCCTTTGTAGTGCGCTGTAATCCATTCCATATCGCCAGGAATCGTACCTATATATTCAGCGTTGTTCAGTTTGTATGTGCATGCCTTGACCACCGTTCCTTTGCTGTCGATGACAAGTGTGTGGACGAGATTCTTGAGCTTGGGAGTGTCCTGCAGATAGCAGAGAATATAGTATGTCCCGTTTATGCTGGCCTGTGTCACTTCCTTTATCTCCCAGAATTCATCGTTTCTGGCCTCCTGGTTTATCGTGAGCAGCCGGTATCGCACCGAGCTGGGCAACTGGTCAATGTCAGAGAGCATCCGCACTGTGCGGTTCCACGCATTGTCAACGTATACAACCACGCACTCATTCCCCGCGTTGTCCTCAGAGGTGACATACGTTTCCATTGCTCCACTGTCGAAGTAAGGCACTGGACCTGTGTAAACGCGTTTGATAGTGTAGTCCTCGCAGCGTTCGTGGAAATCTTTGGCAATGGCCTCCGGCAAAGTTTTGTCATTGATCGGTGTCACATTTTCAGAGTCGCATGAAGTCAGCACAAGGGCTACGACAGCAAGCCATCCGTACATCAAATGTCTAAATCCAAACTTTTTCATTTTATGCTTCAATTTATGGGTTCGTTCAAAGGACAAGTTGCCTGAGAACTTATTATTATGCTGCAAAAGTACAATAGTTTGTTTTTATACACAACGTCTCCTTATTCGAAACGGCAAAAAAGTGTTGCGAAGCAGCAATATTTTCTATTGAAGCAATTATAGTCAAAAGTTTTAATTAATATTTTTTAGTTATGGTAATCGTTGCGGTGGCTAATGCTATTCCGTTTTTAGGTAAAAAGTAAAAGACATGCAACCATTCCTTCAGTTTGTCACATCTATCGGTTACCGCCAAGCGACCTACACAACAACAAACGACAGAACAGTTCATACCTATGCGTGAACCTCCAGTCTGCTTGTCCTTGTTGTCAGAATATTGGCGGTATTCATAGATGATGGGACAAGAGCCTAAAAACATTCCGCCATTTTGCCAAATCGTAGTATTTTAGCATAGATTTGACAGAATTATATCTCAGTCATCCACCATTATCCAAATATTAGCCTTATCCTTGCACCTAAATAATTATAACTGAAGAAGAAGATATGACTATCAATATAATCCATTCATCGTGACGGGAAGCATCCCTGCTGCCAATTTTTCTTACCATGTAGAAGAATCAAAGACGCAGAATCAGGTTTTACCAACTTGGTAAATCGAAGAAATAGTAGCCCCTGTTTATCCCTTCTTGCCGATGATTCTGTATTAAATTAAAAGATCAAAACACGCAGATAATCTGCGCTAACGTGCTTTTTCATACCATTAGCGCAGATTATCCACGAATAATTTGCGCTAATGGGTATTTTTTTATATCTTTGCGCAGAAAATAGGCTGCACTCGCAATTTGAAAGCAAGCTTTCATTGCGCTCGCTTGCATTATTCTTTGCAAAAAGAAAATAACGAAAGATATGGAACAGAGACTGATAGGAAGAGAAGCAGAACTCAAACTGCTCAATGAATATATAAACTCCGATAGATCAGAGTTTATCGCCGTCTATGGAAGACGACGTGTAGGCAAGACTTTTCTCATCAGAAAAGCCGTAGAGGACCATTTTGCCTTCTTCATGACAGGAATGAACGGAGTTGCCAAAGGCGAACAGCTTGTCAACTTCAGCATTGCCCTGCAAAAATATACCCACTCCACCACTCTGCAGACATTCAAGAGCTGGCTGCTGGCATTCTATGCCCTATCACAATACATAGAAACACTTCAGGAAGGCAAGAAAGTAATATTCATCGATGAATTGCCATGGATGGATACCGCCAAATCGGGATTCATACCAGCACTGGAAAACTTCTGGAACAGCTGGGCTGTACTGCGCAACGACATCAAACTCATCGTTTGCGGATCCGCCACCTCCTGGATGATCAACAACCTGATTCGCAACCGTGGTGGCTTGCACAACCGACTGACCCATCATCTGATTGTAAAACCATTCACCCTGCACGAATGTGAAGAATACTTCAAGGCTTACCACTTCGGCTACAGCCGAAAACAGATAGCAGAATGCTATATGGTTATGGGAGGAATACCTTATTATCTGTCTATGATGGATAAATCGAAAAGTCTGGCACAGAACATCGACCAGCTGTTTTTCGCAGACAATGCAGAACTGAAAGATGAGTTCAACGACTTATACAGAGCTTTGTTTAAGAAATCAGCCGACCATATCGCCGTGGTTACGGCCCTTGCTACCAAAGGAATGGGTATGACCCGACAGGAACTGGTCAAGGCATCGGGAGGAAAAGATAATGGAGCCTTCTCTACTGTACTGGAAGAATTGGAACAATGCGGATTCATCCGTCTGTATGAACCATTCAGTACAGCCAATAAGATGACTTCCGACATTCGCCAAAAGCGAAACACCTTATTCCAGTTAGTAGATTTCTATACACTCTTCTACTTCCGTTTCATCAAGCACAACAAGTATCAGGATTCCAGTTTCTGGTCATCCTCCCAGAACAGTCAGCTATACCATACTTGGGCTGGCTTGTCTTTCGAGATGCTTTGTCTAAACCATATAGACAAAATCAAGCACGCCCTGGGAATTTCGGGAGTACAGACCTTGGTTTGCTCATGGCGAAGCTGCAACACAGAAAAGGGAACTCAAATAGACTTGCTGATAGACCGGAAAGATGAAACCATCAATATCTGTGAGATGAAATTCTACAAGAGCAAATTCGAAATCAGCAAGGAATATGAGGAGAAGTTGCTGGAGAAACTGCGTATCTTCACAGAAGAGACTAAGACTTCCAAATCGCTTCTCCTCACATTGATTACTTCTTTCGGATTGAAGCAGAACAAACATAGCGACATCGTACAGAAACAGATTACGATGGATGAATTGTTTATTTAATGAGACAAAGAACACACTCAGACTCTTAGCCTGTAAATTCTCCTCACATTTAAATGCTTGATTTACAAAATAATATTAAAAGTTCACAAGTTTGTGGTCCACAACCTTGTGAACTTTTTTTGGCTTATGTTTGGAGAGAAGCTTCACCTGGATTGCATCCCTACAAAATATTGGGTGCCTTTCATCTGCTCCCGGTTCGAGAAATATGGTAAAAGTATATCTGAGGAATATGCAACAAAAATCTGTGAAACCATAAAGAACTATTCTTCTTATGTACAACAGTTTGCATGGAACGTGATGGCAGAAACCGAGAAAGAAGTAAACGAAGAAACCTTACAAAGCG
>USSA01000154.1 GCA_900557255.1 uncultured Prevotella sp.
AGCATATCGATAAGGTTTTCGCCATCGGTCCTCCTATCATGATGAAGTTCTGCTGTCTCCTGACCCAGAAATATAATCTTTCCACAGACGTTTCGCTCAATACCATCATGGTGGATGGAACCGGTATGTGCGGTGCCTGCCGCCTGACCATCGGTGGCAAGACCAAGTTTGTCTGCATCGACGGTCCTGAGTTTGACGGCGCTCTAGTAGATTGGGACGAGATGTTCAAGCGCATGGGCACTTTCAAGAATGTTGAACGCGAAGAGATGGAACACTTCGAAGAGCACCTTGCAACTGTAAACGCAGAAAAGAAGAAAGAAACTACGGATGTAACCATGGACGTAGAACCTACAGGTGCGAGCATCGAAGAGTTGACCGACCGTAACGCTGAGTGGCGCAAGGAGTTACGCGCTTCGATGAAAGCAAAAGAACGCACAGCTATAGAGCGCATAAAGATGCCAGAACTTGACCCTCTTTATCGTGCCACAACCCGTACAGAAGAGGTAAATATCGGTTTAACCAAGGAAATGGCTTTGACCGAAGCCAAGCGCTGTCTCGACTGTCCTAAGCCTACTTGTATGGAAGGTTGTCCGGTAAGCATCAACATTCCTTCCTTCATCAAGAATATAGAGCGGGGCCAGTTCCTTGCCGCAGCCAAGATTTTAAAGAACACCTCTGCCCTACCTGCCGTTTGCGGACGAGTTTGTCCACAGGAAAAGCAATGCGAAAGCAAGTGTGTACATCTCAAGATGAACGAGCCTGCTGTAGCTATCGGATACCTGGAGCGTTTTGCTGCCGATTACGAACGCCAGAGTGGAAACATCTCTGTACCAAAGTGTGATGAACCTAATGGCATCAAGATAGGCGTAGTTGGTTCAGGACCTTCCGGATTGAGTTTTGCAGGCGATATGGCAAAGAAGGGATTCGACGTTACCGTCTTTGAAGCATTACACGAGATTGGCGGTGTATTGAAATATGGTATTCCTGAATTCCGTTTGCCTAATGCTATTGTAGATGTAGAGATTGAGAATCTTCAGAAGATGGGCGTAAAGTTTATTACAGACTGCATTGTAGGCAAGACCATTTCCGTAAAAGATCTGGAAGAACAAGGATTCAAGGGAATCTTCGTTGGCTCAGGTGCGGGTCTGCCAAACTTCATGAATATTCCTGGAGAGAATGCCTTGAACATCATGTCTTCTAACGAATATCTTACCCGTGTAAACCTGATGGATGCAGCCAATCCTCATAGCGACACCCCTATAAACTTGGGTAAGAAGGTGGTTGTTGTAGGCGGCGGAAATACAGCTATGGACAGTTGCCGTACTGCAAAACGACTCGGAGCAGACGTAACCTTGGTATATCGCCGTTCAGAGGCAGAAATGCCTGCCCGACTCGAAGAGGTGAAGCATGCCAAGGAAGAAGGAATCAATTTCTTTACATTACACAATCCTAAAGAATATGAGGCAGACGAGAAGGGCGCAGTAAAGGCTGTAGTCCTCGATGTGATGAAGCTTGGCGAACCTGATGCCAGCGGCCGTCATCGTCCAGAAGCTACAGGAGAGACCATCACGCTGGAGTGCGACCAGGTAATTGTTGCCGTAGGAGTAAGTCCTAATCCACTCGTTCCACAGAGTATCGAAGGACTGGAACTCGGCCGAAAGAACACCATTGCCGTAAACGACCAGATGCAGAGTTCCATCGAAGAAATCTACGCTGGCGGAGATATCGTACGAGGGGGAGCCACAGTAATCCTTGCCATGGGAGACGGCAGAAAGGCCGCTCTCAATATGAGCGAAAAATTATTGAATAAATAAGAAAAAACGGGAAACAATAAAAGGGCAGTCATGCATCACGCAGACTGCCCTTTCCTTTTCTCGTATGTAATGTTATAAAATGAAATGTAGTTCGTACATATATTTATTAATAATTGGACTCAAACACTATTTCAGATTAATACGAAGTCCGAACTGGAGATTAAAATTCCACTTCTTATCTTTAAACGTATTTTCTATTTCGCTGCCATTATCAAAATAATATTTTGCACCTGGCTCAATATAGAAGCCCACTTGTGGTGTAACATCATACTGTGCACCCAGCGAAGCCTTACCCGAGAACTGAACGCCATCACGTTTCACGTCCTCTTTATGACCAGAAACCTTTGTATCATTCTTTACGTTGAAATCGGCTTCTCCACCCACCATTACGTACGCATGAAAGCCTCCCGTGCTCCAAACCTCATAGTTTAAACCAAGTGGAACACCCACATAATGCAAAACCTGATGTGTATCAAATTCTGAAACACCATAAGATTTGAAATCAGAAGCAACACGCGTATAAACGACACCGGTACTCAAAGACAAACGAGGCGCAAGTCCGATACCAACCTGAGCACCTATAGCCAAAGGAGCATGATGTTTCGCTTCAACATATTTCGGTATTGCATATCTTAAAGGAGAAGCAGCAGCCAGGAAAACACCATGATCAGCAAAGCCGTCACCAGCAAGAGGATCTGAAGACGCATACATGCCGTTTGACATTCCTTCACTGCCAGAGCCCAGACTTACATTCTCTGCATACAGGTTCATGGTCCAGTTCTGTTCATACTTGTCCTTATAACTGCGTTCAAAATGACCATCCTGCACCCTGCCTGTATAAAGCTTCTGCCCACCATCTGCTTCCAACGGCTTGGTTGCATGATTAGAAGAAACGGCCATCTGTCTTTCAGAATCCTCATTTTGCTTTTGCAAAACAGATAATTCCCGACTATTTACCTCTGCATTAACAGACTGTTCTGGCATTTCTACCTCTGCTGCAAGCATTACTTCATTATCAGCAGCAACAGTCCTCTCCTGGAAAGAGACAGAAGATTTTCTATGGTTCAATTGACGCCCCGATGAATGGCGATTCACCTGATGTGCAGATGCATTGTTTTCAGCAAGCAAGATTGTATTTTTACTTCCTGCCGATTGTGCTTCTTCACGGACAGCAGAAGAAGTCCTGCTTGAACCTGGTGCTGTAGAGAAAGAACTCTGAACAGCTAAGTTAGCCTGTCCCGGTTCATCATCATGCAGATAAACATAACTGCCTCCTACTCCCAATAAAGCAATAGCTGCAGCTACTGACCATCTTTTCAAGACAACATAACGAGCCTGTGGGGTCTTTTTTACATCCGTTTCCTCATCACCAACCTTTTTTGACTGAGCAAGCGATTGTTCTATCTCAGCCCACAAGTCGTGGCTGACAGGCTCTTGGTAGTCTGCCAACTGATCTCGAAGTTTATTTGTCCAATCGTTACTCATTACTTTTCTCGTTTATATGATTCAACTCTTTATTATCACTACAATCTGCCTGGCTCAGATAATCTTTCACCTTTTTGCCCAACAGTTTTTTCGCCCGCAAATATTGTGAAGCAGA
This sequence comes from uncultured Prevotella sp., assembly GCA_900557255.1. The sequence goes on from USSA01000154.1 coordinate 3,415, forward strand.
ACTGCTTTCTTTGATGCCTAACAGCTGTGCAATTTCTTTATGGCTTTTCTGTTCAAAAACAAACATGTTAAGAACCAGTCTGTACCCATCAGGCAATTCTCCTATCATTCTTGTCAGTTCTGCAGGCGGAACTCTTTCTACTTCAGGCTCTTCATCCTCAATAGCATCGGGAACTTCGTCCAAGATAGTGAAGCGCTTTTGCTGCCTTACAAAGTTGACAGCTTCATTTGTCACTATCCGCAAGAGCCAAGCCTGAAGAGCGCCCTCACCCCGATATTCAAACTTTGAAATGCCGGAAAAGACTTTTATAAAACTATCTTGCACTACATCTTCAGCATCATCGCGCATAGGGACATACCTTAGCGCTACGGCCATGGCATACCCTACATAGCGTTCGTACAATCTGTGCATGGCTGCCCGACTGCCGCTATTGATGGCGTCTAAGAGTTTCTTTTCCGATTCCAATTTCAAATCCTTTTTAAAGATTAAACGATATAAAGAGAAAACCTTGCATCAAAAATGAACTTTTTTTTGATGCAAGGCACTTTTTTATATTTTTATATAGATTGAAGGCTATTCTGCACCTTGTTTCCCGGCGCATTCAAGCCCTGTTTCTATATTATTCTATAGAGAACACTTTACCTTCCTGAGTAAGATAACTTTCCGTAAACACCTCTTTAGCTTCATTCAACAATACCTCTTCATTATTATATCGTGCACTATAATGTCCCAGAAGAAGTTTGCCTACACCCGCATTTCTGGCTATAGTTGCAGCCTGTCGAGCCGTACTGTGATAATAGAGTTTAGCCCTGTCCCCATTCTCTGAAGTATAAGTGCTCTCATGATAAAGCACCGTAACCCCCTTTACCTTTTCTGCCAACCCCGGAACAAACCGGGTATCACTGCAATAAGCATAACTGCGGGGAGTAGCGGCAGGCATTACCAATCTGGCATTAGGTATTACATCCCCCTCTTTCGTTGTCCAGTCAGCTCCATTCTTGATGTTATTAATCTGGCTTACAGGAATCTCGTAATAATCTATCATATCACGACGGATATGAGGCAATGTCGGTTTCTCTCTGAAAATGTAACCACAACAAGGCACACGATGCTGCAGAGGAACGGTTTCTACGGTTACAGAATGATCTTCATAAACTACTTGCGACTTTTCGGTATCTACAGGAACAAAATCGATTTGATATTCCATTCCCTGCAGGAAGAAATCAATCTGACGCTTAAACAAATCTCCGTAACTTTCTGGTGCATAAACTTTTAACTTAGCCGTTCTGCCCAGCATACCTAAGGTAGAAAGAAGTCCCAGCAAGCCAAAGCAATGGTCACCATGAAGATGCGAAATAAAGATAGCATTTATCTTAGCAAAGTGAACATGAGTGCGACGGAACTGCATCTGGGCACCCTCTCCACAATCCATCATAAAGCATTTGCCACGCATCTCAATAATCTGGGCCGAGGCACTATGCTGAAGGGTGGGCAAAGCACTGCCACACCCCAATATATGTACTTTAAATGGTTCCAAAACTAAATCATAAATTACAGGTTCAACATGATGACCTTACTCTTGGCGCTTGAAAACAAAGATGCCCTGAGTGTTCTCCAACATAAGACTGTCAGAACCTAATTTGTCAATGGCAAAAGTATCCTTATTCAGCAAAAGTTTACCATTGAGTATCTTCCAGCTAGTCCAAGGATTAGTTTCAGCCTTCACATTGTTCTTCACCTGTCCACCTTCCAAGATATCAAAATTCTTATCCAGAGAAGTCCATTTACCCAAGAGGGATGTCAGGTTGATAATCTTCTGGGCCATCATCTCTCCATCCTCAGCCTTATAACCGATAAGAGCAATACGGTCGCCAGCCAGCAATCCTCCCTGAACAACATCAGGATTCTCATCGTCAATAAACACCGAAAGGGTGTCACCACCATCAGAAATCAGCTCCAGATTATGCATAGAGGTTCCCTCACCGCATACACCATAGATGGTAGAATCGTTCATCGCATCCTCTACCGCTACCGAATCTGCTGCACTGATAACAGGAACATTATTTTTGTTTTTACAACTGTTGGCTGCGAAAAGCGCCACCAAAGCTATTGTTACATAAACTAATTTCTTCATAACACTTTAGTTTTTATTATTATATTGATGAGTCGATAAGATTATCTGATTCACCGTTATTTATCATCCTTTTTCTCCTGAAGTTTTGCTTCATCCCATAGTTTATCCATTTCTTCCAAGCTCATATCTTTCAAGTTTTTACCTTGCTTTAAGCTATGATCTTCTACGTAGTTGAAACGGCGGATAAATTTCTGGTTGGTTTTCTCCAGCGCATTATCCGGATTGAGTTTATAGAGACGTGCTGCATTGATTACTGAGAAGATGAAATCGCCCAATTCCTGGGTAGAATTCTCTTTGTCGCCTTTAGCCAGTTCCACCTTGAGTTCTTCCAGTTCCTCCTGCACTTTGTCCCACACATCTTCTTTTTCTTTCCAGTCGAAGCCTACATTTCTAGCCTTGTCCTGAATGCGATAAGCCTTGATAAGAGACGGAAGAGAATTAGGGACACCGCTCAACACCCGCTCATTTCCATCCTGCTCCTGCTGCTTAATCTGTTCCCAGGTTTTCTCAACAGAAGTAGCAGTTTTCGGCTTACTGGCGCCAAGAGCCAAGGTTTCTTCCGAACTGGCAGTTCCAGCCTTCCCGGTTTCTGCTTCTTCAGACTCTCTATATACCACCTGTCCCTCATCGTTGATATACATATCAGGATTCGAAACCGTCCAATTTCCGTCCTCCTTCCAGTTGATGAAAGGATGGCGGAACATCAATTTATCTGCCTCCTGATTGCAGACATCGCAAATATCGAACTCGCCGTCTTCTCTGCCGATGATGCTATAGAACATCACGTGCTCCAACACATCGCCCAACTCCTTCTTGATATCCTTGTAATCGTGCTTCATCAAGGCGTCACAAAGTTCGAAAGTCTCCTCGATCGTATTCGGACGAAGACTCTCGAATGTCTGCTTTTTATCCCATGGACACTGCAGGCGCAAACGGTCCTGCACATCCAGCAAGCGGCTGAACGCCGCTAACTTTTCTTCTTTCGTATGCATGATTGTAACCTCACATTAAAGATTGTCTTTCCATTTCTTGCCAGCCTTCGTATTGAGAAAGATAGCGAAAGACAATGCAAACACAAACATCATTACATTAAAAAACAAATATGCTTCCATAACAATTACTTTTTATACTTCAACAAATCATTGGCACTATATGCAAGTAAGAACCCACATATTGAACCAACAAAAAAACACACTATATTAAGCCAACCGAAATCACCTCCAATTATCAGAGGCGACAATCCTCCCACGGCAACGCTGCCAAACATCAGCTTCGCCATATCATAGAGAAAACCAGCTAGCAGTTTTCTTCTATCTTGCTCTGAAACTTCTTTTACTGCATTACTAACCATCGTTTTGTGCAAAAATTAATAATTTTGAT
>USSA01000155.1 GCA_900557255.1 uncultured Prevotella sp.
GGGTCAACTTCATTACTGTGTATGATGTATCGAGACCGCCGCTAAAAGCGACTACAACTTTTTTATTTGCCATTTTATTTTATGTTTAATATGGATGAATAATATTTAGATGGCATTCTTGCCAACACCTTAAATTATATGTAAGGATTTAAATTTTTGCAGATGGACCGTCAATCTTTCTGATTCTCTCAATCACTTCTTGAGGAAGCTTGATAGGCAGATGTTCTTCTGGGTCGAAGAGCATGGCGGTGCAGATGCAGTATTTGCGGTTGGTACGATGGAGGACATCCACGTTGATGCAACCCTCGCAACCACGCCAGAATGACTCATCATCGGTCAGGTCGGCGAAGGTAACAGGAAGGTAACCCAGCTGGGTGTTCATTTTCATGACAGCCGAACCGGATGTCAAAGAGAAAATCTTGGCATGAGGCCATCGCTGTCGGGCAAGCGTAAAGGTCAGGTTCTTGATGCGCTTTGCCAATCCCAATCCTCGGAAGTCTGGGTGAACGATCAAACCTGATGTGGTAACATAGTGCTTGTTGCCCCAGGTCTCGATGTAGCTGAAGCCTGCGAACTTATCGCCCTGGAGAGCGATGACCGCCTTGGCTTCGCGCATCTTGGTGGCAACGTACTCTGGTGAACGCTTGGCGATACCAGAACCACGCTTCTTTGCAGCTTCTGCAATTGTAGTCAGAATGGTGTCGATGTACTTGATGTGACTTTCGTCAGCCACCATTACTTTAACTTCTGCTTCTTCCATTTTTTCTCTTCTATCTTAAAATGTTTTTGTTTTAATATTCTTTCTTTATATATAATAAGGTGTATGTTTTGCATAAAATTGCAACTACCTTATATATATTTATGGTGAACGTCTGGAATTACTTCTGCTAGTGCATTGATGATTTCCTCTTCTGTTGTCCCTTTCTTCTTTACCAGAAAGATCGTGTCATCGCCAGCGATAGTTCCCAGAATTTGAGGAATATCGCTATTATCTATATTATAGGCAATGCTGCTTGCATATCCCGGACGGGTTTTGATCACGACCATGTTTCCAGAGAAGTTGATAGACTGGAATCCGGTATTCACCATCATCTTGCTCACTGGAATATGGTTTGAAACTCTCTTATATAATGTGTCATTGGGCAGAACATACGCATATTTTCCACTCGAAGATGCTGCCTTTGCTACCTTGAGCAGTTTTAAGTCACGGCTCAATGTGGCTTGCGTAATCTTAAAGCCTTCTTTGTGAAGAGCCTCCAAAAGTTGGTCTTGTGAACTCAACTCCTGACTTGATATAAGCATCTTCAAAGTTTCCAATCTGCTATTCTTTGCCTTCATATGCTGTATTTTTATTCGCTTAATGGCTGCAAAATTACAATATATTTTGTAAATAACCAAATAAAATGAAAGAAAAATGTATAAAATAACATTATTTTGTCTTTTGTTATGCATAAATACGGAATAAATATGCATGTATTGCCTTCTTTCATACAAACATTCTACACTTTGTTTTTGATGCAGAATGGCTTTTTTTTATCCATTTTAAGCTAATTATTGTAAATTATTGAAAGAAAGTTTACGGAAACCGCATCGGTTCAATAAGTTTTTGTTATCTTTGCAGACACAATTCTTAGATTATAATCAACTTAATATAAAATAAACCTTTAGAAGATGGAAAAAATGAATGTTAAACCAGCAGAAGGTAAGCTGGGAATCTTGGTTGTTGGTTGTGGCGCAGTAGCTACTACCTTCATGACCGGTGTTTTCATGACTCGTAAGGGCCTTGCGAAGCCAGTAGGTTCAATGACTCAGTACGACAAGATTCGTGTTGGCAAGGGTGCAGACAAGAAATATTTGCACTATAAGGACATCGTTCCACTTGCTGACCTTAATGATATCGTATTCGGTACTTGGGATGTTTATCCGCAGAATGCTTATCAGGCAGCTATGTATGCTGAGGTGTTGAAGGAGAAAGATATCAATCCTGTACGCGAGGAGTTGGAGAAGGTAGTACCAATGAAGGCTGCATTCGACAAGAACTATGCAAAGCGTCTTGATGGCGACAATGTGAAGGATTGCAAGACCCGCTGGGAGATGGTAGAGGCTCTTCGTCAGGATATCCGCGACTTCAAGGAGAAGAACGGTTGTGCCCGTATCGTTGTTATCTGGGCAGCATCTACCGAAATCTATGTTCCTGTAGATATGAAGATTCATGGTACATTGGCAGCACTTGAGGCAGCAATGAAGGCTGACGACCGCCAGCATGTAGCTCCATCCATGTGCTACGCTTATGCTGCTTTGACAGAGGGTGCTCCTTTCATCATGGGTGCTCCTAATACAACTGTTGATATTCCTGCTATGTGGGAACTCGCAGAGAAGACCAAGATGCCTATCGCCGGCAAGGACTTCAAGACAGGCCAGACTCTAGTCAAGAGTGGTTTCGCTCCTATCATCGGTACCCGTTGTCTCGGCTTGAATGGCTGGTTCTCTACCAATATTCTCGGCAATCGTGATGGTCTCGTTCTCGATGAACCTGCTAATTTCCATACTAAGGAGGTAAGTAAACTCTCTACTCTTGAGACAATCCTGAAACCAGAAGCTCAGCCAGATCTCTATGGTCATGGTAACGATGAAGATACTCAGTACTATCACAAGGTACGTATCAACTATTATCCACCTCGCAACGATAACAAGGAGGGTTGGGATAATATCGATATCTTCGGCTGGATGGGTTACCCAATGCAGATTAAGATTAACTTCCTCTGCCGTGACTCTATCCTTGCTGCTCCATTGCTGCTCGACCTTACATTGTTGAGCGATCTTGCTGCTCGTGCAGGCCGTTTCGGAACCCAGCGTTTCTTGAGTTTCTTCCTCAAGGCACCTATGCACGATTATACTAAGGGTGAAGAGCCTGTAAACCATCTCTACCAGCAGTATACGATGCTGAAGAATGCTATCCGTGAGATGGGAGGTTATAAGGCCGATGAGGAAATCGACTAATTAGGTTATTTCATTTAATATTACACCTTATTATATATAAGGCATTAATTTATATCATGGCACACCTTTGGAATGTTAGAACATCTCTCCATAGGTGTGTCTTTTTGTTTATTTATATAGAAAGTAGACATGGATTCGGTAACGAGTTTTATTTATGGTATGAGCATGATGTTCTTCTCCATGATGGCTTTCCTGTTTTGGAGAAAAGGAAAGGAGATGCTCTTTCGGATGATTATGTGGCTCATGATTGTGGTCGACCTGCAGTTGGTAAAGGACATGGTTTTCTTTCTGATTTATGGTTTTGCCAACGAGCATGCGTGGTATCTTACGTCTTCGTTAGATATGATGATTATTCCGTTCTACAGCTTTGTGTTGATGGAACTGGTGAAGCCGGGCTGGTTCAGATGGGTGAAAGCTTTGATGCTGGAATTGCCTTTCCTCTTGTTGCCGGTGTTCTATATTTTTACCCATAATATCATCTGGTTTTATGTGCTTTCTGTCTGGGGAGCCATTTATGGATGCTCTACCTTTATATTGCTTATCTTTATGATTCGGAGGTATCATCGCCAGCTGAAAGAGCGCTTTTCTTATCAGGAAAATATTAATCTGAATTGGCTTCTTGCCATTCTCAATACCTTCTTCCTGATTCTGTTTTTATGGACGCTGAGCTGTTTCGTTATTAATGTGGATTACGACAATATCTATATGGTAAGTTCTCTGATACTCTGGATGCTGATAGATTATTTTGTTTATAGGCATGAGTCAGTGATAGAAGAGTTGAGCGATGTTGAAATTGTACCGTTAGAGCAGAACGAAGTAGATGTTTCGGGGATGGCTGCTGAGGTGCAGCGGTTGTTCGAGGAAGATAAAATCTATCTCAATCCGAAACTGAAATTGTCTGATGTGGCGCTGGCTGTAGGTACGAACCGTACTTATCTGAGTCGCTATTTTAATCGGCAGAATGGGCAGACGTTTTATGATTATGTGAATACTTATCGTATACAATATGCTGAGAAATTGTTGAAGTCAACGAACTATCCTTTGCCGGAAATCGCCATCAAATCGGGATTTAATTCTATTTCTACGTTCAGAAGAGTATTTTTTGCCTCTTTTGGTTGCTCTCCTAATAAATATAGAGTAAATGCATAAGCTGTTGGTGTTTAGGCGGTTTGCAAAAATCAGTGGTACACTGAAAAATGTCAAAAGACACTTTTTGTCCATTTGAAACTTATTTTTGCTATTTTGAAACCATGGTTCTCAGTTTTTTTTCTATCTTTGCACCATAGAACTTTTTGAAGAGAATATAACTCTAGCATTTACTTTTTCTAGGAATAAAAAATAAAGGTTGGCCAACCCGTTGAGGGCAAGCCAACCTTTCTCGTTATGTATGTTATTCCTTATTCTTGTTACTTTATTCCCGGTTCCCGTTTTCATTATTCCTTGTTACTGCCTCCGAAGATGCGGAGCAAGTAGAGGAAGAGATTGATAAAGTCGAGATACAGAGTCAAGGCTCCGATGAGTGCCAGTTTCTGTGCGCCCTCGCTCATGTCGTATTGTGTCTGGAGCATCTGCTTGATCTTCTGACTGTCCCAAGCGGTCAAGCCAACGAAGATGGCTACGCCGGCGTAACTCAAAATGTAATCAAATCCCGAACTCTTCAAGAACATGTTTACTACGGTAGCGATAATCAGTCCTATCAGCGCCATGAAGAGTATTTTTCCTAAAGAGGTCAAATCCTTCTTGGTAGTGTAACCATAGAAAGCCATTGCTCCGAATGTGCCGGCTGTAATAAAAAATACCTTGGCAATACTGGTCATCGTATATACTACGAATACGGATGAAAGCATGGCACCATTCAAAACCGAGTAGGCGATGAAGAGTAGGGTGGCCGTAGTCAGGGAGAGTCTCTGTAGGGCACCGGTAATGATGAATACCAGGGCAAGCTCTGCGATAATCAGACCAAAGAGCAAGCCGCGGCTTGTCATCAAGGTCATCAGCAGGGTAGGACTGCTAGCTACACCATAGGCAGTAACGCCCGTAATCAGGAGAGCTAAGGTCATCCATGTATACACTTTGCGCATCAAAGCAGAGAAAACACCGCTTATACCTCGCTCTTTCTCATTAACAGCAAAGCCATTGCTCTGCTGGTTGTTCTGACTATTTATCAGATTGTACATTTCCTTTTCTGTCATAATTCTATTTTCTTTTGTTATTTATGGTCTATTGAATAATATAATAAGCGCAAAGATAATGCCAATTATTGAAACGAGCGATTATCTCTGCGCTTTATTAACATTTATTCCGTAATTTTACGTCATTCATTCCTTTATTTAAGGGCTATCTTCTTTACGGCTATCTGTTTTCCGCCTCGCGTTACCTCTACGGCTACAGTTCCATTTACTGGTGAGCGAAGCAGTTCTGTATCAGATTTTGCCTGTTTCTGAAGCGCCAGGACACCTGAGGTTCCGTATATTCTGATGATGTCGTTCTGTTTCAGACCCTTTATCTGGATATGATAGTTGCTGCTAGGAATGATGGTGATGTCTGACTTCATGTCAGTCTCCTTGCGGTTGAAACTGATCTGCCATTGCCATCTTAATCTCTTATCTTCTCTTTCTTCTACCAGTCTCATACGCTATTCGTTTTGTTTCGAATGCAAAGATACGTCTTTTCCGTTTTCTACCTATGCGATTTGTGCGATTTGCGTGGATTCGGGAAATAAAGTGCGAAAAATATCATGGAATCATTCAGAAGAATATCTCCGAAGGATAAGAACATAACTCCGAAAGATAGCGGAATATCTCCGAAGGATAAGAAATTATCTCCGAAAGATAGCGGAATATCTCCGAAGGATAACCCCAGAAGACAAATGTAGGTAATCCGATGATGAAGATATGGAAGCTGGGTTGTGGCAACGAGGTGAAGGGTGAAGGGTATATTTTAAATCTTATATTATATTCTTTTTTTAGGGTTTTTCCGATTTTTGACCCTAGGGTACTTTTTTGATTTTACCCTTTTTCCCTTTACCCACGCGTACATATATAAAATAGAGTTTTCAAACCTTCACCCTTCACCTTTTTATTTAACATTTTGAGTGTCAAATAGTTACGGGTGAAGGGTGGTGAAGGGTGTTTTTCGTGTTTTATAAACATATTTTAAGAATCTAGCCGGTTTTTACATATTTTAGCGTTTTGTTTACGATTCCGAAATGGGTATCTTTTTTTAGAGAGTCCTCTTTTTTTTATGATTTCTTTCTGCAGAAACTCCTAGAATCCCAGTCTAATCAGTATCCTTGATGTATAAGCCGTTAAAATATTATCAGCGAAATAAAGTTAATGGCTATGGATAAGCGTAAACTTCTAAAATATAAGTTATCTTAAAAACATTATAACCTTTTATAGTATTGTCAGCGAAATAAAGTTAATGGCTACGGATAAGCGTCAATTTTTAAATATAAATTAACTGAATTTTCGCATGTGGTTCAAGAACCTTTCAGGGCGTATGGGACAAAACTTGCGAAACTTGAGTAAATTAACTGAAAAGCATTATAACCTTAATAGTATTGTGCGCTTGCGTATACGTCTAAGTGTGTACACAGACAGGCGCATATATATAATAATGTATACACAATAAATCGCCATGCTAAAATCTTTATAAATGTTAAATACTTGCTAAAAAAGCAACTTTTTTGCGAAAAGATTTGGTGGAATGAAAAATAGTTAGTACTTTTGCACTCGCTTTTGAGAAATATGCTTTCTCTTAGCAATAAAGAAAGAGTTCTTTGAAAGATTTTACATAAACAGACAAGTAGTACAAGAAGCG
>USSA01000156.1 GCA_900557255.1 uncultured Prevotella sp.
ATATGCTTTATCGGATTACCAACACAGTAAACATTCTCTGTTAACAAATATAACTCGCTCTAAACTTGTCTTTAATTGAATATCAAGAAGTTGGACGTTTACCTATATCTTATAGGTAACAATATGGAAACGAGCGGACTTCTGCTCATTTCTGTATTTTGCAATATGCAAAGAACACTCCTTTTACAAGTGCAAAGTTAAAACTAAATTCTTAAAAACAAACTTTTCTGCTTTCATTTTAGGATTATTTATGAATCGGTTTATGTAGCACCCCAAATACCTTTAAGTATAACTTGCTTTGTCCCTTTATGTTGCTTTGATGAGATAAGAACATTCAAAGTAAAGCCTATTACAATAATGCGAAATTTTCAATTATTTACGATTTCTGTAATTTTTTTGAGAATATTACACCTCTATTTAAAATTATTATTGTACTTTTGCAAGTGTATTTACCGATTTTATATATATAGTATGGCAAAGAAAGATGTAAACAGATTGAAGATTATGTTGGCAGTAACCAAGCGCTCAAACAAGTGGTTGGCAGAAATGTTGGGTAAAGACCAAGCAACCATTTCCAAATGGTGCACCAACACTTGCCAACCAGACTTGGAAACCTTAATACGGATTTCTGATTTGCTGAAAGTGGATGTAAACGATTTGTTGAACAAAAAATGTATCAAAGAATGATGGACTCTTTATATTTCCTTCAGTTTGCATGTTTCATCTTCATGCTCATCAATGCCCTTATCCTCGGCATCACCCACCTGCACATGAAGTGGACCAACCGACGCTATGAGTGGTCACGTTGGCTGATACTTGCAGGTATGATGGGACTTGCCATACAATATCTCTTGCAGATGCGCTTGGGTTTTCGTGCGAAAAGCGATGACTTGGGAGCTATTTTCAACATTCTTGTCTATACCCCATGCATCACCACTATCGCTATGGGCATATACAACGTTGAGGCGACCCATGCCAACCGCCGAAAGATGAACATCGTCTGCGCTTGCATTTATGCCGCCATCATAGCAGTTTTCTGCATAGGCTACAGCAATAGCGGAAGTCTTAACATTGGCTACTGGCTCTATGCGATGTTCGTATTGTTCGGCGCAAACGTAGCGTATTGCATCTATATGATTATGATTGAGATGCGGAAACGCAAGAAAATGTTAGAGCTGATGACTGGTGGCGACATGCTGCCCTACGTGCGATATGCCCGAGCCAGTGTCTTCGCCCTGTTCTTCTCTACCCTTACCATGCCTTTCGTCATCCTCTCTACCACCTTATTATATATAATAGGACCGTTGGCTTTGCTCTCAATTCTTTTCTTCAACCTGAGTTTCGTGGCATTGGGCTACAATTACGTTCCTACCGAGGAACTCTTGGATAAGGAGGAAGAAGAAAGCGCAGCCATAGCAGATGAAGAAACAGAAAATGGGGGAGCATCTTTGGAAAGCTCCAATGGGCAGTATGCAGAACCTATCGGCGATAAAAAAAAATTACAGTCGTTTTCTCAGGAGCGTCAGGCATTTATCAAGGAGATGCTCGACAAGTGGTGTGCTGATTTGGGCTACAAAGACACTTCAGTAAACATGTTCACCCTGTCACGCTCGCTGAACATTTCCAAGAACGAGCTGTCACGCTACTTCACTGCGTGCCTTAACTCCACCTTCCGCATCTGGCTTGCTGAGGTACGTTTCGAGGCAGCAAAGACGATGATGCTCGACTATCCCGACTACAACAACGACATCATTTCTGCCGAATGTGGCTTCTCTTCACGCTCCTATCTCTATCGCATATTCAAAGAGAAAGAAGGTTGCTCCCCAACTGTCTGGAGAGCGAAAATACAATAAAATCGCGCCTTAGGTGTCTACTTCCCCCACCAAGTAGACACCTATTTTGTAGGAAGTAGACACCTAAGTGGGGCAAGTAGACACCTTTTTCCGAAGAAAAACACTATCTTTGCGCCATGGAAAATATAATTCAGACTTTCATGAAAGAGGAACAGGCTATTTTTATAGTGGCATTGTTTCTTCTGATTTTCGCCCTGGTCATGAGCTATGCCATGGTTCAAGACTACAGGATCTATCTTGATGAAAACTACAAGGCTCGCTACAGCTTCTGTGATTTCATCAAGAGAGAACGCTTTTATATCTATTTGCTGTTTGCATCCATATTTATCAGCCTGAAAAATCTCTTGTATTTTCTGGAGTGAGCTTAACAATAAGCAGAAAAATTTAAATAACAAATATAATATTAATTTATGAAAAAAATACCAATCAATTCAATGGGTCGCATGCCGACCGTATTAACAATGGGGGAGGTAGGTTCCGAAGGATCGCTCTGTTCCCATTGATGTTGCTCATGTTGTTGCTTGTGCCTACCAATATGGTGGCGCAGACAGATTACGACAACACAGTAACCTTCAAAGCCTTAGCAGGTAATCCCCAAGGCTTCCCTAATGAGACTTATGCGGAACTCTTTGATGGCAAAAAGACAGAAGACAATTTCTCCAAGTGGTGCTGCAAATTCTCAGTTAGTGCCAATGTCATCTTCGCAGCCAGCAAAGCAGGAGTCCCTGTGGGCTACACCATCACAACGGGTAACGACAACTTCACTAGTAAAGGTCGCAACCCTATGTCGTGGAAGCTCTATGGAAACAACGTGGGCAAAGATGGAGAATGGACGCTCATTCAGGAGGTAAACAACGATACGAAGCTTCAGGATGTGAACTATACTTCTTACGACTTCACCTGCGGGGGAGGTAAATCTTACAAATATTTCAAATGGGAAATATCGGCTATTCATAGCGGAGACGTGTTGCAGGTAGGCGAATTTGAACTCAAACTCCAAACTTGTACGCACACAAATGCCGATGGTTCGTCTGCCCTTGGCAATGCAATAAAAACTGTGGAAACTACTTGCACCGAGCATGGCTATACCACATACGAATGCTCTATTTGTCATTCAATAGTAAAAAAATATAAGACTGATGAGCTAAAGAAGCACACACTCACTCACCATGAGGCTAAAGATGGAGTTAAGGAACACTGGCAGTGTGATGTATGCCACAAATACTTCAGCGATGCGGATGCCACTCAAGAGGTAAGTTATGCCAGCCTTTTATATCCGGCTTATGCCGTGTTTGAAGGAAGCACAGGAACGCTTACATTCAAATGCAGTCCTTCCAAGCCCGAAGGAGCTTATGACCTTAATCATGATTGGTATGCTATAAGTAAAAATATCAAGAAGGTGGTTTTCGATGCTTCGTTTGCCAATGCAAGACCAACGAGCTGTTTTATGTGGTTCAAAGGCTGCCCTAATCTGACCACAATAGAAGGCATTGAGTATTTTAACACCGAGAACGTGACGAATATGCGCTATATGTTCGATGGCTGCGAGTCTCTCAAATCTCTCGATCTCACAAACTTCAACACCGAGAATGTGACAGATATGTACTATATGTTCGCTTACTGCAAATCTCTCGAATCTCTCGACCTCACCAACTTCAACACAGCGAAGGTGACGAATATGAAAGGTATGTTCTGTGTCTGCTCCAATCTCAAAACCATCTACGCCAGCGATAAGTTTGTTACGGATCAGATTACTGAAGGTTCTTGTATGTTCACTGATTGCCTCAAGCTCAAAGACTATACCTCTAGCAAAGAAGACCACACCTATGCCAACTGCGGCCCGACTGGTTACTTTACTTATGGACGTGGGTATGCCATGTTTGACAATGCTACAGAAACTCTTACATTCAGCTACAAGGGATTCAAGCCCGAAGGAGCTTATGAGCTTAATGAGGGGGAAAACAATCCTGAATGGATTTCTAAAAACTCTTATGTCAAAAATGTGGTCTTCGATGCTTCGTTTGCCAATGCAAGACCAACGAGCTGTTATATGTGGTTCTATGGCTGCTCTAATCTGACCACAATAGAAGGCATTGAGTATTTTAACACCGAGAACGTGACGAATATGCGCAATATGTTCGGTCACTGCGAGTCTCTCAAATCTCTCGATCTCACAAACTTCAACACCGAGAATGTAGAAAACATGTCATTTATGTTCAGGGACTGCTACGCTCTCGAATCTCTCGACCTCTCTAGCTTCAACACAGCGAAAGTGACAAGTATGAGCCGTATGTTCTATATCTGCAAAGCCCTCACAACCATCTACGCCAGCGATAAGTTTGTTACGAACAAGGTTACTAATGGTAATGATATGTTCTATGGTTGCGAAAAACTCAACGGCTATGACGGTAGCAAGACCAACTACAAATATGCCAACTACAAGACTGGCTACTTCAGCAAGCTGGTAGGTAAGAATGGTAATGAAAAGATTGGGGCATCAGGAGAAACTCTTACAGCAGCGAGTCTTGCTCTTGACGATGAAAAGGACTTCGTGGCTTACGAACCATTCACAGCTACAACAGCTATTTACAACCGCGAAATGAAGGCTGGCACCGCATGGGCTACGCTCTGCTTGCCTTTCGATGTATCGCTTGCAGATAAGAACTTCCGTGCCTTCAAGCTTCTTTCGGCTAACGAGAGCACAAGCACCATTCAGCTCGAAGAGATTACGACAAGCATCACAGCAGGCACTCCTGTTATCATCAAGATGAACAATGGTGAGACCACTCTCAGCATCTCTGAAGCCAACAAGGAGATTGCGCAAAAGGTAGTATCTGCTGCTGATGGTAACTATCAGCTCCAGGGCATCTATACCCAAAAGGTGTTCGACAAGGTTGCTGACAACAACTGCTACATCGTGAAAGGCAACAAACTGATGAACCCTACCAAACTGTTGGAGTATACAAGCACAACACAGGTGGGCAGCAAGCCTTTCCGTGCTTACATGGTAGACAACACTTCATCATCTGCTGGAGCCAAGATGTTTAGCATCGCCATCGGTGACAGCACAACAGCCATCGACAGCCTCAACACCATTGCAGACGACAATGCCATATACTACGACCTGCAGGGCAATCGCCTCAACGCTCCTCAGAAGGGCATCAACATCGTGAAGCGTGGAAACAAGACAATGAAAGTTATCATCAAATAAAAAAAACTGAGAATTATGAAAAAGAAAGAATATATAAAGCCAGAACTTAATGTCTACCAAATGGAGACTATATCTATCCTCGCGGGCTCTGAAATATTGAAAGCAAAGGAAGAGGATTATAGCGAAGGATCGGTTAGTGACTATCGCGATGCAAGTGGCAGCATTTGGGCTGATTAAAAAGCCTCACCCCCAATAATAATGATACCCCATGGCATGAGTGCCATGGGGTATTATCATATTTGCGCTCTGTTTCGTCTGCCGTTTCTTGGAAACGACTAGCTTCTTCACCATAGAGTGTTGGTATTGCTTTTATTGCTAGTGCCATAATTCTGTTCCTCCTATTAATTATATTGTTATTTATGTCGCTGCAAAAATAGTGCAAGGAATACGGGAGAAAAGTTACGGAAAAAGCTTATTCAGTTTATTCTTGCAGTTCTTTCTAAAATCTTCTATACTGATAGAACGTTTCCAATCTTCTAGCCACGGGTCTTGTGCCGTTAGTTCTTTTTCAAAGTCATCTGCATTTGACCATGTTCGTTCTTCATTTAGTTTATTGAAAAACTCTTCTTCATTATAGCTAACACCTGTCCTTTCATACTCCGCTTCAATGGCTTCAATCCTAGCCACGGCTTCTTCTTCATTAGCCGGATGCCAGCCAATAGGATATCTTTTCTCTTTCATAAACTTGCGTATTTTATCTGCTGCAAATTTACGATTATTATCTGAATCATGCAAGAAAAATGGGAGAAATGTTTTATAAAGTATCTTATAATCAAGGTTTTTGCTCTTTGTTGGGCTTTGGGACGGCTCTGAAAAAAAAGTCACAATATCTAGCTGATAGAGCTGGGTATTGTGACTTTGCTTTTTGTTATATGTGTTTATTCGAAAATAATCACTAAATCTTAGTGATGCTTCAAATCACACGCAGCCTGCTCGTAGTCGATGAGATGGTCGATGGTAGGGTGGTCGCCGCAGATTTCGCAGGATGCACGCTTCTTTACCTTGATGGTGCGGAAGTTCATCGTCTTGGCATCAAAGGTGAGCAATCGGTCGGTGAGCAGTTCGCCCACACCGAGGAAGTACTTCAACGCCTCGGCAGCCTGGATGGTTCCGAGCATACCAGCGATGGCACCAAGGACTCCTGCCTGGCTACTGGTAGGAACAGCACCTGCTGGAGGTGGCTCCTTGAAGAAACAACGGTAACAAGCCGTGCCTGGAAGATGGGTGAAGGTCTGCCCCTGGAATCTCAGGATGCCGCCATGCGAGAATGCCTTGCCCAGTCGCACACAGGCATCATTGATGAGGAACTTCACCGGGAAGTTGTCGGTGCAATCAATGACGAAATCCCATGGCTTGATGATTTCCTCGGCATTGTCTGAGGCGAGGAAGGTATGGTAGGTTGTTACCTCCACATCAGGATTGATGGCAATCATCTTCTCCTTGGCGCTTTCCACCTTAGGGGTGTTCAAGTCCTTGGTCTGGTGGATGACCTGTCGTTGCAGGTTGCTGAGGTCAACCACATCGGCATCCACGATACCGATATGTCCCACGCCAGCCGCAGCGAGGTAGAGGGCAACTGGGGAACCCAATCCTCCGGCACCAATGATGAGCACCTTGGCATTGAGGAGCTTTTCCTGCCCCTCGAGGCCTACATCTTGAAGGAGGATGTGGCGGCTGTATCTTTCTATCTGTTCTTCTGTTAAATCTATCA
>USSA01000157.1 GCA_900557255.1 uncultured Prevotella sp.
TTTTCATATCGGCGTGGGCTCTGACGTTGTCTGTTCAACTATGATAGGCAATTGCTAGAGCCTCAGGAAGTGGAATGGGCAACAGGACGATTCCACGCTTTTTTTCTGTCGCAATTTAACGGATTTCTGTCTAGAAAAAAGTTTGCACCGATATGAAAGTCGATGTTTGGTCATCTGAAGATGGTCACCCTGTAAGAGATGGTGATTTTTCTCATTGCGCTGGACTTACCACCAACGCCCTCCCCGAGTCTCAAAGCTCTGTTCCAGCAGAGGTTTCACGGAAAGGGGTGTCCACCAAATGCACCCTTTTGGCAACAAGGTTAAAAGCACAAAAGGAAAAAAATATTCCTCATTGGTATGCCTTGCGTACCACTTATGGAAGAGAGAAAAAAGCATACGACTTTTTAACAGTCAATGGCATCACGGCTTTCTATCCAACCATTAATGTAGTAAAAATTGTAAATGGTAAGCGCAAAAATGTTACCGAATCCCGTTTGCCGAATATTTTCTTTGCCTATGGTACCGAAGAGCAAATTAAATCTTTTGTTTACGACAACGTAAATCTCCCATTCCTCCGTTTTTATTATCGTCACACTTATGTTGGACTCAGTGTTTCCAGAACTCCATTGATCGTTCCCGACAATCAGATGAATAGTCTAAAAATCATTTGTGAAGCCGAGGCTGATGATACCATTGTGTCTTTAGAGGAAGTTCCTAAGTTTGAGAAAGGACAATTGGTGAAAATTATTGATGGTGCATTTAAGGGTGTGATTGGAAGAGTTGCTAGGTGGAAGGGGCAACAGAGAGTTGGAGTTGTTGTTGATAAATTGATGACGGTAATGACGGCTTATGTGCCAAGTGCATTTCTAAAGCCTGTTTAATGATTACTGATACTAATATCTATATAAAAACAATATAAAAAAAGCTTATGAAAGATCGTCTGACACTATTATTGGTTTCCGTACTCTGCTCCGGTGTATCTTATGCACAGGCACCAGAACAGAAGGACTCCATCGACGTTCGGATATATTTCAAGCAAGGCAGCTCTGTTATCGACCTGAAATTCAAAGACAATCAAAATCGTCTTGGAACATTTGTCGATAGAATTGCTGAATTGAAAAGGGATTCTCTGTCCCGAATTTTATCCATATACGTCTCGGGAACCGCATCGCCAGAAGGAAACTCTCGGCAAAACAAGTTGTTATCCCGTAAAAGAGCTGCATCAGCCGCAGGCTATGTTTGCAAATTCCTGCCAAACCATATAGAAACATCTGGTAAGGGAATTGGCTGGGAAGAACTCGCCAAGGTTGTGGAAGAAACGGATTATCAGTACAAGAAAGAAGTGCTGGATATATTGCGAAACGTTCCAGAATGGATTGTCAGAAAGGGTGTCGTTGTTGATGGAAAGAAGAAAAGATTGGCTGACCTGAAGGGAGGCAAGGTGTGGAAATATCTGCTCCAGAATCATTTTCCGGAGGTGAGAAACGCTTCTGTCAAGGTTGTCTTCAGCGTCAAGCCGAATACCATTCCTGCACTCCCACCATCTGATATCATAGATTCTGTAAAGGTTGAGGAAATTTTGCCAGACAGTGCTACAGACTTGACCAGAAAGGATAGTGGCAGCATAACCACTACTGCTACTGGCGACCAGGTGGGCAGATTACGTTTCGCTATCAGGACAAATGCCCTCTATGATCTGGCTCTCATACCAAATATTGGAGCCGAGTTTTATCTCAATAATGGATGGACTATCGGTGGTAACTGGATGTACGCATGGTGGAAGACCGACCGTCGTCACCGCTACTGGAGAACATACGGCGGCGATATTGAGGTGCGCAAGTATCTGAAGTGCACTACAAGCGATATTCCATATAGCCGACATTATGTAGGCTTCTACGC
This sequence comes from uncultured Prevotella sp., assembly GCA_900557255.1. Next base: position 1,900 of record USSA01000157.1, read on the forward strand.
TCAGATACTAACCTACGACTTCGAGCTGGGTGGCAAGGGTTATATGGGCGGTAAGCCAGGCGGAACACTGTGGGATTGTATGAATTATGTTGTGGCTGCCGAGTATGGCTATTCGCTGCCTGTGGCTCGCCGACTGAACATCGACTTCGGTATCGGAGTAGGATATATGGGCGGCAAATACTACGAGTACGAGCCTATCGACGCTCACTATGTATGGCAGGCTACAAAGCAGCGCAAATGGTTCGGTCCAACGAAAGCCGAAATTTCACTGAAATGGTTAATTGGCCGAGGTAATACCAACGGTCATAAAAAATAAAAAAAGATGAAAGCGAAAGTCTATACTATTTTCACAATGCTGTTGCTGTTCGCAATGACATCGTGCGAACATAAGGATTTGTGCTTTGACCATGCACATACTGTAGATGTGAAGGTTGTCTTTGATTGGCGCAATGCACCCGGGGCTTCGCCAGCATCGATGGCTGTGTATCTGTATCCTACCGACGGATCGGAACCTATACGCTACGATTTCACCAACCATGAGGGTGGCGTGGTGAGAGTGCCGATTGGTGAATACGATGCTCTGTGTTTTAACAGCGATACCAAGGATATATTCACACGTAATACGACTACACCACAAACCTTCGAGTTGTTCTCCCGACCAACAACGCTTATGTCTGGATTGTCTTCGCTGGGAGTGAGAGCGGCTGACGTTCCAAGAGCCAATGGTACTGAGAATGAGGATGTTGCTTCGGCTCCTGATATGATGTGGACAGATCATTCGAAAGAGAAAATCGTGCTCAAGCTTGCAGATGTGTCGCAGACCATCACCTTCTATCCTGGACAGGTGGTATGCAACTACGATGTGGAGATACGCAATGTCAAGAACCTGAAGTACACATCGGGCGTAAGCTTCTCCATATCAACTCTGGCGGGCGGTTTCCTGCCATATATTAATAAGGTGACCGATGAAGTTGTGACTATACCTTTCGATGGATCGATGCATCAGGAGGCATCTACTGTCACTGGGACTACACGTACCTTCGGCTACAGTCCGACTGCCAATCGAACGCATAAACTGACGGTGTATGCGGTACTTGCCGACGATAGTAAATGGTATTATACCTACGACGTGACCGACCAGATACACAATGCTCCTGATCCACGCAATGTTCACATCGTGCTCGATGGACTTCCATTGCCTAAGCCTATTGTAAACGGCGGTGGTTTTAAGCCTACGGTAAAGGAATGGCAGACGGTAGATGTTGATATTAAAATGTAATCATCAAATAGAAAAGCTACCGTTTAATACTCATATTTAATTTTTTTATTTTTAAATCAATTAATTTATTTACATTATGAAAAAACAATTTATGTTTATGGCAATGACTGCTATGCTCATTGCTTCATGTTCAAGTGACGATGTTGTTTCTACCAACACCGGTAGAGCAATAGACTTCCGTACCTCGGTAGGTACACGTGGTACTGAGACTACAACAGACAACATCAAAAAGTTCTGGGTGACTGCGATTGACGAAGCTGGTGCCAACTACTTCTCAAAGCAGGAGTTCACAAAAGATGGCGGGTTTTTCACATCTTCACCACTTTATTACTGGCCAGCAGGTACTTTGAACTTCTTCGCTTACTCTCCATCTGAAACAGATTTGGGTGGCACTCTGACAATCGGTAATACAACAAAGAAGTTGAAAGATTTCTCGCCTGCTACTGAAATCGCAAATCAGAAGGACTTCGTAACCGCTACTGCTTCTGGTACAAGAGCTGCCAACGAGACAAATGGCGTTGAGTTGACATTCGCTCACCAGCTCTCTCAGATTGAGATCAAGGCTAAGAACACCAACACTGGCTATATTTACAAGGTGGTAGGTGTACGTATCGGTAAGCCTGTTTCAAAGGGTACATTCACATTTGATACTAACAAATGGACTTTGACTACTACAGAAAAGACTAACTATGCAGTAGAATACGCCACAACTCCAAGAACACTTACTGCAGATGCTGCAACAATGATGGGTACAGCTAACGACAACGCTATGCTTCTTCCGCAGCAGCTCGTAGCTTGGACTTCAGCTACAGACCCGACCAACAATGCTAACGGTGCTTACATCGCACTGAAGATTCAGATTACAACAAAGGATGGCGCACGTGTATATCCTGCTAAGGGCGATTACGATTGGGCAGCTGTAGCTATCAACACAAACTGGGAAGCTGGCAAGAAGTATGTTTATACACTTGACTTCTCTAACGGTGCTGGTAAGGTAGATCCTGAGAAACCGAAGCCGGTTGATCCTACAGATCCATTCAACCCAGGTGAGGACATCCTTGGCAAGCCTATCAAGTTCACAGTTATTGTAACTCCTTGGGCTCCTGCAGATCAGCCTGTTAAAATGTAATAGATTCCTATTCATTCTTAATAAAGAATGATTAGGTTGCAATTTGCAACATTAAAAAAGAGGAGAGTGTGCTAAACTACTCAAGCAGCACGCTCTCCTCCTATACATCCTCTTCTCTTTCCGTTAGACTATAATTTAAATACTATTATGAAGAAATCTCCTTTATCGTTTACGGCATGGATGTCAATAGCAGCAAGCTTTCTGACAGCATTCGCGTTTGTTTCTTGCTCAGACGATTTTGCTGGATATTTTCATAGCGGCAACAATATGCGCTTTGCCCTGTCTGAATCTAATTGGAGCAACGCAGGCAAGACTCGCTCGGCAGATGTCTCGGGCGGCCAGGAATATAATACTGCCGTTCTGGCGTTATGCGACAAAAGCAGCAAAGATTCGCTTTACCTGCACGTATATTGCTCTGACGAAATAGACGAAAAGCATTTTGCGTCTGACGGGAACACTACCAGAGGTGCGCAGGTAGGAACTGACACTTTCTATGATTCTTTCGGAGTAATGACGTCGGTATATACAGGCGAATGGAAAGAAGATGCCTGCTATCCCGACTATATGTATAACGAGGAAGTAACCAAGGAGTCAAATTGGACTACCAACTACTTCTGGCCGGGAGCTAAGCAAAACGTACGTTTCTTCGCTTATGCTCCATACAATACCGATGGGCTGACCTTGACAGACAAGAGCAAAGCTGGCACACCATCCTTCACATACACTGTACCGACTAAGGTAGAAGAGCAAAAAGACTTGCTTGCCACTGCCACAGAGGCAATGACTGGTGAGACAAGAGACGCTGCGCCTTTGAATTTCTACCATCCGCTCACTGCCGTACGTTTTGCTGCTGGCGACAAGATGTTGCCCGGTAAGGTAACTGCTATCAGAATTAAAAATGTTTATGGCAAAGCAACACATAAATTTGGCGCAGACAAATGGACAGGCTACGAAGGCAAGACTGACTACGCTCTGGAGCTGGATGCTGACATTAGCGGCACAGCCGAACAACTCATCACCCAGGGCGATCAGACCTTTATGATGATTCCGCAGCTGCTGCCGGAAGGAGCTACTATAGAAGTGGACTTTACCGATGCTCTGACTAATACCCCGAGAAAACTCACGTCGTCCATTGCAGGTAGCACCTGGCCGATGGGCAAGACCATTACATATAAGATTTCCACAACAAGCATCGTGGTGGAACCAGTATTTGATGTCAATATCAAAGACTTTACATACAAAGGAGGCGATATGGAGAACTCTTCTGTGAGCAGCTACATCAAGGTGACTCGTGTAGGCGACCCTACCAAGATTGTAAACAGCAAGTGGACTGCCGAGTTCGTTAAAGAAAACGGTACGGGCGGTTACGATGTTATCACACGTCCGTCGTGGATTACATCATTCAACACCAGTGGCAATGGCGGAGAAAACGAAACATTCAATGCAACTGCCGAGCCTCAGCAATACCGCGTAATTGATCCGCACAACGATGCATTGAAAAAGGTTAAGCCGATAAGCGGAGTGTACGACCTGTCTACCAAAGGTGGCAAGACAAAGATGAACACCGCCAACTGCTACGTTATCAATGCACCTGGCACATATAAGCTGCCATGTGTGTATGGCAATGCCATCAAGAACGGAGCGACAAACAAGAGCGCATTTACATCAACAAAATCAGGAAGTCGTTGGTTAAGCCAATTTGTTAAGTATGACGACACCGCCATAACCGACCCATGGATTGACCGTGCCAACGCTTACGGCAACGAACAGAAATGCGAGATTGTATGGCAGGACGTAGAGGGATTGCTTAGTAACCTGCAACTGACGGGTAGCAAGCAAAACGGTTTCTATCTGCAGTTCAAAATCAATCAGAACAAGATGCACCAAGGTAATGCACTTATAGCCATCACCGACAATCATAAGAATAGGCCTACCATATTGTGGAGCTGGCACATCTGGGTTACTGACTATAAGTTGGGCGAGGACGACAAGGTGATTACCAACAACAATAATGTGAAGTACACCGTTATGCCCGTGAACATTGGATGGTGCGACGGCGTAACATGGCAATATGGCCAGCGCGACGTAAAGGTAAGATTCATGCAGGAAGGAACCGGCACGACAAAGGTGGTAGATCTGAAGCAGCTGGCTCATACCTATGTAATTCCAGGCAACTGTACTTACTATCAGTGGGGACGCAAAGACCCGATACTTCCAGTAGACTATACAACTGGTAAGCCCGTGAACAAGAAGTACTATTCGGACAAGTATCAAGGCGAACTGGAAAAGAAGACTTGGACATCACCGATTTCTATCGGCGAATCCATTCAGGAGCCTTACCATTACTACTATGGAGGAACTTCAGACTGGTGCAACAAGACTTATTACAATCTCTGGAGTGCCAATATACCTCAGTTCGGGATAAGAAATAGTGCCTAAAAAAGTTGGTAATCTCCGATAT
>USSA01000158.1 GCA_900557255.1 uncultured Prevotella sp.
ATAAAATAACTAAATGGTATAAGATTATTTGCAATTCAATGGGCTTTATAGTATTATCAGCTTCTATGGGAATAGTATTAGTGGGACTATGGTTGACTTTTCGAGCCTTTTGTGTTGACTCGTTTATTATTCCCACAGAATCAATGGCCCCCACTCTGGTACCGGGTAATAGAATTTATGTTAATAAACTCTTGATGGGAGCTAGAATTTACCGTGATTTTCATTTCGACAAAAACGGAGTGGAACTAAAGGCATATCGAACCAATGGTTTGAGAGATTTACGCCATAATGACATTGTGGTTTTCAACGTACCTGATGATGGAGAAAGAGTTAAGTTTGTCATCAATTATGTCTATTGCAAACGCTGCATAGGGTTACCTGGAGATTCAGTGAGTATCATCAATGGTTACTACAGTAATAATAACTACAGGGGTGTACTTGGACACCTTGATAACCAACGTTTGCTGAATCAAACACCAGACTCATCTATTTCGCCAGAAACATTTCGTACTCTGCCATACGATAAGCATTTGAAGAACTGGACAATCAAGAATTTTGGACCACTCTATATTCCACGCAAAGGAGACAAAATCTCCATTACTCCTGAAAACGCCGTAATATATCGGAAGATACTGGAATGGGAACAGAAGGGGAATCTTTATATCGATTGGCAACATCGACAAGTATACATCACTCATCGTAAAATACAAAGCTACAGATTCCAAAATAATTATTATTTTATGGCAGGTGATAATGTTCTTGATTCTAAAGACTCTCGTTACTGGGGCTTTGTTCCTGAAATGTATATTGTAGGGATTGTGGTTGGAAAAAGATAGTATCTTTAGCAGAACATTAAAGAATTTGGATGCTATCCAAATTTTCTATACTTTTACAGTAAATTTAAGACTGAATCTTATAAAACATTTAAATTCATTATCTATATGAAAAAGTCTATATTTTTATCTCCAGCATCGTGTGCTGTAGCTCTTGCTCTATTTATTGGATGCAACGGTAAAAAAGTCTCAAAAAATAATGTGGCGGATTTGACATGCGAATCCTTAACAACTGAGAGAATTGAGCTTGACTCTTTATTAGGAATAGATGAACTTGTAGGTGTTAAGGATGGGAATCTAATTTGTAAGAGCAGTAATTCCGGTTTCTTTTTTTATGTACTGAATTCTAATAATTATTCTATTAAAGCAAAGTTTGGAGTAAAAGGCAATGCTGGTAATGAATGGATAGCTCCCCACCTTTTACTTTCTAACGAAAAGAATATCTGTTATGTTTTAGATAATGGAACAAGAAATATCTACAAGCTTTACAATTTCCAAATAAAAGAGCATTCTAGGTTTAATATAAATGGAATAGCTAATAACCCAAAAGTATTTGCAAATTACTTTTGCTTTTCGGACGAACATCCTAACAAAATCGTCTTCCGTTTGAATTCCTTTAAGGATAATATGCCAATAGATTCTGTTGTCATCGAGGATCCGCAAAAAGAAGGCAAAGCTTTCCTGAACAACTTTGCGTATGATTTAAATAATGACAATGCAGTCTTGGCGTACCAATATAAAGACAAATTTGAGGTTTACAAAATCTTATCCAACAACAAGTTAGATTTAATATGCTCAGTTCAAGGAAATGAAGTAGTTAATGAAAATGAAATTATGTATTTTTCAGATGCAACTATTGTCGGAAATAGAATATACCTTCTTTCACAACGTCATGTAGACCTAGCTCAAGAGAAAGGATATTCTTCTGTTGAAGTATACGATTTAGCAGGAAAAGCATTGAAAAATTACAAGTTAAACTTTATTGCCTCTCAAATGAGGATAGATAAATCTAACGAAACAATATATTTGCTGTCTGCTACAGATGGGATGTTAGAAAAAATTAGGGTTCCACAATCTGCTTCATTTTAAATATTTGGTTCTTCTCAAATTTTGGTACATTTATGTATCTAAGTTTGAGGAGACCTTTATCTGTAAAAGAGAAATCGATGCTCTTCCACCCATAATTCGCTTTGCGGTCTTTATCTTGTTGACCGAACCTTCAAGGATTCCATTGTTCAATTTGCTAGCAATAGAATTATTGATGGCGGAATAGTCCTTAATCAGTCCTTTGGCAAACTTTTCCATTTTCTCATTACCACATCCTATGACCATGTTAATCCATTTGTACAAGTTCATTTTGACCTCTCCGCTCAAAATGCCTTGAAATGTTGTTATATAATAGGCTAAATCGGTAACATGCAAGTCCTGCAGAAACAATCTGACAGTCTCCGTCTTGGTTTTCCAGTTGAAGTGAACTATTGAATTCCAAAGGTCATACTCTTCGTTCCTGATAGTTACCTTTGCAAGAAATGCCTTGTAGGCATCATCGTATGCCTTCCAGTCTTCCTTCCATTTTTCTCTCAGTAGAAAAAGAAGTCTTTTCAGTATTTCTTTCTTCTCTGTAGAATGTAACCCCTTGGTAACCACAGAGTAATCCAATGACTTTTTACAGAGAATCCTGTTTGTAATAGATTCTATGGCTTTGTAAGCCCTTAGTTGCGTTGGGTTGAGCAAGTCCTCATATTTGGTGTTCCTTAGCTTTCCCATCTTAAATCCATCAAACCCTGTTTTGTCATGGATTTCCCTCAAAGTCAGTCCTTGCCTTGCATAAAGATCCATGAAAGTGTTCCATTCAGCCATTTTCTTGATTCTTCTTGCATCCTTGCACATCGATTCCAAGACAGCATATATGCTGGTATAAAGCCAACCTCTACTTATTTGTGGCTTAATGGGACCAACTAGACCTTGAGTCAGCAACTCCATTCTCTTATGCAAGAACTCCTGCAGAATCTTTGGAAAGACTGCGCTCGTCAAGTCTTCAATGACATGGAATTTGTCTGTAATAGCATGTGCTGATGGGGCTCCTTGCTTGATAGCCTTAATGAAGCATCGTCCCCTATCACGAGTGATAGTATCGACTTTCTTGTATTGTTTCAATACATTTGCCACAACCGAAGAATCTCTAGAGTCTATCAGTTCCAAAATCTCGCCTGTGTCATGGTCTACGATAACACTGCCATAGGTATGTCCCTTTCTCTTGGCAAAGTCATCTATGCCTATATTCCTGGCAGTCCTGTCTGGAAGTCTTTGGACCTTTTTCAAATGATTTATGCAAGTATTTGGACAGCAAGTGATTCCCATCTTTCTCATGACCTTGGAGGTCGACACAGATGACATATGTATATGAAGCTGGTTCATCAACTCTATGCATCTTACACTGAACCTTGCATATTTGTTTAGCCACTTCGTCTGTTGCTCTACAAATATATGTTTATCAGACTGGCAGTAAAAACGGCGCATGTAAAGGGTGAGAACAAACCGTTTACACCCTAAAGGACACATCGTGACCGTTCTCTTTTGCCAGCCACGGGTATGAGTGGTTTTCTTGCCACAACGGTCGCAGAAGGCATGGGTAGCCGTACTTACGAGAACCATTTTGAGTTCCGTGGAAGAGAAGTCGCAACTTGTGATAAAAAAGCCATCTATGGCAGGAAAAATGTCCATAAGAAGTTTTTCTCCGGCCATAGAAGCATTTATATCGGATTTTATTTGGTTGTTCCTTATCTTTTTTATAATTTTGCATCTGTTAGCGATTGTATCCATTGTAAGTCATATTTTATGATCACTTTAAACTTACATATTTTTGGAGACAATCGCTAATTTTTTATATTAAACTTTTTCAAAAATATTGCTCCTTCATATAAAAATTGGGGCTTTGTACTAAAATTTGAGAAGAACCAAAAGTTTTTCTTGATTTTTATTGCCACATTTGCCACACGCATACTAACTTACTGGTATACAATGGTTTAATGGTGACAATAGACCCTATTTCTATTGTCACCTTATTGCCACCTATTGCCACACCCTAGGTATGGCAAAATCGGTATAACCAGCTGATATTCAGGTGTTTCTTGTTTGCTTTTTGTTTTTTCTATTCATTGGGCGCTTGGTGCATCGACTGAACAAAACAAGGTTTTTTGCGTTCGATAAAGCCCTTTTTTCGTCTTTTTATCACCAAAAATGGAAGTGAGGCTTATTTTTGATTCAAAAAAAGCTATTTCGAACTTCAAAAGAGCCTTACTTGATAATGGGCAGGATGCTCCTGAAACTGCGTTACGACGTAGCTGTCACTGCGTCGGGACGTAGTTGTTGTTACGTCGTGACGTAGCTACTGCTACGTCGTGACGTAATTTCTCCAGCATCGTTGGCGGAAAAACTCTACCTCCCTCTCATATACTGATAGCTTCGATAAGCATATCGTTGTATCTGTCTATCACATCGTCATTGATACTTTTCAGATAGATGCGCGTGATTTTCTCTGAGTTGTGCCCCATGCTGTCACTTATCACGCTGATGGGGATGTTCTTCTCCTTGGCGATGGTAGCCCAGGAGTGACGGGCGCAATACATCGTTACTTTCATCGGCATGCCGATGCGCCGGGCGAACTTCTGCAATGCCTTGTTCACCCTACATTGGCGGTAGTGATACTGTTTCCTGACATCGGTGACTATATTCTGGTTAACAATGCCCAGCAGATGCTTGCCGTCGAGGGAAGGGTAGCGGTCTGCAATCTCTTGCATGCAGGGGCGCCATGCCACCCTCAGTTCTTTACCCGTTTTCTTTCTCTTGTATATAAGTTGCCCGTCCTTGATACTTCCCTTTTCAAGAAAGGCGATATCTACGAACGACATGCCTCGGGTATAGAAACTGAAGAGGAAGAGATCTCTCGCCAGTGCTTCCTCCTCGGTGACGGTTGTTGCAGCTACTATCTGATGGATGTTTTCCGCTGTAAGTGCTCTTTTGGCAGTAGGGGTGTTCTTGGTGAAAGAGTGGACGAAGGGTTTGCGGTCTTCTAATCCATATTGCTCCAGAGCTTTGTTGTAGATGGCTCGGAGTCGCTTCATGTAAAAAGAGATGGTGTTCAGCGTGAGACCGTTCTTTCTCAGATAACTCTCGTAATCTTCCATGATGAGGCTGTCGAGTTGGCTAATCAGCAGGTCTTTCTCTTTTCTGAATCTCATGAAGCTGCTCAAGGTGCACATATATATATCGGCAGACCGGTATTTGCCATTCTTGTAGAGTCGCTGGGTGAGTTCCCTGACATATTCGCCCAGCGTCGGACAGGCATTCATGTCTTCTTTGGCTATTTGCTGCGCATCATGTTCGCTACCTTTCTCTATGACATATCCCAGTGCATTGTTTCTGTTGCTTACTTTGATGACGATTTCTGCATCTTGCCGAATAAGTTCCTGTGGAATTTCTATTCTTAGTATCATTTTTATGTGAATATTATGTTGAATGAAGTGCTTTGTTGTATAACAATTTAGTAAACAGCCAACAAAGTTACGATTAATCTTTGGATTACCCAAAGCTTTTTCTGATATTCACATCTCAATGTCAGTATATATGATAAGGTGTAGGGACTCCAGCCAGTTTAAGTAATTAGATGAAATCATGTACGTCATTTAACAAGTTTATACGCTTCATTGAGTCGATAGATATGACTGCGTTGGGTTAAAGATACGACTGCGCTGGGCGGAAGATTCGATTTAGTTGGGTTATAGATTCGACTTCATTGGGTGGAAGAGTCAATTGCGTTGGTTGAATAATATGGCTGCGTTGGCTGAACGAAGTAGCTCTGTTAGCTGAATGAAGCACTTGAGTTATCAGAATGATGCGGCTTGGTATAATACGATTCGCTAGTCTGTTAGGCGATCCGCCGGAACGCCTAACGGAGGACAGGGCATATCCGGCACTACGGATTTTTTATTCTAAAATATCTTTTTAACACTAAAAATTTGGCAATCTTAATTATTTGGCTTATTTTTGCACAAAAACAAGAAAAGTATGGCAATAGATAAAGTTAAATATTGGAAAGAACTTGCAGACTATGACATCGAAACCGCTGAGGTTATGTACAACGGTGGAAGATGGCTATATGTTGGCTTTATGTGCCATTTGGTTATAGAAAAAACAATAAAGTCGTATTGGAGTGCTATAAAACCAGACGAGGTTCCATACATCCATAACCTCTTGAAGTTGGCACAAAGCTGCGGGTTAGTATCAAAAATGACATCAGAACAGCTAAAATTTCTTGCGGAATTAATGCCAATGAATATTGAGGCAAGATACCCATCCTACAAAGATGAGCTAGCGAAGAAATTGACTCCAGAATATTGCAGAACATTAATAAATAAAACAAAAGTTTTAAAACAATGGATAGAGAACATGCTTTAATGATAGTAAAATGCTACAAGGAAGCAATACTTCCATTGCTTGCTAATGCGAAAGTATATCTGTATGGTTCTTGTAGTAGAAATGAAGCAAGAAAAGATAGTGATATTGATGTAGCAGTAGTTATACCTAAGCTTAATGGCGACTGGCTGGACACTACATCTTCATTATGGCTTGCCACCCTTAATATAGATACATCTATAGAACCGGTGTTGATTGAAGAATGCAAACCATCACCCTTATATGATGATATAATGCGTAATGGAATAGCAGTATAAAATACAGAAATCCCCCATCCTTCTTTCTCAAGCCGGATGGGGGGTTGCTTATCTTTTAGTATCTTGCTTCATATCTCCAGTATTACTTGTAATATTGTGCAAAGATACAACTATTTGGGAATAATACCAAAGAAAAACGGATTTTTTTCGGTAATCTGCAGAAAACAACATTCCTGGTAGATACTCATACATTCGTATC
>USSA01000159.1 GCA_900557255.1 uncultured Prevotella sp.
GCATCTTGAGAAGCATCAAAAACCGATTTGGAAGTACTTCTGAGTTGGGAATCTACGAGATGATGCAAGGCGGACTCCGACAGGTGAGCAATCCTTCAGAGTTGCTTCTTACCGAAGATCATGACGGGCTTTCGGGTGTTGCCATCAGCGCAGCCATCGAGGGAGTCCGTCCGTTCCTGGTAGAGACGCAGGCTTTGGTTTCAACAGCTGCCTATGGAACTCCGCAGCGTTCGGCAACGGGTTTTGACCAGCGCCGTTTGAACATGCTTCTGGCGGTTCTAGAGAAACGAGTGGGCTTCAAGCTGATGGCGAAAGATGTGTTCCTGAACATTGCGGGAGGTTTGCGAGTGACGGACCCTGCGATGGATCTGAGTGTACTGGCTGCGGTATTGAGCAGCAATGTGGATACAGCGATAGAGCAGGGCTGGTGTATGTGTGGAGAGGTAGGTCTGAGCGGTGAAGTCCGTCCGGTGAGTCGCATCGAGCAGCGTATTGCTGAGGCCGAGAAACTCGGATTCCAGCACATCATCATCCCGAAATACAACAATCATGGGTTCGACCATAAGAAATATAAGATAGAAATTCATCCCGTTAGGAAGGTGGAAGAAGCATTCCGCTGCCTGTTCGGGTGAAGTAAAAAGTAATCATACAGTTCAAAGTTCAAAATTCAAAGTAAAATGAAGGATTCAGTAATCATTGTGAGCGGCGGCATGGATAGCATCACGCTGCTCTACGATAAGAAAGACGAGATTGCACTCGGCATTAGTTTTAACTATGGAAGTAATCATAACGAGCGTGAAATTCCTTTCGCCAAGATGCATTGTGAGCGTTTGGGAATCAAGCATATTACGATAGATTTGGGTTTCATGCATCAGTATTTCAAGAGTTCTCTTCTTGAAGGTGCCGATGCAATTCCTGAGGGTCATTATGCTGATGATAATATGAAGAGTACGGTGGTTCCTTTCCGTAATGGAATCATGCTGAGCATTGCCATCGGCATTGCTGAGAGTAATAATCTGAAGAAAGTTTTCATCGCGAACCATGGTGGCGATCATACGATTTATCCAGACTGCCGTCCGGAGTTTATCAAGGCGATAGATGAGGCTGCTGAAGCAGGAACGTTCGTTGATGTGCGCGTTGTGGCTCCTTATACGAATATTACCAAAGGGCAGATTGCGGAGATAGGTAAGAAGTTGGGCATTGACTATGCTGAAACCTGGAGCTGCTATAAGGGCGGTGAAAAGCATTGTGGCAAATGCGGAACCTGCGTTGAGCGCAAGGAGGCTTTGGCCGAGGCGGGTATTGAGGATACTACTGAGTATGAAGAATAAGGATGAAGATGAATCAGACGTTCTTCGTCCCTATATATAATAAGGTGTAATCAGAATAAATATAATAAAAGAAAAATGAAAACAGCGATTTTATCTGCGGCGTTGATGCTTGCATCAACTGTTGCGATGGCTCAGAAGAGCAACTTCCAGTTGAAGGTGGATTTGAAGAATTTCAATTCCGATTCTGTACTTGTTTACAAGGGCAGAAATGTTAAGATGGATACGGTTTTGGTGAAGAATGGCAAGTTTACCTATTCTGCAAACCTTGATAAGGCAGCCGGATACGTTTTCCTTTCACCTGAAGCTTATCGTGGTGCAGGTCAATTTATGTTCAACCTGCCTTGTGTTCCTGGAGAGAAGGCTGAAGTTAAGGGCGATGCAAAGACCCGCTTTGATATTTCGGGTTCTAAGTTCTATCAGCAGTATCATGAAGTAGATGTTCTGCTGGAGAATGCTAATAAGGAGTTGAGAGATTACGAAGCTTCCCTGAACCAGAGAATCAAGAATGGTGAGGCCCAGCAGACCATCATGACAGAGTATGAGCAGAAGGCTCCTGCCCTGCAAAAGGCAAAGGACGATAAGATTTTCGATTTCGTAAAACAGCATCCTGATTATGAGGCTTGTGCTACTATTTTCGAGCAGTTTGATGATGTCAGCAAGATGGAGAAACTGCAGAGCTTGCTCTCTGAGAATGTGAAGAACGGCAGAATGAAGGCTTTCTACCAGCCAATGATTGATATGGCTAAGAAGCGTGCTGAGGCTGAGGAGAAGGCTAAGAAGGTGCAGGCTGCCGGTGTTGAGGCTCCTGACTTCGCGCTGAAGGATATTAAAGGAAATGATTTCAAACTTTCCAGCCTTCGTGGTAAGATTGTAGTTCTCGACTTCTGGGGTTCATGGTGCGGATGGTGCATCAAGGGAATGCCTAAGATGAAGGAGTATTACGAGAAGTACAAGGGTAAGTTTGAAATTCTTGGTGTAGATTGTAATGATACAGAGGCTAAGTGGAAGGCTGCTGTTGAGAAGCACCAGTTGCCATGGATTCATGTTTACAATCCGAAGGACAGCAAGGTTCTCAGCGATTACGCTGTTCAGGGTTTCCCTACAAAAATTGTGATTGATGCTAACGGTAAGATAATCAAGACCATCGTTGGTGAGGATCCTGCTTTCTATACTTTGCTTGATGAAGTATTGGGCAAGTAATGTTTTTAACATCAAACAATATCGCCATGTAAGTGCAAAATTATATTTGCTCTTACAGGGCGATTTTTTATTTGTATTTTTATTTCTTTTTCTTCTTCAATTCCAGTTTCGGAATCTTGATTTTCTGTCCGGCCTTTACGGTGCCTGTACCATTCAGGGCTTCAACGTAGCATTCCATGCCGGAACCTAAATAGCGGTTACTGATCTGTTCGAGGGTCTGACCGGCGCCAACAGTAACAGTCTGGGCAACTCCTACGATGCGGTAAGCTCCAGTGCGTACACGTACGTCCTTGTCGTAATGGGCTGAAGATTCAGTTTTAGAAGCAACCTTTTCTTCTTCCTTTGCTGCTGCTTTTGCTTTAGCCTTTGCCTCATCCTGCTTAGCGTTTTCAGCCTTGTCGCTTGCTTCATCAGATTGTTCCGCCAGTTTGACAGCTTCTGCAGTTTTAGCCATACGTATGCTGTCTTCAATCGCTTTCTGGCGAAACTTCTGTTCCTGAGAGAGTGGGGCAGCAACTGCGTTAGCTGGGGCTTTCTTGGCAGGAACCTGATGATACTGGTTTAGCTGCATGGCTAGATGATCACGCTGGGTAGTCATCTGACCATAGTTGAAAGCAAACCATCCCATTCCGCCTATCAAAGCTACTACGATGAGACAGACTGCAACGACCAGATTGCGAGGAATAACAATATAATGAGAAATGGAAGTTCCTTCATCCTCTTCTTCTGTTTCGTCTGTTGCAGGAACTGCAGGTTCAACAGTTGCTTTCAAGGCTTGCTGCTGTTTGGCTAACTCCAGTCTTTCCTGTTCAAGTTTCTCCTGTTCGAGTTTCTCCTGTTCCAGTCTTTCCTGTTCCAGTCTTTCCTGTTCCAGCCTTTCCTGCTCTTGCTTTTCTTTTTCAAGCTTTTCTTTCTGTATTCTTTCCTGCTCCAGTTGGGCTTGTTTTAATTTTTCCAGTTTAGCTTGTTCTATAGCAATTTGCTTTGCCAGTTCGTCTTCGGCTTTTTTTTCCTTTTCAGATCCGATTAGGACAACCTCCGGATTTGGAGTTGCAGTTTTTTCTTCGTCCAGAAAATCGATTACTTGTGCAGGAGCATCGTCTGTCTGTTCTTCTCCAAACTTCTCATCTATTTCATCGAAATCTACGTCGTCATTTACCACCACCGTTTCAAATTGGGCGAATGGCTTGTTCACGATTTCTTTCAGGATGTTGTCAGGCGTGAAGGTGAGTTTGTCTCTGCCTTCTATGGTGAAGCGTTCGCCCGTGTTCACATTGATGCTTTCACGGTCTCTCGTGGCCTGTACCTTAAAGGTGCCCAGCCATTTTATCTTCACCTGCTTGTCGGCATCGAGTCCCTGGTTGCACACATCAAACATCTTCCGGATGAAGAGTTCTGCTTCCACCTGGCTCAGTCCGCTCTTATCAGCCAGCAGTGTTCCGAGTGTATTTAAACTGAATTTGCTCATTGCTCATCCCCTCCATTCTTTAGTTTTTCCTTGACCGAGGCAACCGGTCGGAAACCCAACACCAACTTAGGCGGCACCAGCTGGCGCTTCTTGGTAGTAGGATTAACCACCACTCGCTCCATGCGCTTCTTCACTTCGAAGGTGCCAAAATTGGGGATAGAGACAGCTTCTCCATCCTCAAACTCGGCAATCATAGCGTCTATCGCCTTGCGCACCAACTTCTGGGTGTCTTCCTGCGAATAGCCGGTTTGCTGAGCCAGTTCAGCGATGTATTCCTTATTGTTCATATTTATTTAATATGTAGTCAAAATTTCTAAAACTCCAGGCTATGGGGGAGAGAATGATTATTTCACCACCTTGCCATAGAGGTCAAATTCCTCGCTTGCAGTAATTTCTACTTGATAGAAACTACCCACGCGCAGACGCTTCTCATCGGCACGGATCAGAACCTCTGGGTCTACTTCAGGAGAGCAGAACTCTGTTCGTCCGATGTAGTAATCGCCTTCCTTGCGGTCGATGATAACGGTCATGGTTTTGCCCACCTTATCAGCCTCAACCTCAGAGCTGATGTCTTGCTGCAGAATCATCAGTTCGTCCAGCCGGCGCTGCTTTACTTCGGCAGGCACATTGTCTTCGTAGTGGGTTGCGCTGTAGGTTCCTTCTTCCTCAGAGTAGGCAAAGGCGCCCATGCGCTCAAATCTCTGTTCGCGTACGAAGTCAAGGAGCTCGTGGAAATCCTCATCTGTTTCGCCTGGGAAACCAACCATCAGCGTAGTGCGGATGTGAATGCCTGGCACGCGTTCGCGGATGGCCTTCAGCAGATTGATGGTTTCCTGCTTCGTTACGTGGCGATGCATACTGGTGAGCATGTGGTCGCTGATGTGCTGGAGGGCAATGTCGAGATATTTGCATACGTTTGGCTTCTCGCGCATCACGTCCAGAAGATCCATAGGGAACTGATTTGGATAAGCATAATGCAGGCGAATCCATTTCACGCCCGGAATATCAGCCATCTCGCTGATGAGTTCGGTAATATGATGCTTGCCGTCAATATCTACACCGTAGTAGGTGAGTTCCTGAGCGATAATCTGAAACTCCTTCACGCCTTCTGCCACCAGTTCGCGCACCTCCTGCAGAATCTCTTCCTTAGGACGGGAAACGTGCTTGCCGGTGATGATAGGAATGGCGCAGTAGGCACAGTGGCGGTTGCAGCCCTCAGCTATCTTGATGTAGGCATAATGGCGCGGAGTGGTGAGATGACGCTGGCCGTTGCAGGATGAAACTTCCGCCTTGCCGAGTTCCTGCAGAAGCTGCTTGTAGTTGAATTTGCCGTAGAACTTATCCACTTCGGGCATTTCTTCTTCCAGTTCCTTCTGATAGCGCTGCGAGAGGCAGCCCATTACGTAGAGTTTTCTGAGTCGGCCTTCTTCCTTAGCCTGGATAAACTCCAGGATGGTGTCGATGCTTTCCTGCTTTGCATCCTCGATGAATCCGCACGTATTGATGACGGCTATCTCGCCCTGAGGGCGCTTGGAATCGTGAACGCAATGGTAGCCGTTTGCCTCAAACTGCTTCATCAGCAACTCGCTGTCTACGAGATTCTTCGAGCAGCCCAGGGTAATAATATCTATCTGATTTTTCTTCATTTTCTAATTTTTAAAGAGCGAGTCTACGAATTCTGTCTTGTTGAAGAGCTGCAGATCTTCCATACCTTCGCCCAGTCCGATGTATTTTACAGGCACCTTGAGCTGGTCGCTGATGCCGATGACAACGCCGCCCTTAGCGGTTCCGTCGAGCTTGGTGATGGCGAGCGAGGAGATGTTGGTAACGGCAGAGAACTGCTTAGCCTGCTCGAATGCATTTTGTCCGGTACTTCCGTCGAGCACGAGCATTACCTCGTCTGGTGCTTCAGGCATTACCTTCTTCATCACTTCCTTTATTTTCTTGAGCTCATTCATCAGGTTCACCTTGTTGTGCAGTCGGCCTGCCGTATCGATGAGCACCACGTCGGCGCCGTTTGCCTTGGCGCTCTGCAGGGTGTCGAACGCCACGCTTGCCGGGTCGCTTCCCATCTGCTGTTTCACTACAGGCACACCCACGCGCTCGCCCCAGATGCAAATCTGCTCTACGGCAGCGGCACGGAAGGTGTCGGCAGCTCCCAGCATAACCTTCTTGCCAGCCTTCTTAAACTGGTAAGCCAGTTTGCCGATGGTGGTTGTCTTGCCCACGCCGTTTACGCCTACTACGAGGATAACGTAAGGCTTATGGTCGGTAGGGAGATCCCAGTCTGCCAGGTCATCGCTGTGATTCTCGGAGAGGAGAATGGCGATTTCCTCGCGCAGAATGCGGTTGAGCTCGTTGGTTGAAACATATTTATCGCGGGCCACACGTTCTTCGATGCGGCGAATAATCTTGACAGTGGTTTCTACACCTACATCTGAGGTGATGAGTACCTCTTCGAGATCGTCGAGCACATCATCGTCGACGGTAGACTTTCCGGCAACGGCGCGCGCCAGTTTGCCAAACACACTCTCCTTGGTTTTTTCAAGTCCCTTATCGAGAGTTTCCTTCTTTTTGTTGCTGAATAATCCGAATAATCCCATAATCTTGTTTTTTATCTTCTGCAAAGATAATGCAAACGAGCGCAATGAAAGCTTGCTTTCAAATTGCCGAGTGCAGCTTATCTTCTGCAAAG
>USSA01000160.1 GCA_900557255.1 uncultured Prevotella sp.
CTGTAGTACAACAGTAAGACGATTACTCATGCCCATAGGGGTGCTGAGTAGTTACGAATTAAGAGGAAAGCCCCTGTTTAAAGGACTTTCCTCTTAATTAACTGATAATCAACAAATATTCTTTATTCTTCAACAGCAGCCTGCGCCGCAGCCAAACGTGCGATTGGCACGCGGAATGGAGAGCAAGATGCGTAGTTCATGCCAACCTTAGCGCAGAACTTAACTGATGAAGGCTCACCACCGTGCTCACCGCAGATACCTGTGCGGAGGTTAGGACGGGTAGCACGACCATTCTCTACTGCCATCTTGATGAGCTGACCAACACCCTCCTGGTCGAGAACCTGGAATGGGTCAACCTTCAGAATCTTCTTCTCCATGTAGGCAGGGAGGAAGGAAGCGATGTCATCACGAGAATAACCGAAAGTCATCTGTGTCAAGTCGTTAGTACCGAATGAGAAGTACTGAGCCTCTTCAGCAATCTGACCTGCTGTAAGGGCAGCACGAGGAATCTCAATCATAGTACCAATCTCGAACCCAACCTCTACGCCGTACTCGATGAATACTTCCTTAGAAGTAGCGAGGATGATAGCCTTCTGCTGCTTGAGCTCCTGAACGGTACCGATGAGCGGAACCATAATCTCTGGACATGGGTTGTAACCTTCCTTCTTCAACTCGCAGGCTGCACCGAGGATGGCGCGAGTCTGCATAGCTGTAATCTCAGGGAATGTGATACCGAGACGGCAACCGCGATGACCGAGCATAGGGTTGTTCTCTGCCAGAGAGTTTACACGTTTCTTGATTTCCTCTACGCTTACGCCCATCTCCTTAGCCATGGTCTCCTGACCAGCCAAATCGTGGGGTACGAACTCGTGGAGAGGTGGGTCGAGCAAGCGGATGTTCACGTGGCAGCCATCCATTGCCTTGAGGATGCCGTAGAAGTCAGCCTTCTGATATGGGAGGAGCTTGGCAAGTGCCTTCTCGCGACCCTCTACAGAGTCTGCCAGAATCATCTCACGCATAGCTACAATCTTCTGATCATCGAAGAACATGTGCTCTGTACGTGTCAGACCGATACCCTTGGCACCGAATGCACGGGCTACCTCAGCATCGTGTGGAGTATCTGCATTGGTACGGATTTCCATCTTTGTATATTTGTCGCAGAGGTCCATCAGCTCCTTGAAGTCGCCTGAAAGTTCTGCAGCCTTTGTCTCAATCTGTCCTGCGTAAACCTGACCTGTAGTACCGTTCAGAGAGATATAATCACCCTCCTTGTAAACTACGCCCTCAATCTCTACAGTCTTAGTCTTGTAATCTACGTTGATAGAGCCGGCGCCTGATACACAGCACTTACCCATACCACGGGCTACAACGGCAGCGTGAGAAGTCATACCACCACGAGCGGTAAGGATACCCTCAGCAGCTGACATACCAGCGAGGTCTTCAGGAGATGTTTCGATACGAACCATGATGACCTTCTTGCCATCCTCATGCCACTCCTGAGCATCGTCAGCGTGGAATACTATCTGACCGCAGGCAGCACCTGGAGATGCAGGGAGACCCTGTGTGATGACCTTAGCCTTAGAGAGAGCCAGCTTATCGAATACTGGGTGCAAAAGTTCATCGAGTTTCTGAGGCTCACAGCGCAGGATAGCAGTCTTCTCATCAATCATACCCTCGTGGAGGAGATCCATGGCAATCTTCACCATAGCTGTACCTGTACGCTTACCATTACGAGTCTGGAGGAACCAGAGTTTGCCTTCCTGTACGGTGAACTCCATATCCTGCATATCGTGATAGTGGTGCTCCAGTTTATCCTGCAGCGCGTCGAGTTCCTTATAGAGTTCAGGCATAGCCTCTTCCATAGAAGGATACTTGGCAGCACGCTCCTCTTCAGAGATACCTGCACGCTCAGCCCAGCGCTGAGAACCAATCTTTGTAATCTGCTGTGGAGTACGGATACCGGCTACCACGTCCTCACCCTGTGCATTGATAAGATACTCACCATTGAAGAGATTCTCACCATTACCAGCGTCACGTGAGAAGCAAACACCTGTAGCAGATGTATCGCCCATGTTACCGAATACCATCGCCATGACAGATACGGCAGTACCCCACTCATCAGGAATACCTTCCATCTTACGATAGAGGATAGCGCGCTCGTTCATCCAAGAACGGAACACAGCGCAGATAGCGCCCCAGAGCTGATCGATTGGGTTGGTAGGGAAATCCTGACCGGTCTGCTCCTTGATGGCAGCCTTGAAGAGTTCAACGAGTTTCTTGAGCGACTCTACAGAGAGATCCTTGTCAAGTGTAACGCCCTGCTCTTTCTTCACCTTTTCGATGATAGCCTCAAATGGGTCGATATCTTCCTTGTTTACAGGCTTCAATCCCATAACGACGTCACCGTACATCTGTACGAAACGGCGATATGAATCGTATACGAAATGAGGGTTACCGGTCTTCTTGACCAATCCCTCAGCTACTTCGTCATTCAAACCGAGGTTGAGGATGGTATCCATCATACCAGGCATAGATGCACGAGCACCCGAACGTACTGATACGAGGAGTGGATTCTCTACAGAACCGAACTTGCTGTTCATCAATGCCTCAGTATGAGCCACAGCAGCCATCACTTCGTCCTGAAGAAGTTCTTTGATTTTTTCCTCACCCACTTCATAATATTCATTACAAGTATCTGTTGTAATGGTGAAACCTGGAGGAACAGGTACACCAATCAGGTTCATTTCGGCAAGGTTCGCGCCTTTACCACCAAGTACTTCTCGCATTTGGGCATTGCCTTCTGCTTTTCCGTTTCCGAATGTATAAACTCTTTTTTCGTTCATAATTGTTATAGGTATAATATTTTATTTCGTTTTACGTTGCTAACTATTAATTGTAATGCAAAGATACGATTTTTATTTGAGACTACCAAACTTTTATACGCTTTTTTGCTATCCCGAGATTACATTTTATACTGTTGACGCACACACGGGCAGAAAATTAACAATCCCGTATACGATAGAAAGATATTTGACGAATCTGAAAGTGTGTCTCTCGGGATTGCAGCCTGCATTCTGATGTTTTTTACCTCCCTGCCGATGCGCCCAAAACTGCGTCACGACGTAGCGATGGCTACATCCCGACGCAGCGCCAGACACGTCGCGATGTAGCAACGGCTGCGTCGGGACGCAATTTAAAGGTAAAAGGATTGTGAGCCGATAACAAAAGTAACAAAAGTAACAGGTGACCTCTGATGTAAAAATGTGAATGTGAATGTGAATTTGAAATGTAAGCAAAGAAAAAAGAATGCATGTAATGATATTATATCATTTAATTCCAATATAATAAGGTACGCGCGTACATACAATTAAAATATATACTATCAAAAATCATCAATAAACAGCCTCGACAAAAGGATACACATGACAGTCCGTTTTCTTCACTTACATTTCAAATTCACATTCACATTCACATTTCATCCCTTTACAACCACCGAATATTACCTGTTACTTCTGTTACTTTTGTTATCGCCCGATAATCTTTTTACTTTTTTACCTTTTTACTTTTTTACCTTTAAAAGCCTTTTTACCTTTACTCGCAAATAATTTGGGACAACTCTTGCATTTCTCATAAAATTGCAGTATCTTTGCACCCATAAAAAAATACAAAACATTATTATGGCAAGAAAACGTAAACCATTACCTCTGTTAGAGAACATCACCATCGAGGCAGTAGCAGCCGAGGGTAAGTGCATCACACGCGTAGATGAACAGGTCATCTTCGTACCTTTCTGTGTGCCAGGAGATGTTGTCGACTTGCAGGTAGTAAAGAAGAAACATAAGTATTGCGAAGCCAAGGTGGTTCGCTTCATCAAGAAGAGCGAGGTGCGACAGGAGCCTATGTGCGAGCACTTCGGCATCTGCGGCGGATGCAAATGGCAGAACCTGCCTTACGAAGAGCAGATCAAGGCTAAGCAGAAGCAGGTGGAAGACCAGCTCACCCGCATCGGAAAGATTGAACTCCCTGAGTTTCGCCCTATCATGGGCAGCGTGAAGACCCAGGAGTACCGCAACAAGATAGAGTTCGGATGCAGCAACAAACGATGGTTCACCACCGAGGAACTGGCTCAGCTCCCTCAGAAAGAGGATGATACCGTAACATCGCTCAAGGAGCGCCACGCCCAGAACGCCATCGGTTTCCATATCACCGGAGCCTTCGACAAGATTTATCCTATCAGGAAGTGCTGGCTGATGGATGACCTCTGCAACGAAATCCGCAACTTCGTATTCGAATATGCAGATTCTCACGATTATACCTTCTACGACCTGCGTGATCAGCACGGTTTGCTCCGCAACATGATGATCCGTAATTCGAACACCGGAGAATGGATGCTCGTCTTCCAGTTCCACTACGATGAGGAGGGCGATGAGCAGAGAGCATTGGAACTGATGCAGCAGGTGGCTGACAAGTTCCCTCAGATTACATCGCTCATGTATGTAGACAACCAGAAGGGAAATGATACCATCAACGACCTGGAGCTCAGCCTCTTCAAGGGCAACGACCATATCTACGAACTGATGGAAGACCTGAAGTTCAAGGTAGGTCCGAAGAGTTTCTACCAGACCAATACCGAGCAGGCTTACCACCTCTACTGTGTGGCACGCGAGTTTGCCAACCTTACCGGAGATGAGCTGGTTTACGACCTCTATACCGGCACCGGAACCATCGCCAACTTCGTGGCTCACAAGGCAAAGAAGGTAATCGGTATCGAGTACGTGCCAGAGGCCATAGAGGATGCCAAGGTGAATTCTCAGGTGAACAATATCGAGAACACCCTCTTCTATGCAGGCGACATGAAGGATATCCTGACCAACGATTTCATCGCACAGCACGGTCGACCTGACGTCATCATCACCGACCCTCCACGTGCCGGAATGCACCCAGACGTAATAAACGTCATTCTGAATGCAGCACCAAAGCGCATCGTATACGTAAGCTGCAACCCGGCAACCCAGGCTCGCGACCTACAGCTGATGGATGCGGAGTATAAGGTAGCTGCCGTACAGCCGGTGGATATGTTCCCTCATACCCCTCACGTAGAGAACGTGGTATTGCTCGAAAAGAGATAAACCTAGAAATCAAAATAGAAACAAGATGAAGAAAACCATCATCATGGCGCTCATGGCTGTAGCTTCGGTCTCAGCCAGCGCCCAGCAGAAGCAGACCACCGAAATACCATCATGGTTGAGCAACGTGAAATTGTCGGGTTATGGAATGACCCAGTATCAGTACAGCGGACAGAAAGATGCTGAATCCAACTCATTCAACATCCGGATGGCCCGTATCTCTCTCGAAGGTCGCATAGCAGGCGACTTCTACTGGAAGACTCAGATTCAGTTCAACGGCAACACCTCTACCCTCGGTTCCAGTCCGAGAATGGTGGATCTGTTTGCTGAATGGCAGAAATATGAATACTTCAAGGTGAAGATCGGTCAGTTCAAGAACCCGTTCACCTTTGAGAATCCGATGCATCCTATCGACCAAGGCTTCATGGGATATTCACAGAACGTGAGCAAGCTGGCTGGTTTCAGCGACCGTGCCGGAGAACACGCATCCAACGGCCGTGACATCGGTCTGCAACTTCAGGGTGATTTCCTCAAGAATGCCAACGGCAGAAACCTGCTGCACTATCAGGTGGGTGTATTCAACGGACAGGGAACCAACACCAAGGACGTTGACCAGCAGAAGAATGTGATTGGTGGTGTATGGGTAATGCCTGTAAGCGGCATGCGCATCGGTGCCTTCGGATGGACCGGTTCTTATGCAAGAAAGGGAACCTGGAACGACGATGAACAGGGAAACATTATCTACGAGAAAGATGCTGCTGGAAATTCTGTTCTTGACAAGGAAGGAAAACCTGTAAAAAAGACATTCAGCGGTACCCGCAGCCTGAACCAGAACCGCTACGCCTTCTCTTTCGAATACAAGAAAGACGGCTGGATTGTACGTTCTGAGTATATCCACTCTACCGGCAAGGCTTTTGCCAAGAGCATCACCAACTTCAACGATGCCAACGCCAAGGACTGCAATCTGAATGCAAAAATAGGCGACAAGGCACAGGGTGTATATGGATTGGTCATTGCCCCATTGGCTCAGCTGCCAAAGAACAGCCGTATCGACGTGAAGGCGCGTTACGACATGTATCAGCCTAACGGCAAGAGCAACATGCAGAGAACCCAGTATGAGGCAGGTTTGAACTTCCACATCGGCAAGCGAATCTCTATCCTTACCGAGTATGCGCTCATCAACGACAAGACACTCGCGAAGCATAATTACTCCATGGCAGATGCCGAGGTTTGCTTTCGATTCTAAGATAGAAAAAACTGAAAAACTCTTGGTATCCAATACAATGAAGGCTCGTTTCCTACATGGAAACGAGCCTTCATTGTATTATATAGTCCAAGCTATACACTTGAATTCTTCACTCTTCGTTCTTCACTCTTCGTTCTTCACTCTTCACTTATAAATTATCCTAGAATGAATAAGAGAAACCTACTGACATGAATTCCTTAAACTGCCAGTAGCTCTGGTCGTCCTTGCGCTTCACACCATCGTCGAAACGAGGATAGAGGAAGATGTTGGTAGAAA
>USSA01000161.1 GCA_900557255.1 uncultured Prevotella sp.
AAAGTGCCTTTCACGTCCAAGCTTGCTACTGATTTCTTGGAAGGGGTCTGCCTGCCCAGTGTGAAATGACTGAGGTACATCATATACCCAATGAGGGGCAAATAGGAGTAAAATCCCCATCGCCACGAGTAGTTTTCTGTAAGTATCCCTCCCAAGATAAGCCCGACACACATGCCTATGCCAGAGATAGAGCTGTACCACGAAACGACACG
Source organism: uncultured Prevotella sp. (assembly GCA_900557255.1). The sequence goes on from USSA01000161.1 coordinate 213, forward strand.
TACTCTATCCCCTCCTTCGAAACTGTCCATAATCAGCGCCAATGAAGTGGGGGCCAAAATGGCAGCGCCAACTCCTTGCATCAATCGTGCACCAATCAAGCTGACGGCTGTTGCCGACACACCCGCCCAAAGCGTCCCGCCCCCAAAGAATAACAGCGAGGCGGTCATCATGAGTTGCCGGCCCAGCACATCGCTCATTCTACCTCCCATCAGCATAAGACTTCCCCAAGCCAATACGTAAATATTTTGCACCCATGATAGGGTAGATAAGTCGAGCTGTAACTCTGCTGCCATTTGGGGCAAACTTGTGATGACAACTGCACCATTCATCGCTGTCACCAAGTAGCTCGACAACACCAAACCTACTATTTTCTTTTGTTTTGTATCCATAACCTTTACCTCTTCTTGATTTCGGTTGCAAAGTTACGGAGATTTTCTTGAAGTGGCCTTACGCATTTATTTGAATAAAATACGCAATTTACAGAAAAAAGCGATACCTTTGTACGTATACCTCAAAAATCTGTCTGGAACACATCCGCGTAAGCATTGTTACAGGTATAGATATTCAGCACATACCGCCTTGATGTCCTGATCCACTTGGCTGGTACAGAGACAAACCTGAAGACAAACGCTTTTTTGTGTCCCACAGAAAGAGAGTGGAAGTTTTTTGGCGGCTTTATGATTTTTTATAGATTCAGTTATCGCTAGTTCGCTGAAAAATATGTATATTTGCAAGTTATGAAAGCTAGAAGCTATATTAAGAAAAGGTAAGATAAGAAAAGAAGGAAAGGAGAACGAGATATGGCAAAGAAGAGACCACAGGTAGCGCTGGTTTATGATTTCGACGGGACGCTCTCGCCGGGCAATATGCAGGAGTTTGGATTCATTCAGGCTACAGGCAAGACAAAAGACGAGTTCTGGGAGAAAAACAGAAAGTTTGCAGAAGGTAAGGATGCCAATGGCATTTTGACCTATATGTATCTGATGCTCGACGAAGCCAAGAAGAACAACATCTCGCTCACCCGGGAATCTTTTCAGAAATTCGGCAAAGATGTAGAACTGTTCTGCGGCGTAAAACAATGGTTTTCGCTCGTGAATGAATATGGCAACAGCATCGGACTGGACGTAAAGCACTACATCAACTCCTCGGGACTAAAGGAGATGATAGAGGGCACACCTATCGCCCACGAATTTGAGAACATCTACGCCTGCTCCTTTCTCTACAACAAGGAGGGAATCGCCTATTGGCCAGCCGTAGCCGTAGACTATACTACCAAGACGCAATTCCTCTTCAAAATCAACAAGGGCATCAAACAGGTGAGCGACAACAGAAGAGTGAACCAGTATATCCCCGACGAAAAGCGCCCTATCCCTTTCCCCCGAATGATATACTTCGGAGATGGAGAAACCGATGTGCCTTGCATGAAGATGGTAAAGGAACATGGCGGCCACTCGATTGCGGTATATGATAACGAGGATAAACAGAAAACAGCCTGCCAGCTTGTCAAGGAGGGACGCGTGAACTTCATGTGCTCTGCCAACTACAGCAAAGGAAGCGTGATGAATATCATCGTAAAGAGAATATTGGATAAAATCAAAGCCGACTTTGAATTCGACCGCCTGATAGAGCTGAACCAGAAGAAGGCATGGAAGTGATTTAAAGGTAAAAGGGTAAAAAGGGCAAGAAAGTAAAGGGAGAAAGGGATTCTTTTGTGAATTCCTTGAAACTTTTCTTGGTTTTATTGAGGATTATGCTTAATTTTGCACGCAGAAATAATAATATCAAATCATATTAATGGGAAGAAACAAATACTCAGCAGGAGAAATCAAGGAAATCGGCAAGTTGCTGCGCCTCAAGAACGCAGGCAACCGTTTACAACAGAAAATGATACGCCACGACCTTCGTGTGGATTATGAATTCAATATCTCTGACTTCAATGAGCCGGGCAAGGCTTTCGGCGAAGAGGAACTGCAGGATGCCATTAAGCGTGGTGCCATCCAGATTCTTGACGATGCCACCATCGAAGCAATGAAGGCAAAACGTGCCCGAGATAAGGCTCGCGACGAGGCAGAGAGACAGAAGGAAGCTGTAGCCAGCGGTGAACAGACCGACTGGCAGGAGGCTATGAAGGAGTGGAATGAGTATTATAAATAATTTTAAATGTTGATTGTTAAATGTTGAATGTTGAATTGCACAATGGGCTATGCTAGCCAAAAGCAAGATATAACTCAACACTCAACATTCATCACTCAACATTCAACACTCAACATTCAACATTTAATTAAACGATTATGGCTAAAGTATTGATAAAGACATCAGAGGGCGACATCAAGGTGCGCCTCTACGACGAGACACCTCAGCATCGTGACAACTTCTTGAAGTTGGCAAAGGAGGGATATTTCGATGGCACTCTCTTCCATCGTGTCATCAAGGATTTTATGATTCAAGGCGGCGATCCTGACAGCAAGGGCGCTCCTAAAGGCAAGATGCTGGGCACAGGTGGACCTGATTACACCATCCCTGCCGAGTTTGTTTATCCACAACTCTTCCACAAGCGTGGAGCCTTGAGCGCAGCCCGTCTGGGAGATGAGGTAAACCCTGAACGCGAGAGCAGCGGTAGCCAGTTTTATATTGTATGGGGAAAGACCTACAAGCAGAATGAACTGAAACAGATGGAGAAGCAGATGGGCATGCAGATGGAGCAGAATATCTTCAATCAGCTTGCCAAGGAACATCATGAAGAAATCATGAACTTCCGTCGCAACCGCGACCGCGAAGGACTGATGAAACTCCAGGACGAACTGGTGGATGAAACCAAGAAACGCTGCAAGGAACAGGGCTATCCTAAGTTTACAGAGGAACAGCAGAAAGCTTACACCGAAGTAGGCGGAACACCTTTCCTCGATAACCAATACACCGTTTTCGGTGAAGTGGAGGAAGGACTTGACATCGTAGAAAAGATTCAGAACTGCGAAACATTGCGTGGCGATCGTCCAAAAGAGGATGTTTCTATGCAGATTTCCGTCATCGAGGAATAAAAAAATCACATAACGCTCCGCCGGACAATAAAGCCGGCGGAACACCTAATAAAAACCTGAATAAAAATTATATAAGTAATAACAACTATTCATTCGTATTACACAAAAAGACAAATCAATATGGAAAAATGAAAAGCAAAATGGTAAAGAGCATCAATGCTCTTAGCATTGGCAAGTTCTAACTACAGCTATGCTTCGTCATTTTTTTATTCTGCCTTCGTCATTCTATCCGCAATATACATACCTGCCAGGATGCAGCAGGCACCTGCCAGGAAGTAAGGAGTTATCTTTTCGTCTAATACCAGAGAGGCGAAAATCATAGTGGTGATAGGGTTGAAATAAACCCAGTTGGTAGCTTTCACGGCACCCAGCTTAGAGATACACCAGTTCCAGGTAAGGAAACATATCATGGATGCCAAACAGCCCAGGAACAAGAGATTACCCACCACCTGAGGCTTCATAAACACATCCCATGCCGGCCAACCAGGGATGATAAGATAATAAGGCAAGATGGTAAGCACACCATAAAAGAAGACCTTTCGGGTAATAAAAGCTGCGCCATAATCGCCCGATACCGATTTCATCAGGAGCGAATAGACAGCCCAGCTCATACATGCCGTAAAAGCCAAGGCATCACCTACAGGCGACAGATGCAGCACGAATCTGCCATTCAGCACCACGATAATCATACCTACAAAAGCAAGCAGAGAGCCCAACAGCTGTATCATGTTGATGCGCGAAGAATGGCGATAAACCAGACGTACCAGCAAGGTAGCAAAGAGCGGACAGGAGCATACGATGAGCGAAGTATTGGTTGTTGTGGTATAATTCATCGCCTCGTTCTCGCTCAGGAAATAGAGCGAACCGCCCGTAATACCCAGCATCGCCATTTTAAACTCATCCTTCCAGCTGTCAGCAAACATCCGCTTATGATTCACCATCAGCATCATCATGTATGCGATACTGAAACGGAGCGTAAAGATCTGTGCTGGCGAAAGTCCGTTCAGCATCAGTACCTTGGTAGATACAAAGGTGGTTCCCCAGATGGCTACGGTTATAAAAGCCACAAGATGATATAATAAATTACTATTATTCTGTTTCATTCTATTTTCCTGATTTTTGAAATTCAACTGCAAAATTATAACTTTTATTCGAAATGAGCAAATTGTAAGCAAGAAAAGCAGAAAAAGACAATAAAAAGAGCGAAATTGGAACAAAAGAAAAAGTCTTAGGAGTAAGTGCAGATACGACTTCTCCTAAGACCTTATTATTTATATAGTTAAAAAATCAAGCCTTATTTTTTCTGAAATACTCTCACATAATCCACTTCCATCTGAACAGGGAGAAAAGCTCAACAAAGACAAACTTCCCGAAGTTCTTTTTCTTTTGAACTTCGGGAATATTTATACTTTAGTAATTGTTTTGTACCAAGGTACCCTTGGCAGCCTCAATCTCATCCTGTGGAATTGGCAAGTATTTTTTGCTCTCGGACCACTGGATACGCTCAGGAATGCCCTGCGTGTCGTAAGCGGTTTTTTCTTGATTGAGAACTTTACCGCCACCAGGCTTCAATACCTCCGCAGCCTTGCCGAAACGAATCAAGTCATAGTAACGCTTGCCCTCGCCAACGAACTCCATTCGGCGCTCTTCCAACAAATTGTCAAGAGAAACCGTGCGATTAGAAGCATGAGCACGATTGCGAACTAGGTTGAAATAACCTTGTGCCTTTGCCACGTCGCCACCCGTGCGAAGTATCAACTCTGCTGCATTCAGCAAGGTTTCAGAATAGCGATAAATACGCTGGTTGTTGTCCCAACCGAGGTCGGCATCAGCCACCACACCATCATTGCCACCCGGACGTCCCAAGTACTTCAAGAGAAAGATACCTGTGTTCTGATAACGACCACCGTAGGTCACGTCGTCACCCGTACGAGCCTTGTAGTCGGCAGCGTAATCCTTCATATAGAGAATACCACCTGTGCGACGAATATCATTTTGCTCATAGAGATCATATACTTCCTTGGATACATCACAGAATCCCCAACCTCCATTCAACTCTTGTTTAGGAGAATAATTAGGGTCGGCTGCAAGATGAGCATCAGAAGCCTTGTAACTCAATCCGTCGATACCAATCATAGCTGGCACCACAGTGCCACCTGGAGCATTAGCATTACCCCAGCCTCGCTTACTACCCTTGGCGCAATAATTGATTTCGTAGATAGATTCATCACACCACTCGCCACTATACTCCCAGATGCTAGCGTAGTCACTCATCAAACTATACTTCGTGCTGCTGATGATATCCTCCATATAGCCGAGTGCCTGTTGATAGCGGTTCTCGTCTTTCTGATACATCACATAGTCGGCGAAGAGCATCTCTGCGAAAGCCTGTGTAGCATGTCCGCAACGAGTTTTGGTTTCCTTCATCGGAAGGGCTTTGCTATTGATAACCTCTTCGAGCATAGCAATTACCTTATTATAAACCTCGTTGGCAGAGAGCTGCTCGGCAATGTAAGGGAACTCCAAGTTTTTCTCATAATAAGGCACGTTACCCCAGAACTTCCATAGCTGCAAGTAGTAGAAAGCCTTCAGCGTCTTTGCCTCGGCGATGTAAGCAGCCTTCTCTGCATCTGAAATCCCGGCAGCCTCCTCGGCATCCTTGATAACCCAGTTGGAACGGTTGATACCAGAATAGCTAGTAGTCCATGCTCCCTTGAAGGTCATCAAACTGGTACTCTTGTATTGAGAAGCCAAGTGGATTTCCTGTTGGTCACTGGTAGAACCACCACCAACATAGATGTCATCGCCCTGTGCATCAGACACGAGGAACAATGGGCACCATCCATCATAGTAATCATACCAAGCCAAAGGTGCATAGGCAGCGGTCAACGCTTCATCAAGATGCGACTTGGTGTTGTAATAACCATCGATTGGCAAACTGCTTGCAGGCTCTACCGACAGAAAGTCGTCGCCGCAAGAAGACAAAGACAATGCCATACTTGCCATCGCACTATATAATAATATATTCTTTGCTTTCATAATTGTAATCTTTAAAATTGTTCTACGTTTTGCTTAAGATTTCCTTTTATCAACATACACTCTATACGATTAGAATGTTACGTTAGCACCGATAGTAATTGTACGGTTCTGTGGATAGAAACCACGGTCGATACCTGACTGTGTGCCATTGTAAATCTCAGGCTCCATGCCCTTGTAACCAGTGATGGTTATCAAGTTCTCGGCAGCCACATAGAAACGAAGATTAGAGATGAATACGGTCTCCGTCCATTTCTTTGGCAATGTTACTCCCAGCTGGATATTCTTACCTCAGTTCGGGATAACGAGCTCTATCTAAATGCTTTATAATGTTTTTATA
>USSA01000162.1 GCA_900557255.1 uncultured Prevotella sp.
TTTGCCCCATAATTATGGACTCAAGTGTGGAAAATGTGGAGAATTACACAAAAAAGGTATCAAAAATGTGTAAAATTCCACATTTTCCCCACTTCAATAAAAATAAAGGGATATGTTTAACAGAACGATTATTCACGAATTGGAGCAATGGAAAGAGCGCAGAGACCGCAAGCCATTGATGATGCTGGGAGCTCGCCAAGTAGGCAAGACATCGGTGCTGAAGAAATTTGGAGAAGACAGCTTTGAACATTGTGCTTATTTCAGTCTTGATGAAGAAGAGGGTGTTTGTGACATCTTTCGCAAGACCAAGAACCCGCAGCAAATCATCGAGCAGCTGTCGTATCTTACATCCGAGCCAATCTTGCCTCATAAGACTTTGCTTATCCTTGATGAGATACAGGATTGTCCGGAAGCCATTAGTGCTATGAAATATTTCTGCGAAAAGACCCCCGAGTATGCTGTGGCTTGTGCCGGTTCGCTCCTGGGGTTGGCTTTTGGGCATCAGGGATTTTCGTTTCCAGTGGGAAAGGTGGATCACATGAACATGTATCCCGTTACTTTTTCTGAATTTCTGGAACAGCGTGATGCCGGACTCTATCAATATTATATGTCGATAGATAGTCTGGAACCGCTTCCTGATGTGTTTTTCGACCGTCTTTCGCAAGCCTTTACCGCCTATCGCATTTCTGGTGGAATGCCGGCAGTGGCTATGAAGATGATAGAGAAAGATTTGGAAGGTGTAGAAACTACGCTTCGTAATATACTGCAGGATTACTCCTTGGACTTTGTGAAGCATGCCACGCCTTTGCTTGCCAATAGAATTTCGCATGTTTGGCGGTCATTACCGTCACAGTTGGCTAAGGAGAACAGAAAATTTGTTTATCAGCTGGTCCGTCCTGGTGCAAGAGCCCGTGAATATGAGGATGCTCTTACATGGCTTCAGAATGCAGGGTTGATATACAAGGTGAGTTTGTGTTCTACTCCGCAGGTACCATTGAAATCTTATGAAGATTTAAGCATCTTCAAGATTTACAGTCTTGATGTGGGCTTGTTGCGGGTTCTTGCAGAGTTGAGTCCTGAGGCATACTTGAGTGATAATCCAATCTTTAAGGAATACAAGGGTGCTTTGGCTGAGAACTATATTCTTCAGAGTCTGGTGGCTAATGGCATCAAATGTTCTCATTATTGGGCGTCAGGAAATACGGCGGAAGTAGAATTCATCGTTCAGCGTGGTTTGGATGTGATTCCTATGGAGGTGAAATCGGGAACAAGTGTTACCGGGCGCAGTTTGATAGAGTATAACAGGAAGTATTCTCCCCATCTGCGCATCAGATATTCTATGCTTAATCTCAAAAAGGATGATACTTTTGTCAATATCCCTCTTTTCCTGGCGGATAGAACTGAGCAGCTGATAGGATATGTGCAGTAGGGAATATGGTAAAGTAGGTTAAAAGTAATATAAAGAACGTGAGGAAGTTTGTTTCGTTGCTTGATAACGATGCAAGGAAGCAATTAGATCGATTGCGTGACATTTGTCATGCGATTATACGACACTTATCATACGGTCGGATGACAAATGCCGTATAATCACATGACATATACCAATGTTTAAATAAACCTAATAGTTTACGCCAAAAGATACAAGTTATCACATTATTATATATATTTGCATCATCTTTCATAGAAGACAAAGAATATAGAAAACAACGAACCATCAAACAACAAGAAATATGGAACTGAAATACGACATTTACATGCTCAACAATGCCCAGGGCACAGGAGAAAAGCGCCAATACATTCGTATCGTGCAGCATGAACCAATGACCGAGAAGCAACTGCAAGAGAAAATCCAGAGCCGCTGCTCACTCACCAAGGGAGATGTGGCTGCGGTGTTGGCAGAGCTTCACGACCTTATGGTGGAAGAATTCTCCCTGGGACACCGCTTTTACATCCCAGAGATAGGCTACTTCTCCATGTCGGCTAGCCTAGAGATGCCAGAGGAGAATCCAGACAAGAAGATTACGGGCAAGGAAGTACGCATCACCGGCATCAACTTCCGACCAGAAGGTAAGCTAATGGAGGAAGTACAGCGCAACGTCCACTTTGTCCGCTCTCGTTACTCCAACCAATCTACAAAATACTCCGAAGAAAAGCTGTTGGAAAATATCAAGGAGTATCTTCAAAAGAATCGTTACATCACCACTCGCATCCTGCGCATCCTCTTCGGCTTGACTCCTTACATGGCACAGAAGTGGCTCAACCATTTCTGCGAGAAAGGCATCATGGAGAAGGAAGGCACCCAGCATGCTCCTATCTACTTCTTGAAGTAGCGACCGCTCCGTCCCTTCACTGCAACTCACTGATTGACAGAGGATGATAGGTAAAAGTGAAAGGAGAAAGAATATAGAAAAAAAAAAATAAGAAAGCTGCCCTGTCACCACTTTTGATAGTATAGTGACAGAGCTGGTAACAGAGTTAGTGACAAAGCTGGTAACAGAGCTGGTAACAGAGCTAGTAACAGAGCTATAGTAACTATGTTAGAGTATGGTAGTAGCTCTGTTAGTAACTATGTCTAAGAAAAGAAAAAAGTAAATTATGAACGATATAAAACTTACATCAGACAAAATAGGGAAAGAAGAAGTTAAGAAACTACGCCAAAAGCTTTTAGAAGACTTTCTTCACACGTTTCCTTTGAATTCCCTCCAAGGCATGACTTTGGAGCAATATACCAATTTGAACAAAGATGACTCTTTCTGCTATTGGCTAGAATCTCTCACATACGAGTTGGGATCTATATGGGGTGGCTCATCATATAAATTTGGTATCTATGAATATCGTATTAAGACTAATATTCACAACACAAAGTTTATCAGTGATGAAAAATATGCTTGGTATGCAAGATATAATAAGCCTACAGCTCAAGAAGCTTTCAACGTAGTAAAGAACGCTATCATCAAAATTGCAACAAACGCCAGCAAGGGGAACTTTGAAGCTTTAGATACGATTACAGAATTAGGAGAAGGCTATAGATGGAAGATTGCATTCTTATACTCCAACAACCAGCTTGTCCCCATTTACAAGAAAGATATGCTTGTAAAATTGGCAACTCAGTTTGGTTTGGTTGGCGCTAAAGCTATGCCCATATCAAAACTTCAAGCTTTCCTGATGCAACAAAAAGGAGACAAGGACATCTTTGACTATTATGAAGATTTGCTTACGATTTTAAAGGACAAAAACAATAGCCCTACCTATTGGATGTATGCTCCTGGAGAAAATGCGTCTCAATGGGAAGAGTGTTTAGCTGCAGGAACGATGTGTATCGGATGGCCAAGCATGGGAGACTTGTCAGAGTATAACACACGAGAAGAAATGGAAAAAGCACTTCAAGAATATAATAATACTCCCGACAAGAAATATTCTAATGACACCTTAGCTTTATGGAACTTTGTTCATAAGATGAAAGAGGGCGATTGCATATACGTCAAAAAAGGAATAAAGAAACTCATCGGAAAAGGCATCGTTGAAAGCGATTACTATTACGATGAAAGCAAACAAAATTATCCGAACATGCGTAAAGTAAAATGGACTTTCCAAGGTGAATGGGAGTATAAGAGGAACCATGTCCTTAAAACTTTAACGGATATCACCCCATACCCGATTACATCAAAGAGTTAGATACTCTCTTGACTACATCCTCTAACAAGCAATATTGGTGGCTCGTAGCCAGCCCTAAGATTTGGAGTTTCTCCAAGATGAAGGTCGGTGATATACAAGACTATACTCTTTACAATGAGAACGGCAATCCAAGAAGAGTCTTCCAGAACTTCGTGAATGCCAAGAAAGGGGATATTGTCATAGGGTATGAGGCTAACCCAGTGAAACAAATTGTTGCCATTGCCGAAATCGACACACCATCAGATGGGCAGCATATTTGTTTCAAAAAAGTTGAATCCCTGCAATACCCTATCGATTACGCCTCATTCAAGGATGCACCAGAGCTAAAAAGCATGGAATTCATTCAAAACAAGAATGGCTCACTATTCAAAGTTGCCCCTGACGAATATGAGTACCTGATTGATCTCATCAGAGAATCCAATCCAAAAGAAGAAAACAAACAGCTGAAACCCTATACACAAGAGAATTTTCTCAATGAGGTATATATGAGCGAAGAAGACTATACCAAGCTGCGCTTGCTCTTGCAAAACAAGAAGAACATCATCTTGCAAGGAGCACCTGGCGTAGGTAAGACATTCTCCGCTAAGAGATTAGCTTACTCTATGATGGGGGATATAGACGAATCGAGAATCGAATTCATCCAATTCCACCAAAATTATAGCTATGAGGATTTCATGATGGGGTATCGACCTAACGAAGATGGTGGATTCGAACTCAAAAAGGGAGTTTTCTATAACTTCTGTAAAAGAGCCCAAAGTAATCCGGACAAAGATTACTACTTCATTATAGATGAAATAAATCGTGGAAACCTGAGCAAGATATTTGGTGAATTGTTAATGCTAATAGAAAAAGACTATCGAGACACAGAAATTAAATTGGCTTATAATGGCGAAATGTTCAGCGTGCCAAGCAACCTATATATAATAGGTATGATGAATACTGCAGACAGAAGCCTTGCCATGATAGACTATGCCTTGCGCCGTCGATTTAGTTTCTATGAAATGACTCCTGGATTTGACACTGAAGGTTTCAAGAAGCACCAAGAGTCCATCGGAAATGATAAGTTTAATAAAGTTGTCAATGCTATAGTTTCACTCAACCATGACATAATCAATGACGACTCACTTGGTTCGGGATTCTGTATCGGGCACAGTTACTTCTGCGCATCCAATCCAAGCACCATCAATGATTTGTGGTTGGAGAATATCGTGGAATATGACATCAAGCCAATGCTTAGAGAATATTGGTTTGACAACGATTCGAAGTATCAAACGGCTGTAGAAAAACTATTAGATTCACTCAAATGACGAAAGACAAGAACATATTCATACTCAACATCTACTATATGCTCACTTATGCTTTTCGTGAGTTAAAGCAGAACAATTATGAAGAGATTGCTGGTGAGGATTTCGACAACATACAACAATTGTTTGCCGAAATTCTCATCAAGGGCATCTCATGCCAACTGAAACAAGGTATCTTCAAACAATATATCATTCGCAAAGACTCACTCCCTACCCTTCGCGGAAAACTTGACTTGAACGCTACCATCCAAAACAAGTTATGCAGAAAGCAAGAAATCGGTTGTGAATATGATGAGTTGTCAGAAAGCAACATCTTCAATCAGATTATAAAAGCTACAGTCTTTGGACTTCTTAAGCATGGAAATATCAAAAAAGATCAAAAAACTAAGCTAAAGAATCTCATGTTGTTCTTTTCAGGCATCGACATCATCGAACTAAGCACGGTAAAATGGAACATGCTGACATTCGACAGAAATAACAAGTCCTATCAAATGTTGCTTTATGTCTGTTATTTCCTTACCGAAGATATTCTGATGACAACTGAAAAGGGAAAATATAAGATGAAATCATTTACGGATGAACATCTTTGTCACCTTTTCGAAAAGTTTGTCTTAGAATACTATAGGGCTAAACATCCTGAATACAAGGCTCAAGCTGCACAAATAGATTGGAATATCGACCGAGAAGTATCTTCCACTCATGTTCTTCCTATCATGCAAACAGACATTTTACTTAGTATCAATGACCGAACGCTCATCATTGATACCAAGTATTATGGACATACCATGCAAGTGCAATTTGACAAAGCGACAATACATTCTAACAACTTGTACCAAATTCATACATATGTCATGAATAAGGACAAACTGCATTCGGGCAAAGTGGATGGCATGTTGCTTTATGCTAAAACAGACGAAGACATCACACCCAATGGAAGTATGAAGCTTGCGGATGGCAATACCATATACTTCCGCACTCTTGACCTCAACGTACCTTTCGCTGAAATAGAGAAGCAATTAGAGACCTTCGTATCGTATTCAAATTACTAAAAAACGCCGATACTGGTGCCAAAAGCGCATAAAAAAATCGACTTTTGGCACCAGTATCGGCACTTTTCTATGTTTTTCTGCTTATTTTTCGATATTTTATAGTATCTTTGCCCCATCATCAAAACGACAAAAGATATGCAGCAAAATATAATAGGAAGAAAGCGAGAAATCAACTTGTTGGAGATTAGCCAAGAAGAAAATTGGAATGAGCCGTGAGGACATCATGAAATCCTTGAAACTCACTTCTGGTGGAAAGTTGACCGAAGCCTTCAATGATTTGATAAGTTGTGACTTCATCAGAAAATACAATGCTTTCGGCAACAAGAACAATGGTGCCATGTTCCAGTTCACAGATTTGTACACCTTATTTTATTTACATTACACTAACAGAGCCCCTTTTTTAAGAGAGCTCAGTAATTCTAACATATCTGCTTATGTTAATATTTCTCCCCAAAAATAAAATAGACATTATGCAAAGAATGATTATCACTCTTTGCATAATGTCTATTCCTTTTTTCCAATCGTTTTCTAAAAGGTATTCAAAGACAAACTTAAAGATAGATATTCCTTCTG
>USSA01000163.1 GCA_900557255.1 uncultured Prevotella sp.
CTTCAGTCACTCAATGAAGATGAACTGATACAACAGCAACAATATCTGCCGACAATAGAAGAACTGGAGATTTCTGGCTTTGACGGGGCTGACGGCAGAGAAAATCAAATAAAATAGCTTGATTACGCAAAATCAAGGCAATATCTTTGATTTTTTAAAAGAAAAATATTATCTTTGCATCAGATTTAATCAAACTATTCAAGTTTATGATAAAAAGCGTGATTACAGGAGATCTAGTAAACTCCACAAATATTGCTGCAAAATGGAGGCAAACGGTATTGGATACATTGAATGTATGCGCTGCAGATTTTCAGCCTCTAACTCTCTGCAATTTGGAAATGTATCGTGGTGATAGTTTCCAAATAGTTGTTGATAAACCAGACTATGCCTTGGCTGTAGCTATTGCGCTAAGAGCAAAACTTAAAGCAATGACTCCAGGCAAACAGCAGCTTTGGGATGCTAGATTATCCATTGGTATTGGTGACATTTCTTTTGAAAGCGACAATATTGTAACTAGTGATGGAGAGGCTTTTAGATTATCTGGCCGTTCGTTTGACAATATCGGGAAAAAAAGACTGAGCATATCGACTACATGGCCTGATTTTGATAAATACATGGAGCTGGTCACTCGTTTTGCTGATGACGTAATTACGTCATGGACTGCTAAACAGGCAAAAGTAGTCTATCAGGCAATACTCTTTCCTAAACTTCAGAAAGACCTTGCTGAGGATTTGGGCATGACAAGACAAAACTTTAATTATCACTGGAGTTCTGCTAAGGGTCAGCTAATTCTTGACTATGTGGAATATTTCAAATCGTTAATTTCAAAATACAATAAGCAGTAACATGGAATCAATCATCATTTTTATAAAGTTACTCTGCGCCCATCTATGTTCTGATTTTATACTTCAGACTGATAGTATCAATAATGGGAAGCGCAAACCTGGTATTAAGGGGATTGGTTATCTGTTACTTCATAGTACCATACATGCATGTGTGGCATATATGTTGGTGGCGGATTGGTTATGCTGGCTTGTACCTTTGGTCATTTTTGCCAGCCATTTTATAATAGACTTGATTAAATGTAGGTGCTATCAGGATTCTCTTTCTACATTTCTTGCAGATCAGTTTTTACACATTATAATAATTGGAGTATTATGGTTCTTTTTCTACGGAGATGGTACCATTCTTTCATATATTGAGAACCATTGTTCTGCAAATGTTTGGTTGACCGTCGTGGCATATATATTAATGTTAAGACCATCTTCTATCTTATTGGGGTTGTTTCTTAATAAATGGACACCTGTATCTTCTAACGCACAGAGTTTACCTAATGCCGGACAATGGATAGGTTATATTGAAAGGATCATGATTCTGACATTCGTCCTTGTTGGCAGTTTCGAAGGAGTCGGCTTCTTGCTAGCAGCAAAGTCTGTTTTCCGTTTTGGTGAATTAAACAAAGCCAAGGAAATTCGCACAACTGAGTATGTGTTGATAGGCACTTTTTCTAGCTTCACTATAGCAATTCTTACAGGAATAGCAATAAAAAGTTTATTATAAGCATCCCTGATTCACAAAAAAAAGGTCTATATGTCACGATGCAGAGTGGCATATAGATCTTTTTGGGATGTTAATGCATGTAAAGAAAATCTAATTATCTGTTAGGGGTAAGTTTCAGAAGGACCGCCCCTGGGCTAGGAGCTTTTGGGCCTTCAGCCCGTACTTGAACTACATATGAAAGTTCTGTGTTTAATGGTAAAAGCCCCCGAAGCGTATAGCACCAGGGGCTTCTTGAATTTTGCCGTTTGGCGTTATAATGACTGTTACTCACCATAATACCAGCCTTCTTCCAATTCTGGTTTATCATCGTCAATGCCTCCTTGACCCATAGTCGAGGCTGCGAGGAGGGTGCAAGAGGTGATATTTACCACCTGCATCTCTGGCTTTGTATATTCTTTCTTTTTCATATCCTTTTGATTTTAAAATTCTTTACTTAACCATGATTTTATAAGTCTTGCTGCCACGCTTCACGATGTTCAGACCCTTCTGCAGACCATTGGTACGACGACCATTCGCATCATAGTATTCTGTATTGGCATCGTTGCTGATAGCGTTGAGGTTGTCAATGGCAGTAATGCCATCACCCTTTCCGATGCTCAGCATGGCTGCTCTTGCCTGATATTCATTGACAGGATGGATGTATGCACGCATCGGTTTGATGCCCACGCCATTGCCATCATTCAAGTCAGAGACACGCCAGAACTTATCCTTACCAATGATGTAGTCGTTTTCTGCAAGACCCTGATTGCCATTGCCGCCAATCTTGGTGAATGAACCTACGAGTTTGACATCTGTGTTTGTTCCAGCTACTGTTGGGGCAGTTGCAATTTCTGCATTGCTTGCAGAAAGACTAAGTGATGTCTTACCCTCATTCATCTTGAAGAGCACCGGAGTGCCGGCAGGGATTATGCCTTCTTCGCTACTCTCAAGAGTGATGCATTTATTATCCGCATCAATACCAGTAAGACTATAGAACTTACATTCTGTTTCTTGGCTCTGGTCAATGGCGAAAGGCAAGCAGGGCGTTCCCCAGGTGGAACCTTTAGGGATATCTCGGCAGTAAGATGCATCCTTGGCTGCGAACTGCTCATAAGCCACGAAGTCCTTGCCGTCTTCAAGAATAAGATTCTCCGCAGCAAGAGTTTCTCCCGCTGCTCCTATCATCTCCTCACCATTTTTACCTACCAGCTTGGTGAAGTAGCCAGTCTTGTAGTTGGCGTAGTGGTGGTCGATCTTGTCTGAGTTATTCATATAATCTATAAAACCTTTAAGGTTTGTGCAGCCAGAGAACATATCAGAACCATTTTTTACTTTTATTGTAACAAACTTGTCGCCGGCGTAGATGGTTGTAAGAGCGGAGCATGCACGGAACATGCTTTTCATATACCGCACCTTCTTTGTATTGAAATTAGAGAGGTCGAGCGAAGAGAGAGCTGAGCAGCCATAGAACATGTTTACCATACTCTCCACCTTCTCTGTATTGAAATGCGACACATTTTTTAACGTATTTTTTCATTTCGCGATGCGTTTTCCTGGTATTTATCGAAAAATGGTTAATCCTGCTTTTTATCATCTGGGGCTACATTTTCAGTCATTTTCTCCCGCCATTCGGCAGGAGTACAACCTTCTTTTAACTTGAAAATGCGGTACAGATAGGTGCGGGTAGAGAAGCCACAAAACGTACCTCGGCAAGCCTGAGGCGGAAGGTGGAGTTTAGGCATGAAGTGAAGTAGCGTGCCAATTCATCCTTGGAAATATCCAGCGAGCGCGACATGGTAACCATAATTCAATATGGTATCCCCCCGCCGGCGCACCAGTCTTCCAGTTTCTCTCACTTCTCCTTCCGGAGTCTTTCAGAAAACTTCGAATGTAAAGTCTTTTCCTTGTCAGTATATTCAAGTAACTTGCGAAACTTTAGTTACCATATATTCAAGGGTCTATACGCCTCCTGTTCATCGTGCCATATAGACCCTTGCTGTTTTCTAAGTATTTTAGCACTCCGTTACTTTCCACAAGTCATTACCTTTATAGATGATGGCTATCTTGTGGATAGGCTTTCCATTCATCAGCTGTGGCAATCTTGCGTCTTGCACATATTGCTCCAACTGAGTCCTTGCTTCTTCCAATGCCTTGTTTCCTTCTTCATCGGTATCGCCCGTTTTCAGATATTTCAACTCCAAGAGGTAGGCATGGGCAACCTCTGGGAAACGGGTGAGATCTGGAATCATCGTCAAGTCGCAATAACCGCCGTTCAACTCCATTTCCTGGATGATGTAGTAATAACCACTATGGTTGAGATAAGCAGCGATGAAACCTTGCAGATTGCGCTCTGCCTGAATGCTGGAGTGAATACTTGTGCAGTTTCTGTAACCCTCGGCGATGTATTCGATGGCTGGCTTGATGTTACCATCCAGAGCCATTACATCGTATCGGTCGGCAAGATGATTATTGTTGATTTTTGCATCCCTGTTGTATTCATCCAACACATAGCCGTAATATTGGCGGCGTACATTCTCGTTGGGGATTCCTAACTTTACTCTTCTGCCACGCTTGCCAATGATGGTCAGCATGCCGTAATAGTAGAGCAGACTTGGGAACAAGTCTGGGTCAACCAAATCTTCAGCAGGGAAACTTTCTCTCAGCTCCGCCCAGATGTAACCTTGGTTGATGATTTCTTTCAGCACGCTTTTGCGGTCGCCCTGCAGCTTGTCCAGGAAGATGATCTTCTTCATCTTGGCATAATCGGTCATGGTGTTTGGGTCAACCATCTCGTCAGGTGCTTTGCCAAAACGGATGAAATGGCGGAGATAATAGATAACCATATCCGAATTGAACATCTTGGGGTCTGTAACCAGACTGTCCTTCGCGAAGCAATAGTTGTCATACCAAGGCTTCATGTCGGTAATCAGCTGGTCGGTCGGAACCTTGATGAGTCCTACTTCTCTGTAGTATTCTATCATTTCCCGTACCTCGTTCTCGCTGAATCCCAGCATCATGTTGAACATGGGGTCCATGGAGAGATTGGTGCCGATGTTATAGCCGCTGTTGAGGTCGTTCACGGTGACAGGACTTACTCCCATCATCATGATGCGTTGGAACATTCCCTTGAATAGCTTAAAGAAATCACGGTAGAAGCCTTGTGCATGAGTCAAGGCATGATACACAGCTTCTCCTTCTTCGCTCAGGATATTGTTGGTGAAGTTGTCGTACTCGTCGATGATGAGGTAAAGTTGCGTACCTTTTCTCTTGGAATAAGTATTCAGTGCATTCAGCTTATAGGAGGCACCGGAAAAGCCAAGGTATTCCTCCATGTTGAAATCTTCATCATAATAGGCTGCATACTTTTTGATAAAACCATCTAGTACGCTGTTGCAATATAAATTGAAGTTTTCTTCCAAAGTACCAGGTCCTGCAGCAGCTCTGGAGAAATCGAAATACAAAACCTGATATTGTCCAAGTCCTTCGGTTGGATGCGACTCAATCCAAGTATCCTTGAATGTGGTATGGAACGAGTCTTTCTTCTCGATGTCGTAGTAGGCTTGAAGCATCGTGAGGAAGACACTCTTGCCAAAACGGCGTGGGCGGATGAGATAGAGAAAGTCTCCTGCTT
Source organism: uncultured Prevotella sp. (assembly GCA_900557255.1). The sequence continues at coordinate 5,171 of USSA01000163.1, forward strand.
CCTCCATCTTAGGTATAAACATAGTCTTGTCAGCACAGTATCTGTTCTGACTCTTAATCCATGTATAATCGGCAACACCGTATGGTAATCTCTTGTAATCCATATCTTCTTCGTTTTATAGAGTGCAACTTATCTGATTGCAAAGATAGTGCAAATAATCGGGAATAGCAAGGCTTTTCTCAAAAACTTCCTTAAATGATGCTTTTTCGTTGTAGTAAATTTAATATCCGCAAAGCTGGTATATGCAAAAAGGGTCTATACGCCACCTGTTCATCGTGACATATAGACCCTTGTCGTTTTTTATTCATTTTATCCATCGTATTGAATAAAATCAGTACTTTTTTATTCAATACGATGGATTTTCAGCCATTTTCTCCCGCCATTCGGTAGGAGTACAACCAAAAGCGTTCTTTGTATATATGCAACAAGGCGCAACCTTCTCACGAAGACTGCGCCTCTAATAGTTTTCTTTTTTTTTGTTTAATTTTTAAGAGAGTATTAACATATATATATTTGTAAGTGTAAGTTTCTTACTTCTTTATTTCTTTTGCTCTGAGCTTTATGGCTCGAAGAACTTAATCTGTGTTCCATTTGACAACTGGGTTCCTGCCATATTAAAGTTGAATGCTGTAGGATTTGGTTTCTTCTCGTCCTTTGGATCAACTTCGTAACCATAAACAACCAAATAAGCTTCAACCTTGCTTTTATCCTTGGTAACTTGTCCGAAAGTATATCGGCTGTTTCCGCTAGAATAGCAATAGAACTTAACCTTATGTTTAGCACCACCATATTCCAGATTTACAGAAATAGCATCTGGGTAGAGCATGAACTGGATAACAGGTGTAACTGTATAATAATATACAACACTCTTGAAGCTAACCGGCATCTCATATTTCTTCAATGCTTCCTTCAGTTCTTTCGTGTCAGCATTTTCAGGAATGTAACGGGCGAAGATCTTTACAGGGAAGTTGTTAACAGTCATTACAGTATCTTTGCCTTCTCCGTGGATAGATGTAACGACATCTAATGTGTCGTAATATTCCTTTTTCCCGTCTTTTGCTGTAACATGTTCATCGCTCATATAAGCGAGTTGGCGCATGCGGCTACCTGCTGTCTTGGAATAGCAGTTCTGCTTTTCTGCTTGTGTGAGCGGCTGATAATAGCTGTTGTTATCATCGCCTGTATTACAAGAAGTGAATGCGAAAGCTGCAACGAAGGCAGC
>USSA01000164.1 GCA_900557255.1 uncultured Prevotella sp.
GGACACAGGGCGAAGTGATTGAAGTTGAGAACAATCCTTTCGTAGGAATTGTCATCTCCGCAAAAACCGCAGATGGGAACATATTCTTTGGATATAAGGACTTATTTGAGCCAGCAAAGGAGGCAGTATGTACGCACTAGCATTTGATATGGTAATTTCTGATTTACAGAAATACTATGGCGAACCTTACAACAAGGCTTACTACGAAATAAAAGAGCTTCTAAAGAAGAATGGTTTCGAGTGGGTGCAAGGCAGTACATACATGACGATGAATGATGATTTGACTGCACTTGTAAAAACAGTTATGGAGCTTTCTAAAATAGAGTGGTTTAAGAAATCAGTCAGAGATCTAAGAGGATTCAAAGTTGAAAGTTGGTCGAACTTTACTGATTTGGTTAAAAACTCATAGAATAGGCGACTCTCCTCCAATCTGGGAGCCGCCTATTTTTCTTTCTCCTCATCCTTTTCAAGTATTTTTCCCTAAAACCTTGGAAGTTACGAGGAAAAGTCGTAACTTTGCCACCAACTAACAAAGACAAGGCATGACAGAAACTGAAATTAAGCAAATGCTTGCCCAAGGCGAACGACTTACCCTGGAATGCAAAAAAGCAAAGACGGAGCTCCCAAAATCAGTTTGGGAGTCATATTCCGCTTTTGCCAACACTATTGGTGGCTATATATTATTAGGTATTGACGAAAACAGAAAAGAAACGGATGTTGCCAAACGATTTACTATCATCGGAGTTGACAATATTCCTAAGATTATCTCTGATTTATGGAACACCATCAATAGTAACAAAGTAAATAGAAACATTTTGCTAGACTCAGATGTAGAGATAACTACAATAGACGGGAAATCTATTGTATGTATCCACGTGCCACAAGCAGATTGGCGAATGAAGCCTGTCTTCTTAAATGAAAATCCTTACAAAGGTTCCTTCAAGCGCAACCATGAAGGTGATTACCATTGCACAGAAATGGAAGTAAGAGCCATGATTCGTGATGCTAACGAAGATGGCAATGACGGAGGATTACTTGATGGTTTTACTCTGGATGACATTGATACAAATACGCTCCATGGTTACCGTAATCAATTCAGAATACTAAATGCCGACCATGATTGGAACGATAAGGATGATAAAGAATTCTTGCGACTTTTAGGTGGATATACTAAGAATAGACAAACAGGAAAAGAAGGACTGACGGTAGCAGGACTAATGATGTTTGGAACAGGGTTAGCCATAAGGGAGCGATTTGGAAATTTTCGCATGGACTATCTCGACATGAGCCATCTAGAAGGTGAGGAAAGATATAGAGACAGACTAACTTACGATGGGCGTTGGGAGAACAACTTGTATCAATTCTTTAGAATTGTTATGCCTAAGTTGACATTCGACTTACCTCACCCTTTTCATCTGGAAGGTTATCAGCGTGTAGATGACACACCACAAATGAAAGCTGTAAGAGAAGGATTTACCAATTCGATTATTCACTCTGACCTATTCTTGGATAGTGGTATCTTAAGGATAGAAAAGCATGATGACTGCCTATGCTTACGAAATCCTGGAAATTTGAAACTTCCGATAGAAAACATCTATGAAGGTGGGGTTTCAAAAGCACGCAACCCAAGAATACAGAATATGCTCCGTATGATAGGATATGGTGAGAATATAGGTTCTGGATTTCCAAAAATTATCTCTGCTTGGCAAAAGGCAGGTTGGGGTAAGCCTGAATTAATAGATAAATACGAGTTACAAGAGGTAGAGCTACGATTACCTATTCCTAGTGAAACCGGTGGTCAAACTGGTGGTCAAACTGGTGGTCAAACTGGTGGTCAAACTGGTGGTCAAACTGGATCACCAAAAACAATTGAAAAGGTTTTTGAATTAATAAAAGACAATCCGTATATAACAAGACAAGAGCTCGTGGACAAACTAGCTATCAAGGCAAGTGCAATACAAAAACATATAGAAAAGCTAAAGGCTCAAAAAAGAATAGAGCGTGTTGGTTCTTCTACATTTGGAGGCCATTGGGAAATCAAAGAATAAATAATCCATCGTCTCATCATCGAAACAACAATATTCAATAGGCGGCTCTCAATTCCGGGAGCCGCCTATTTTTTTTCGTTCTCCTCCCCCTTTTCAAGTATTTTTCCCTAAAACCTTGGAAGTTACGAGGAAAAGTCGTATCTTTGCATAAGAAAAGCTGCACTCGGCAAATTGAAAGCAAGCTTTCTTTGCGCTCGTTTGCATTTTCTTTGTCCCCGAATAGCTTTTAAAAAAGAAATTATGGGACATCAAGAAGATATTGTAAAAACAGAAAGTAAAATCATTATCATCAGGGATACGCAAGTTATCCTTGACAGAGATGTTGCTGAATTGTATGGCGTAACAACCAAGGTGGTTAACCAAGCCATAAGAAACAATCCAGATAAGTTTCCTTCTGGATATGTTATTGAACTGACTAACAGCGAGAAAGAGCATGTGGTCAAAAATTTTGACCACCTCAACAGCCACCGCCATTGCCATCATTGATACTTTCACTCAACTTCGCAAGTTGGCAAGAACCATAGACAAGGTGAATGAGGATGCAAAGGAGCAGGGCATTTTACCAGACAAAGCAACAGAAGGTAAGATACAAGCTGCTATGAACGAAGTCTTCGCAGATAAACTGCCATTAAAAATGCGCAAATTGACTTTTGGAGTTAATTTAGGGGTTCTGAAATTTTCTATAGAAACCACAAGAGAATCTAAAGAATAAAACAACATAAAAAGGAGGGAAGAATATGAAGACTATAATTGATTACTTGGGGGCACAACTAAAAGGAGAACTTGACAGACTTTGGGCAGACGGAACACTCAATGAGGAAAAAGTAGAAAGTTTCCGCACACTTCATGAAAGAACTCCTTATCATAAGGCAAAAATATCATGCTAAAAGAGAAAATTGTACTTGACAGAAGATAAACATTTCAAAGAGTTAGAAAACATTCCTTTCCCAAAAGTGGAAATAGTAGGTATTGATGACTTTTTGAAATATCTCAAGAAATAATTTTATCAGGATTTAGCGTTTATTGCCTAGTTGTGGAAGAGTATTCTGCCGAGGAATAAGTTTGCTGTTAACCGGAAATAGTGTACAGGCGAATGAAGAACAGCTAACTAGCCGTACGGTTGCCAGTAGGCTGTTCTACTGGAACAGCTAGCGTAAATGCCTGTATAATTGTTGTAAGTAAGGAATAAGAAAAAACTCTTCACTCTTCACCTTTCCTTCGGAATCCCAAGTGTTTATCGGCATTCCAAGGGGTGAAGAGTTCTTGGGCACTCTTCACCCACTCTTCACCACTCTTCACCCTGGCTGGTTCAGCGGAGGATGTATCATAAGTTTATGATTCACCCTCTTCTTGTTGTTGAAAGAGATAGGATATGTTGTTGAGACAGTCAGTATCTTCGGTCGCACAACAGCTGTTGTGCGCTTGCATAGCAGCAGATATGCGCATGCACAACAGGTGATGTGCATGCGGTGGCCAACTGTTATGCACCCAGCTGTTATCCAGACTTATGACGCACCCTCCTCAGGGATGCCTAACGGTTTTGCGCTGCAATTTACGCCTGTTGGTCTTTGGAATCGGTGAAGAGTGGTGAAGAGTGGGTGAAGAGTCGCTGTAAACTCTTCACCCCTCGGAATGCCGATAAACACAGGGGGGCGAAGGAAAGGTGAAGAGTGAAGAGTAAAAGCGTGTTCGCTTGCTGAACAAAAAAATGGGGCGCAAACTGCTTCCATGAAAGGAATCGCCTGCGCCCCTGATATTTTTGCTTATGAGTAAATGAGCACCCTAAGATTAGAACTTGTAGATAGCACCAAATGAAATGTTGCTGGCATCTACACCAAGTCCGAACAAGGTAATTCCGAGAGTCGCCTATTTTTCGTTATCCCCATCCCTACATTTTTCCCTAAAACTTTGGAAGTTATGATAAGACTTAACATCGCTCCAACAAGGATGGTAGCCAATCTGCCATCGGTGAAGGACAACTCAACATTCCACAATTGTATTGTAGATTAAGGAAAGAGAACCGGATACGATGCTTAGGAGCATATTTTTCCTTATAGACAGACAAACTTCTTCCACTCACACAATTCTCCGCCTTTACTTCTATCGGAATAATCTCATCGTTCCATTGTATAACAAATTCAATCTCCGCCCTACTGTCAGGTGACCAATAAAAGGGGACTTCCCTTCGAAGTATAGGCATGAGAGATTGTAAAATAGCATTTTCTGCCATTGCCCCTTTAAACTCAGTATAATTAGCCGTTGGACTAACAATAATACTACTCGGCAACTTGGCAAGACGGCGTAAGAGGCCACAATCGCAAGCATAAAGTTTGAATGCGCTCAAATCTTCGTATGCAGACAGAGGGAAGAGAGGTCTTGTTATGTTGTTGATACGATAAATCATACCTGCATCTTCCAACCAAAGCAGAGCATCCTCATAGTCTTTAGCTCTTGCCCCAGGCTTAACTACCTTATAAACAAACTTTCTATTTTCCTTTGCCAGTTGAGATGGTAAAGAATGCCAAATGGCATGAATTCGTGGTATTTCACGTGGCTCTGCATATTTGGCGAAATCAAGTTCGTACAAATCCAAAATATCCTGCAAGATGGCATCAACATTTTCCATACCTTGATTTTCCAACATTGCACATGCAGCATCAGGCATACCGCCACACACTAAATATCTTCGATACTCCAATTTTAATTTGTTTAGGATAATCTCCGGAAGTTTCTCTATGGCAGTTAGTTGTTCAATATATTCATAGGTATGGATATCGCTTGCACGCAAAAACTCCTTAAAAGAAAGAGGATACATGCGTACAACTCTTACTTTACCTACAGGAACTGTCATCCTTCGCTTTTTGACAGCAACCCCCAAGAGAGAACCTGCTGCCATGATATGATACTCAGGCGCATCCTCACAAAAATATTTCAAACAATTAAGTGCTTCCTCGCATTCTTGGATTTCATCAAAGATTATCAAAGTTTTTCCCGCAATGATGGGTACATCACAAAAAAGCGCTAATTCCTTGATGATTCTTTCTGGCATTTTGGTGTTTTGAAATACAGACTTCAGTTCTTCTTGCCTATCAAAATCAAACTTAGCGCAGTATTCAAAACTCTCCTTGCCAAAAGTTTCCATTGCCCATGTCTTACCTATTTGTCTTGCTCCTTGCAAAAGAATAGGCTTTCTCATTGGAGCGTCTTTCCACTCCTTAAATGTACTGATTATGTCTCTACTGATTCTCATAAATTACATTATTTAGTGCAGTTTTGCGTGATACTAACACACTTTTCCGCACTTATTTGTGCAAATTGTTGCTTTTGAGGGCAAAGATACAAAAAAATATCGAAAATCATAAGCTCTTAATGGTTCTTTTTTTTAAAATCACATGATTTTCTTTGATTTTTAGGACAATCCAAATATAAAAGATGAGGAAAACGAGGATTTAGTCACAGCAAACATTCAAGATATATGTTGATGGCTGCAAAGCTATAGTAACCTTATTTGATAATATGATAACGTCTTGCACAAGATCTATTATCCAGAACAGAGGTGGAGATGCCTTTTGGGCTGTGTTATGCTGAATACATAGAGCTAATTTCTTTATCACCCTCTCAACATTTTTCCCTAAAATCTTGGAAGTTACGAGGAAAAGTCGTATCTTTGCCAACGAATAGCAATATTGCGTCCACGACCTTATAAAGCGTAAGCAGATGGCAAGATTTATAGACCCACGTGTCGATTGGGCTTTCAAGCGAATCTTTGGAAGCGAGGACACTAAAGAATGCCTGATAACATTCCTCAACGGACTGTTTGAAGACGAGTTGGTAATCAAGGACGTGACGTTTGCCAAGACCGAAAAACTTGGCTTGCGCCCAGATGATCGTGGTGTGGTCTTCGATGTCTATTGCGTCACAAACGAGGGCAAGCATATCATCGTCGAGATGCAGAAGAAAGAACAGGAATACTTTGCCGACAGGGCATTGTATTACACGGCACGTGCCATTGTGCAACAGGGCGTTCGTGGAATCTGGGACTATCACTTGGCTCCAGTCTATACGGTATGTTTCATGGATTTCGTGTCGGATAGTCCGGTGCTAAAGAAGTTTCGTACCGACTTGGTGCTTACCGATTTGCAGACACGCCAGCGAGTGTCCGACAGAATGCGTATTGTGTACCTCCAACTGCCATTGTTCGACAAGCGCACGGAGGCAGAGTGTATGGATATATTTGATTGTTGGATTTATATAGTGAAGAATA
>USSA01000165.1 GCA_900557255.1 uncultured Prevotella sp.
CCGAGCATATAGAGCCTAATCCCCGTGAAATAGGTAATGGCCACTATGCATTTCCTGAGACATTGGGAAGGGAGAAGAGAGTCAATTCGATAGTAGATTCGTGAATGTTGAATGTCGGTGTAAATGTCAGCATTTGATGATATTTAAAATAGGAAATACTAATTCTTTACAGTATTAGATATGAAGGAAAAAAATAATGAGCAAATTTTCTTCGATATGTTCGAAGAGGTAGCAACCGAAAGCATCGCTGAGGCTCGGAATGCATACACCTATGAAAAAAATGATGGGTGCTATCAGGAGGCGAAAGAGATTGCTGATAAGGCAAGGAACCATCTGAGAGAAATTTTATGATAAGCAAAAAATATATTTATAAAACGAACATTTTTTTAAAATATGAGAATTCTTTTAAAAACTTCACCGAATACTACACCAGTTCCTTTTGATTATCAACAGAAACTGGTTGGTACTATTCATAAATGGATTGGAAACAATTCTATTCATGATACGATTTCATTGTATTCTTTCTCTTGGTTAAATGGAGGAAGAAAAGTGGAGGATGCACTTCAGTTTTCACAGGGTGCAACGATGTTTATTAGCTTTTATGATGAAAGTATCATTAAGGTTATCATCAGAACAATTCTTGAAGATCCTGAGATGTTTTGTGGTATGTTTGTAACTGACATAACTATTGGTGCTGAACCTCAATTTTCAGAGCGGGATTTGTATTATTGTGCTAGTCCGATTTTTATAAAGAGAAAATTGGATGATGGAAGCATTAAACAGTATAATTTCAATCATGCAGAGGCAAACCAATATCTTAAGGATACTCTTTTGTCAAAGATGAAAGAGGCAGGATTGGAAGAAGATGAAACGTTGGATATTTGTTTTGATCTTTCTTACACCAAAAAGAAGTTGAAGTTGGTTCGTTATCATGGTATTGGCAATAAGGCAAGTCTTTGCCCGGTTGTCATCAAAGGTAAGCCTGAGACGAAACAATTTATATGGAATGTTGGTGTAGGCAACTGTACGGGTATCGGATTTGGAGCAATTTACTAATTATTAAAGGATTTGATTATGTATGTCGTAACATATAAAGGGCAGTTTGGTTTCATCAAACCATGGACCGCAGTTCGTGATGGAGAAACATTCAGTCAGCAGTTTCTTACACCTTCAATAATAGAAGGCATAGAGAAAAAACTGTTTCCTGAACTATTGAACGTTCCAGGAATCCATAAAATATTGAGGCACAAATTGAAGTATGATTCCCTGGATTCTCAACAGGAAGTGACACAGCCTAGAGGTTGGGAGTATAAAAACAGAACTTTCATTAGAAATCGTTCTGTATTGAAGCGTTCTGTTCTTTTGCATCCGGTTTTATGTATTGCTTTTGAAAACGAAGAAGACGCTGTTATAGCTTCAAAGCAACATGTATGTGTATGTAGAAATGAAGATATACTCTTGCCAGAATCAGAAATCAGAGTGATGGAAGAAGACCAATTCAATCAATTACCTGGTTTTGAATTGCGCTTTGGAAATTCAGAGCAGTCTTTCCTGGTTGGCTATAATCGTTTTAACGATAATCAACCAATGGTTGGCTGGATAGAGTATAATGGTCAATCTTTACTTTAAACGATGTAACTATATGAATATTCATCAGGAAATATTAGCTAAAAGCGAGCAGAATGGACATGTTTGTTTGTATCAGCATCTTAAGAATGTTGCTGATACCGCTCGTGTAATGGCTAAACATTTAGGATTTGATGAACAGATTGCGGTAGAAGGAGCTTTATTGCATGACATCGGAAAGGTAAGTCCAGTGTTCCAGCAATCGCTGATTTCCCCAAACAAGAAGAAGCCTGGCTCTGTTTTTCGCCATGAAATAGCTTCCTTGTTCTTTCTGTCGTTGGTATGTCAGGAACATAGAGAGGCTGTGATAGATATGATTGTAGCTCATCATAAATCTATGTATAAAGATGTTCGGGATTTGGGCATTTTAGATTTAGATGATACATCAGATTGCTTCAAGGAACATTCAAAGTTATTCTCGGAATGGAGTCATATAGCCATTGATATTCTTGAAAGCCTTGGCATGGAAACTCATGAGGTTTCTTTGGAAGAGGCAAAAGAAAATTACGAATATGTCATAGACTATTGTGATGGCAGAAAAAAGGGGTGTTCTGAATGGAGAGGGTTGTTGATGGCGGCAGATCACATGGCTTCTGCTATGGAGACTGCATTTGAAATGCCGCTTGATAAACTCTTCATCAAACCTGATCTGTCTTTTTACAATAGGCAAAGTGAACTCTATCCTTTATCATTGATTTCTTCGGATAGTAAGAAGATGCATACGTTGGTAACGGCTCCAACTGGAGCTGGAAAAACTGATTTTTTGTTGAGGCGTTGTCGTGGAAGAGTTTTCTATACACTGCCTTTTCAAGCATCAATTAATGCTATGTATGATAGAATAAAGAATGATTTGAGTAATACTAATGCTCAAGTTCATCTTCTACATGCAGCCTCTAATCTGAAAGTGAAAGACGGTAAGATAGAGGAAAGTATCATGCAGCGTCATGTTGGTGCATCAGTGAAGGTCCTTACTCCACACCAGATGGCCTCTGTTGTTTTTGGTATCAAAGGATATGAGGCCATGGCTATGGATTTGAAAGGTTGTGATGTGATTCTCGATGAGATACACACCTATTCTGATGTTATGCAGTCTATAGTTCTACGCATTATAGAAATTCTTGTTGCACTGGAGTGTAGGGTACATGTTGGTACGGCAACAATGCCGACAGTATTGTATCAGAAGATACTTCAACTATTGGGTGGAGCTGATGCAGTTTATGAGGTAAAGTTGGATTCTCTGACGCTTCAATCATTTAACAGGCATCAAATCTACAAGCTCGATGATAAAAAAGAATCTTATGATGTGATAGCCTCAGCAATCGAAAGCAATTCTAAAGTTCTCATAGTATGTAATCAAGTAAAAAGAACACAGAAACTATATGAGTCTATTGAAGAATTATATCCGGATGTGAAGAAGATGCTTGTGCATAGCAGGTACAAACGAAGCGACAGGGCTAAATTGGAAACAAAGTTGCGTGAAGACTTCAATCAATTAGAAAACGTTCCATGCATTGTAGTTTCCACTCAAGTAGTAGAGGTCAGTCTTGATATCAGCTTTGATATAATGATTACTGAATGTGCTCCAATTGATGCTCTTACACAGCGTTTTGGACGAATTAATCGCAAGCGTACAAGAGATACCATTGGACACTACAAGCCGATATATGTCATAGCACCATCTGAAGATGATAAAGAAGCTCTTCCTTATAGTCTGGATGTTCTGAAAGATACTTTCAGGGTCCTGCCAGACAGTGGTGACATCATGGAGGAATGTCATGTTCAGGAAATGATAGATAAGGTATATCCAAAGATTGACTTTCAGAATATAGACTTTAGTGGTGTGGCGTTCTTGGAAGGAAAATGGGTGTTAAAGGCACTTTGTCATCATCCGAAATCAGCGTTACTGGAAACGCTTGACATCAATTCTGCTGTTTGTATTACAGAAGAAGATAAAGACAGATACTTATGTGCCAATGGATTGGAAAGAATTGAAATGGAAATACCTGTAAGCTATCATTCCATTGCACATAGAAATCTTGATCAGCTCAATAAGGGGTCGCATCCTTTTGTCATTCCGAACAAAGGATATGATGAAGAAAAGGGATTGTTACCCGATTTGTGTAAAATAGAATATTATCAATCGTTTGAAATACTATAAAATATGATAACATCAAATATTGGAAAGATATTCCTGAATGCTTACAATGAAAAATATGGCACCAGCTATGATGCCCGAACTTTCTTTTTGGAGCAGTTCTATCCCTTGTTTTTTGATCAAAACAAGTATATGATGACTGCAGGCAATTCGCCTTTGGAAAACCCAAAGTTAAGTTGGGATGATATGATAAAGGGGAAAAAGCCTTTTGAGACTCCTGAACAAAGAAAGAACCGCTTCGAAAAATTGATTAAGAAAATCGAAGAAAGTGAAGCTGATGCAAGCATTGCACGTGGTTATGCTTCATTAGATGTTACAGCTACAACATCTGGTCAAGTGACTGATTTGAAGTTACCAAACTCTCAGGAAGAAATCTATACATCGTGGATTGGAGATGCTCTTGGTATTGGAGTGCAGGGAGGCTTTTCGATTCTTTTTAGTAACAAAGAAATTCTTCTTGATATTTTTGAAGGTTGGAAGCTCTATCGTACGAGTCTTAATGAGACAACCATGCTGAAAGGAAACCAGATTAATACTTGGAATGGTCAATGGCTTTCCCATTATTATGATACTAGAGAATATGATGAAGATATGCCTTTGGCGGGATATAATCCTTTCAATGTGAATAAGGATGGAATTATTAGTATCGATACTCAAACATGGACAAAGATTCTCATTGGTATTTCTAAAAAATATAGAAATGCTCAAATTTTGGGCTACATCTATAGCATAGGACAGACAAATACTACCATTGGTTTTATACCATTTAATTTGACTCAAATACGCCGTCCAATTCATCTCTATGAAAAGATATTTGGGATGAGCAATGGTAGAAATGTAGAGTCTTTATGGGGAACAGCCATTGGATTCAAAACGGCTTGTACTTATGGGGCTATAGGTATAAAAGCCATGGAGCCTAAAGGGCTTAGAGATTATGTATATAAGGGAAAACAGCCAAAGGCACATAATTATGATAATATTAATTACAATGTTTATATAATTTGGATATACGCTATGTTGAATAATGATGAATTATGGGAGAAATCCCAAGAGTTGGCTAAGTTGTTGAACGAAGCCTCTAGTGATAAAGATAAGTCTATCAGTACCAAACGTAAAAATTTGGTTGAGACAATGCTCAATGCAACTAATAAAAAACAGTTCATAGCAGCTGCTACAGAGGTTGTTTCATTCATTGGTAAGATAGATGAGTTTAAAGGAATCGTGAAGGAGATTCATGGTATGCCAACAGACAATGTACCATACTTCTTAACACTTTTGCGTTTCCAGTATAAGACATTATAATAACAATTAAAAATACAAGATTATGAAAGAGAATTCTTTTATTTATTTGCGAGGTCTCAAGCATGCTGCGTTCACAGTATTCTGTGTAGAAGATGGTCAGAAGTCTTATTTTGACCCACAGTTCAACGTACGAGTTCCATACTCCAGTGGTCAGCAGGTTAAGCGTTCTATCATGGAGCAGCTTAACGATGTTTTAGGTGTTCAACCTTCTCCTACCGAGTTCTATTGGGATGTAGATAAGAAAGGTGCGCTTAAAGAAGGAGAGGTCCTTTCGTCTTGCGATCCACATTATATTGACCAGCTTTTAGGTGGTTGGATGAGAGCTGTTAAAGATGGTAAGGAAAAAACGGTAAAGCGCAGAAGTCCCTTAAGTATTTCTGCGATGACACCTTTGCATCCGCTTTTGGCTGCATTTCCTAAGGAGAATATTTCTTTTGATCGTTCTGATAAGCCTAACGTACATAAAGTTGTTGTGCGTGATGCTAATGGAAATCGTTTGACAGAAGAGCAGATCAGTAACCTCTTGGCAGGAAGCGATAGAAGTTTGTATCGCAAATGGATTCCTAAGAATAATAATCGAGCAACAGGTCTATTTGTATATGATGTAGCTATTGATTTACGACGTTTGTTCTGCGTTTCAACTAATCAGTTGGAACCAGAGATTACATCAGATATGGTAGAAAAGTTGAAAGAAGATGGATGGAAGGTAATCACTACTTCTTTTGGTGAATGCTTGTTGATGCCGAAAGAGCAGCGTGAGCAGATTATTCCAGCTATAGCCGATGCTCTGATTGATTGGCATATTACATCCAATCAGGCAAGAACATTCAGTTTGATGGAGACTTTAGCCATTGCTATTAGTGATAATGCTAATACTTTAGCTGCAGCTATTCGTGCCAAACTTGTTGAGGATGGAGAATCTAAACCAAAGACAAAGCCTATCGTTGACGAAAATGCTGGTGCCAAGACATTTATAACTCTTCCATGTGCAAGTTATGTCGTGACAGAGACCGAAAGCGCAGATGCTTTGGCTAAGGCTAAGCAGGAGTTGGTTGATAGAATGATGGCGTTTGATTACGAGAATCAGATTTAATGTAAATGATGAGGCTCCTGGTTTTTACCTGGAGCCTCCTGTTGGTTTTTCTCTATGGTCATAACAGGCACTCATTTCAACTATTACCAGCTTTGCCATCGCAAACTATGGCTGT
>USSA01000166.1 GCA_900557255.1 uncultured Prevotella sp.
CGTAGAGTTTTGTACAGCTGATAGCAGCTGCACCAGCACCATTTACGACAATCTTTACATCGGCAATGTTCTTTCCTGCTACCTCAAGAGCGTTCTTCAAACCTGCTGCAGAGATGATAGCAGTACCATGCTGGTCATCGTGCATAACAGGGATATCGAGAGTTCTTTTCAGACGCTCCTCGATGTAGAAACATTGAGGTGCCTTGATGTCCTCCAAGTTGATTCCACCGAATGTAGGAGCTATTTTCTCTACGGCTTCACAGAACTTTTCTGGGTCTTTTTCATCGATTTCAATATCGAAGACATCCACACCACCGTAAATCTTGAAAAGCAATCCCTTACCTTCCATCACTGGCTTTCCGCTCATGGCACCGATATCGCCAAGTCCGAGCACTGCTGTACCATTACTGATAACAGCAACCAGGTTACCCTTGTCAGTATACTTGTATGCATCGTCTGGGTTCTGCTGGATCTCAAGACATGGGAATGCCACGCCAGGAGAATAAGCAAGGCTCAGATCCGTTTGTGTGTGATAAGGTTTTGTTGGCTTAACCTCAATCTTGCCAGGACGGCCAGTCTCGTGATAACTTAAAGCCGCCTCTTTTGTAATTTTTACCATAACAATATATTGGTTTAAAGTTTATTTTTCTTTCATATTCATGGATTTTTCGCACGAAATTTAAAAGTTTATGCAAAGGTACAAAAAAACTTAGTAAAAAAGAATGGTTTTTTGATTTTTTTTGTATCTTTGCACAAAAATAGAGTCTTCAAACAAGTAAAATGACAGAAATCAATCAATATAGGCAAGAACTGAAAGACAGAATCATCTCTTATGCGATGCCTGAATTCTATAAGCGTGGGGTAAAAGCTGTCAAGATGGATGAAATCTCACAGGGACTTCATGTATCTAAGAGAACTGTGTACGAGATTTTTGGTGACAAAGAAGAATTGTTGCTTGCTGGTATGATGCGTCAGCTAGAAGAAAATCGTTCGAAGTTAGAAAATTTTGCCAAGACCCAAGCGAAGAATGTGATAGATATTATCAGCTATGTCTATAAATTGCAGATGGAGCGCAATGGGATGGTGGGCGTTCTTTTTTATGAGGAGGTTCATAAGATGCCTCGTGTAGTGAAATTCTTCCAGGAAAATCATGCTCATGAACGGGAGGAGAGTGTGCGTTTCTTTGAGGCTGGTGTCAAGGAGGGACTTTTCCGTAAGGATGTAGACTTCAATGTTGTTATGGACATAGGACATGTGATGATGGAGGAAATCATGCATCATCAGCTCTATCGTGTTCATTCGATGCAGGAGATATACGACAATTATATTTTGTGCCTGATTCGTGGATTCTGTACAGAGCGCGGCTTGGAGCAGCTAGACCGTGCTTTGAAAGAGTAGAGGCGTTGACTTTAATATACAAAATGTACTTTTTGAGCGTATGTGTAATTCGCTTAAAAAAGAGAAAGAGGTTTCGGAGATGCTTTATATAGGCTCACGGAACCTCTTTTCCTTAATCCTTGTATAGCCAGTGGAGGAGCAGGTTTATAACTTTTGGATAGAAGCGGAACCAGCGAAACTTGGTAACAGGTTTGCCTCCGAAACCGAGAATGAATTCACGGTAGAGATTACTCTTAAGCGGAAGTCCTGCGTCCATAAAGTGGAGGTGTTGGACAGCCTGCTCCTGTGCATCAGAGAGTGCTTGCCAGATGGTCATTGTGTCCGGATGCAGATGGATGTAAGTCTTTCTCTTGAATGCAGAAAACCAAAGAAAGGCATTGCCTTTGTTGTAGATGCAGGTATAGCCGCCAATCACTTTGTCCTTATAGGTGATGATGACGTTTCTGGCATTACTACTTGTACTCAGTTTCTGAAAGAATGTTTCGTCAGGAACAAAACGGCGAAGTTTCAGCCGATAATAATTTTTGAGCAACTGGTGATAACGATGGATGTCTTCGGGTGAAGTTGCCTCTCTACAGCTAATTCCCTTTTTCTTCATCTTTTCTATCATAGCAATTTGTTTGTCTGAGAGTCGCTCTTGGGGAAGTTTGCTGTGTAGGGAGTTATGTATCTCTTGCCAGGCAATAGGTACATAGCCCAATTTTCTGAATTCCCGGTAACCCAGCATCTTTTTGCTCATTCGGGAGAACTCAATGTAAAAGCAGAGTCGTTTGTGTAAGTGGATAGTGATGCTGCGGAGTAACAATGGGAAAATAGCATTCTGTTCAGCATCGGATGCATAAAGTCCCTCTCCATACGCGTGCGCGTGCGTATATAAATAAGGTGGAAATAAAGATTTGCGGTGATAGAGGATGACGAGCATTTGTCCTACCACCTTGTTCTCCTGTGTGGCGACAGCCATAAAAGGGGTTATGCCGGGTGTTTTTTCAAGAATCTGAAAAAGCTCCAAGCTATGAAAAAAGTCGCCTTCCAATAAATGCGGCATTTCTTCCAGTTTACCATATATTTCTACTTCATATTTTCTCACGAAGGCAAAAATAATAAATTTATCATAAAAAAGCAAGAAAAAGGGCTCCTCTATCGTTATTTTTTAGTATTTTTGCATAAAAAGTAGAACTTTAAACAAAATTACGTATGAAAATAGTGTTTATTGGGGCAGGTAATCTTGCTACCAATCTTGCGCTCGAAATATCGCAATCAGAACATCAGATTGTGCAAGTTTTCAGTAGAACTAGGGAGTCGGCCTCTCTATTGGCTGAGAAGGTGAATTGTGAGCCTGTCAATGAGATGAGTAAGGTGGTCTGTGATGCAGATTTGTACATAGTTTCAGTGAAGGATGATGCGCTTGAAATGCTTATTCCTGAACTGTGCAAAGGAAGAGAAGATAAGATGTTTGTTCATACAGCTGGTTCCATGCCGATGGATGTTTTCAAAGATTATGCCCGTCATTATGGCGTATTTTATCCGATGCAGACATTTACGAAAGATAAAAAGGTAGCATTCGAAAATATTCCTATTTTCATTGAGGGATGTGGTGCTTTCGAAACTTCTTTCCTGAAGAGGTTGGCAGAACAGATTTCTCGTAGTGTCTATGAATTGGATTCTGATAATCGTAAGTATCTGCACCTGTCAGCTGTTTTTGCTTGTAATTTTGCGAATCATTGCGTAGCTATAGGTCAGCAGATTCTCGAAAATCATCATATTCCAGGCTGTGTTCTCCGTCCTCTGGTTATGGAAACTATGGACAAGGCTTCTTCGCATTCGGCAGTTGAAGTGCAGACAGGACCGGCTATTCGCGATGATCGGAACGTAATGGAGAAACAAATGCAACTTCTTGAAAAACAACCAGAACTACAGCAGATTTATGAAATGATGAGCAAAAGCATATTCAACTTCAAGAAATGAAACGGTTGTCGGTTTAAGTTTGCAGTTAGGAATTTAAGTTCTAGAAACAGAAATAAATATGATAAATTACGATTTAAATAAGATAAAAGCAATCATCTTTGATGTTGATGGAGTGCTGTCAAGACAGACCATCACGCTTTCCAGTGCTGGCGAACCTTTGCGTACTGTTAATATCAAAGATGGCTATGCCATTCAGCTGGCTCAGAAGAAAGGTGTTCGTATCGTAATTCTGACAGGCGGTAATTCTCATGCCATACAGGTACGCTATGAAAATCTTGGTGTAGAGGATATCTTCATGGGGTGTTCTGTAAAGATAAAGACTTATGAGGATTTCAAGCAGAAATATTCAATTACAGATGAGGAAATAATATATGTAGGTGATGATATTCCTGATTATGAGATAATGCGTCGTTGCGGATGTCCATGTTGCCCAGCAGATGCATGCTCCGATATTAAAGAAATTTCTACTTATATCTCGGCTTGTAACGGAGGTGATGGTGTGGGACGTGATGTCGTAGAACAGGTACTGAGAGCCAAGGGTTTATGGCTTTCAGATGCTAAGGCGTTTGGCTGGTAGAATTAAGTTAATAGTTGAAAGTTGATAGTTTGTAGTAGAAAGTTTGCAACTGAATTTTAATCATAAAGTTCAAAGTAATAAGGTTTAAAATAGATGAATTATAAGATCATTTTGGCGAGTAATTCGCCTCGTCGCAAGGAACTTCTGGCAGGTTTGGATATTCCCTTTGAGGTGAAGGTGATTAGTGGTATTGATGAAAGTTATCCTGCTGACCTCGATGCTTATCAGGTTGCAGAATTCATCTGCAAAAAAAAGGCTGAGGCTTACCGTCCGCTTTTGAACGGAAATAATAGTGTCGGAGAGTTGGACGAGTCAGAAACTTTGATTCTTACAGCAGATACGGTTGTGATTGCGCCAACAGCTGGCGAACAGAATGACCAGGAAGGAAAGGGAGTCATTCTCGGGAAGCCTCGTGACGCTGAAGATGCCAGACGAATGCTGAAGATGTTGAGCGGAAAGACGCATCATGTAGTTACAGGTGTTTGTCTTACTACCCAGCATAAGCAGCGTTCCTTTTCAGTAACAACAGAAGTGACGTTCAAGCCGCTTTCTGATGATGAAATCAGTTATTATATAAATCAATATCAGCCGTTTGACAAAGCTGGCGCCTATGGTATTCAGGAATGGATTGGCTACATAGGTTGTACGGGGTTGAAGGGGAGTTATTTTAATGTGATGGGGCTTCCGGTTCAGCGTATCTATGAGGAATTGAGGCGAATTTAGATTTTTTAAAATTAAATATTGTTCTATGTCGTAGATAATGAGTATCTTTGTGCGTTTTATGTAACTAACAAGGATTATGAGTGAAGAAATTTTAGCAAAAGCTCATGAGGTTTTGGACAATTATATGGAGAGCAATCATCACCGGCGCACTCCGGAGCGTTCCACTATCCTCGACACCATTTATTCTATGGGAGAGCATTTCTCGATAGAAGATTTGGGCAGAGAGCTACTGAAAAAGAATTTTCGCGTTAGCAGGGCTACGCTTTATAACACATTGCATCTGTTCCTGGAACTGAGGCTTGTGGTAAAGCACAGTCTGGCAGACGGCACCAAGTATGAGGCCAGTTATAGCGAGGACAATCATGTGCATCAGGTTTGCACGATTTGTGGCAAGGTAACCGAAATTGTAGCACCGCAGGTTACGGCTGCTGTGAAGGATATCAGAATGCAGCGCTTTCGTAAAGATGCTTATGCTCTTTACATCTATGGCGTATGCAGCGGCTGTCAAAGCAAGATGACTCGCAAACGCAAAAAAGAATAAGTATCAAGATAAAAAGATAAAAAATGAACACAGGTAAAGTAGATGTCCTGCTGGGTTTGCAGTGGGGCGATGAAGGTAAAGGTAAGGTGGTTGACGTGTTGACCCCTAAGTATGATGTAGTAGCTCGCTTTCAGGGTGGTCCTAATGCAGGACATACATTGGAGTTTGAGGGACAGAAATACGTTCTTCGCTCTATCCCTTCTGGTATTTTCCAGGGCGGTAAGGTGAACATTATTGGTAATGGTGTCGTTCTGGCTCCAGACCTCTTCATGCAGGAGGCTAAGGACTTGGAGAAGAGCGGTCATGACCTCAAGAGTCGTCTTCATATTTCCAAGAAGGCTCATCTCATCATGCCTACTCATCGTGTGCTCGACGCAGCCATCGAGGCTTCTAAGGGTAAAAACAAGGTTGGTACAACTGGTAAGGGTATTGGTCCTACTTATACTGACAAAGTAAGCCGTACTGGTTTGCGCGTGGGTGATATCCTTGAGAACTTCCAGGAGAAGTATGAGGCACACAAGGCAGCACACCTCAAGCAGATTGCAGCCCTCGGCTATACTGACTTCGACATCACAGAGGTGGAGAAGACATGGATGGAAGGCATCGAGTATATCAAGCAGTTCCACATCGTAGACAGCGAGCACGAGATCAACAAGATTCTCCGTTCCGGCAAGGACGTTCTCTGCGAGGGAGCACAGGGCACAATGCTTGACGTAGACTTCGGCTCATATCCCTTCGTCACTTCTTCCAACACAATCTGCGCAGGCGCTTGCATCGGTCTCGGCATCGGTCCTAACCGCATCGGCAACGTCTACGGTATCATGAAGGCATACTGCACACGCGTGGGTGCTGGTCCTTTCCCCACAGAGCTCTTCGACGCTACTGGCAACAAGATTCGCGACCTCGGTCACGAGTATGGCGCTGTGACAGGACGTGAGCGCAGATGCGGATGGTGCGACCTCGTACAGCTCAAATACTCTATCATGATTAATGGCGTTACAGAGCTTATCATGATGAAGAGCGACGTGCTCGACACATTCCCCACCATCAAGGCATGCGTGGCTTACAAGCTGCAGGACGGAACGC
>USSA01000167.1 GCA_900557255.1 uncultured Prevotella sp.
GAGTGGGAATGAAAGTTAAGAACAAGCCTTGACACAGTTTAATTTACACCCCCGTATTTTACAAAGACTCATCCACTTCTTTCCAATCTATCAATCCCTTGCCTGTTTCATCGAGTTCCACGGCCAGGGCGATGACCTTGCGCTTGTCGGCCTTGAATGGTTCTGTGTAGCTCTTTTCCTTTATCTGGCTCTCGGCTGCAGAAATGCCGCCATTGTTCGATAGCTTCAGTTCCAGGACGTAGATGATGGATGGAACCTCTACAATCATATCAATTCTGCCAGTGGCTAGCATTCTCTCTACTTCCACCCTAAATCCCAAGGCTCTGAATATCGTGCTCATTATCAGCCGGTAACGCTCCTCCATATCCATACTCGCCATCTTCTTGTTGCTGTATGGAACATCGGCGATTAGAGCCTTTAATGCCTTCTTGGCTTCAGCGGTGTTGCCGTCCTGCATCATTTTTCTGAGGAAGCTCTGCGCAGAAACCACTTCCGAATTCGACTTCATGGTCAAGGCTGGAACCACTACGCTGTATAATGCCTTGCGAACTTCAAAGTTAGGGAAGCCCAGGATGTAAACGCCATCGTCGTAACCCTTGATGGTGAGATACCCCGACTGATAGAGGAAGAGTTCGGCTCCGCCATTCACCACATCCGATGTTTCCAGGGTGTCGCGCTCGATGAAGCAATGGTCAAAATATTCCATCTTCATCTCCATGTCATCCACAAACTTTGGCAATAGGGAAGTGGCCCCTGATGAAGCCCAGTAATTTCTCAATTCCCTATCATCCAGGGCATTGATGAGGCTGAACGGATTGAAAATATCCACCATATTTTTGCGGCAGAAATGATATCCGTCGTAATAGGCAGTGAGCTGCTTCAGGGTCTCCTCAGGAGTCCATCCGTTTTCTTCTCCCATCGCCTCAATCTCAGGTATGAAGTTGTCGGTAGCTTCCTGTTTCGAAATGCCGCAGATAGTGGCGTAGGGTGCATCAAAACTGATGTTGCTCAGGTTGTTGAGCACGGAGAAGAGGGAGATTTGTGTAAACTTGGTGATGCCCGTGATGAAGACGAAACGCTCGTGTTCGTCTTCTTTTTTCAAAACGGCAAATACGGATTTATAGATGGCTGTGCAGGCATCATGCTGAGGAGACTTCCAGGAATGCTGCAATGGAGAATCATACTCGTCGATGAGGATAACCGCCTGTTTTCCGGTCTTTTGAAACATCGTTTCGATGATGTTCTGGAAACGTACGGCAAGGGAAACCTCCGGACGTACCGCAACTTCATACTTCTGTTCGAGTTTATAGAAGGCATCGTCGAGATAGGAGTTGAGTTCTTCGGGGGTAGCTCCTCCGCAACTCATGTCGAGTCGAATTACGGGATAGCAGGTCCAGTCTTTCTCTAGCTTCATCACCTTCAATCCTTTGAAGAGTTCCTTTTTCCCCTCGAAGTAAGCCTGGAGTGTATCCACGAGAATCGACTTGCCAAAGCGGCGTGGGCGGCTCAGGTAATTATACGTTTTATTTCTGTTGGCAAGTTGCCAGATGATATCTGTCTTGTCAACATATAGGTATCCTTCCTTTCTAATTTTTTCAAAAGACTGGATACCTACGGGCAATCTTCTATCGTTCATTTCTGTCATAATCTAATCTCCTATGTTTTCAGGATAGCTTTTTGTGAGCTATTCGCCTTGCTACAAATTCTATTTGCAAAGATACGATGAATATTTTGATTTTGCAAGAAAAATGGAGGATAATATAAAAAAGGTGGCGAATCTTTTTGTTATCTTTGATTTTTGCATCATCTGGATTGATTCGCATAATCCTTTAAATTTCAGTGTCCTCTGCCATTTTCTTTCAGATTTTCTTGCGAGTTCCAATCTTTCTTCGTATCTTTGCCGTGCCAGTTATTCATTTTAAAAAGGAGCAATATGATGGTACATCGAGATAAGATATTATGTTTTTTGGTTTTATTCTGCTGCTTCTTTGCTCATACTCCTCTGCAAGCCCAGCAGCCACGCAAGAAGGTGGGACTCGTGTTGGGTGGAGGTGGTGCCAAGGGCGCGGCTGAAGTAGGTGTGCTCAAGGTGCTGGAAGAGGCTGATATTCCTGTAGATTATATTGCCGGAACCAGTATCGGTGCCATCGTGGGCGGACTCTATGCCATCGGCTACGATGCTGCGGATATTGATAGCCTCTACCGTAACCAGAACTGGCTTTTCCTTTTGAGCGACCAGGTGAAACGTGAATCGGAGACTTTTCTTTCTAAAGAAGAAAGGGAGAAATATATCGTTCATATTCCTCTTTCCAAAGAGAGGAAGGTCTCGTTGCCAACCGGTTATGTGAAGGGACAGAATATCTTTAACCTTTTCTCTAAACTTACCGTGGGGTATCATCAGGTAGATGATTTCTCTCGTTTACCCATCCCTTTCCGTTGCGTGGCAGTAGATTTGGTAGAAGGCAAGGAGGTGGTGTTTTCATCGGGCTCGTTGCCATTGGCGATGCGTGCCAGCATGTCGATACCGGGCGTGTTTGCTCCGGTAGAATGGAAAGGGAAGATGCTGGTGGATGGCGGCGCCTTGAACAATCTGCCGGTTGATGTGGCAAAGGAAATGGGAGCGGATGTGATTATCTGTGTAGATTTGAGTACCGGTTGGAAGAAGAAGGAAGAGCTGAAATCGGCTTCTTCTGTTGTAGAACAGCTCATAAGTATGATGGGGCAGAACAAATACCGGAAGAATATGGCTGAAGCCGATCTTTATATCAATCCTTCTCTGAAAGGTTATTCGGCAGCCAGTTTCCAATCTGAAGCCATTGATACGATGATACTGCGGGGAGAACAGGCTGCCCGCCAGAAGTGGGATGAGCTGATGGCTCTGAGAAAGTATATCTATGCTGGTGCTTGTGATTCTGTAGCCTCTGATGATACATTGCAGGATAAACGTCTCAAACTGCAGAAACCTTCTCAGACGGAAACTTATCATATAGGAAGCATCCGGATAGAAGGCATCAGCGGAGAGGAGGAAAAGTGGATTAGAAAGAAAATAGCTTTACGGGAGAATTCGGAAGTCAGTCCTGAGGAGATAGATGGCACACTTGCTATGCTCAGGGGACTGAATATCTTTTCGCGTGTAGAATACAGACAGTCTAACGAGGAACCTTATGACCTGGTATTCATGCTGGAACCCAACGAATCGAGAAGAATCAGTGTAGGTGCACGTTTTGATACGCAGGATTTGGCGAGCGTCATTGCTCAGATATCCAATAACCAGCAGTTTTCTACCCGTCATCATTATGCCTTTACAGGACGCATTTCACGTAATCCATATTTGGAAATGAAATATGCCTATGGCAACCTTTTCGGAGCGAAAATAGGCATTTCCTATCGTATGGCTCATTATGATTTCGACCTTTATGCGGACAAGCATAAGTTGGATGCCCTGGAGTTTCTTTCGCATTCTTTCGCTGGATTCTATACCCGCGATATCGGTAATTTCAGATTGAAATCGGGAGTGCAGTTTGATTATTATCATTATCATTCTGATATGTTCGAACGCGACGGAAGCATACAGACACGTTCGTCAGACCATTTTCTGAACTACTTTGCATCTGTTGTGATGGATACTTACGACCGCCGCTATTTCCCGACCCGTGGCAGCCGCATTCTGGTTCAGGGCATTCTGCATACGAATGACGGAATACATTATGCTGATGGTAATCCTTTCGGTGAAGCTGTTTTTCAAGGAGAATGTGCCGTACGTCTCAATTCCAGATTCTATCTGCTTCCTAAGCTCAAGAGCCGCTTCTTGTTTGGCAGTTCCGTACCAGCCATTTATCAGAATTATGCAGGTGGAGTAGCTGACGGTTACTATCTGCCTTGGCAGATGGCATGGGAGAGTGCGCAGCATGTTCATCTGCTGGAGCGCAATGTGGTGACAGGTCAGCTTGGTTTCCGCTATCGGGTGAAAGGAAAGTTCTATCTTACCGTTCTGGGAGAGTATGGCAAGGAAGCCCGCAAGTTTTCCCATATTCTTATCGGTGATGATTTGTGGGGAGGAGCCTTGAGAGCATCCTATGATTTCGTATTGGGTCCGGTAAGCATTCAGGCTAATTATTCTAGCTTGGGTAAGAATGTAGGATTCTATATCAATGCAGGATTCTTGTTCTGATTTCCTTAATTGCTGCCCATATAATAAATAAGGTGGGGTTTCTCTTTGCCGAACAAGAATAAATCATTACCTTTGCAGCTGTTTAGAAAACATATAGCATATAGAATGTATTTTGCAATTTTGAATTTTAGAATATATTAAATAAAAAGAGAGAATCAGATGAAACTGAGATTTTTGAAATTGCTGCTGCTCTTCATCCTGCCATTGCAGATGCTGGCGGCAGAACTGGGCGTGGCTGGTAAGCAACTGGCTGCTTTGCCTGGAGTAAGTAACGTGGAAACGCTGAAAAGTACGCATTTCCCGGAAAAGTATGTGTTCTTTATCAAGCAACAGCTCGATGCCAAGGATGCATCCAAGGGCTATTTCGAACAGAGGGTGGTGCTCTGTCATAGAGGATTCGACCGTCCTACCGTGCTCGTGACAGAAGGATATAATGCCAACTATGCGCTGCGCGAAGGATATATTGAAGAACTTTCCAAACTCTTCGATACGAATATCATTACCGTAGAGTATCGCTATTTCGACAAGTCGATGCCTAGTCCTTGCAACTGGGATTATCTTACCGTTGAGAATTCGCTCTATGATCTGCATCATGTAAACCAGACCCTGCATGCGATGTACAAGGGAAAATGGATTGCTACCGGCATCAGCAAGGGTGGACAGACTACGATGTTCTACCGTTCTTACTTCCCTGATGATGTAGATATTTCTGTGCCATACGTAGCTCCGCTCAACAAGAGTGTGGAGGATGGACGACATGAGAAGTTCCTGCAATATCAGGTATCAACCAAGGAAAACCGACAGAAGGTGCTCGATTTCCAGTTGCTCCTCTTCAAGCGAAAGGCTGCGTTGCTGCCAATGTTCGAGAAATATTGCAACGATAAGAAATATGTATTCAATGCTCCGCTGGCAGAGATTTTTGATTACTCTGTATTCGAATACGCCTTTGCTTTCTGGCAGTGGGGAGAAGACATCAACAAGATTCCTGCAAGAGAGGCAGATGACAAGACGGTGTTTGATTACTGGATCAACATGTGTGAACCTGACTATTTCACCAACTATAATGCCACAGCCTCGTTTGATGTGCAGGCAGCCCGGGAGTTGGGTTATTACGGCTATTATACCAAACCATTCAAGAAATATCTCAGTATCAAGACAGCTAAGGGCTATCTGAAGAAACTGATGGTGCCAAAGGGGGCAGAAAACGTGAAGTTCTCGCCAGCACTCTATAATCATACGGTAGAGTTCCTGACCAAGAATGATCCGAAGATGGTTTATATTTATGGCGATATCGACCCATGGGGAGCTTCGGGCATTTACGGCTTGCCTTTCACCAAGAACAAGAAGAACCTGCATGTTTATATGTGTCATGGCGGTTCGCACAAAACTCGCATCTTGTCGTTCCCAGAGCCTACAAGACAGGAAATCATCAGTCTGATAGGTGGTTGGCTGAAGGAATAATGCTTTCATCAACCAACCATGATGGATAAAATGAAAGTTTTTATCAAAAAATATCCATAAAAGTTTGGTGGTTTCAGAAAAATGTATTACCTTTGCACTCGCTTTTGAAAACAAAGCTTTTAGCAGAGGCACCCTTAGCTCAGTTGGTAGAGCAACTGACTCTTAATCAGTGGGTCTAGGGTTCGAATCCCTAAGGGTGTACAAAAAACTCCGAAGAATCAATCTTGGTTCTCCGGAGTTTTTTTCTATGCCCCGCATGGAGTAACTCTGTTTTTTATCGTATCTTTGCAACCGATGAATAGAACAGACTTGACACAAGGTAGCATTTGGGGAATATCACGACCTTTCTGTTACCTTATATTCTGGCTTATTTCCTACAGATTCTCTATGGTTTGGCCGATCTTTTCGTGATAGGTAGATATTGTGGTGTAGATAGTACTACGGCTGTATCTAATGGTGCGCAGGTAATTTTCCCAGAGGTGGCAGAGAGTATCTTTACCGATGATCCTGTTGTTGTAGAAAAAGGCGCCGTTTATCTGCAGGGATATATTTATGATTGTCTTTTTGCCGACATCCACTTCTGCTTCTCAGGCTTATGAAGCGTATGAAACCATCGGCGGCCTCTTTGCTGAGGTTACCAATGACACTCTC
>USSA01000168.1 GCA_900557255.1 uncultured Prevotella sp.
CATTGTTAATTCATCTGTATTATAGTTATATTTATATAGTCTATTCTTTTCATAATAATTGTTTACAAACCATATATTCCCATTATTCTTGCCGATAATTAATCCTGTTAGATTATATCTGTCATTAGAACCTATTTCCGAATGAGGATAGTGTTTCCATTCTTGTGTAGTTTGGTCAAACGATAGAATAGAATTATCTCCTAAGCTATTTAAAAGCCATAATTTTCCTCTTGCATCATATTTTACAGATGAAATAATAGTATAATTATTACCCAAAGGTGATGTAATAACGCTTGTATTGTCTTTATTGTAACACTTTATGAATTTTCCATCTTGAAATTCATATAATCCTGCCTTTGAACCTACCATGATATGTCCTTCTTTTGATGGATCAAAGTCAAGACAGAGCAGGTCTCTGTACAGATGGCCTAATGAAGCATCTGAAGGTTGCTCAAATTCTTCCCATTTTTCTCCATTCCAGACATGTACTTCTCCCATGTTATTACAGTCTTTTTCTTGTGACCAAGCACCCGCTACTGCATATAATTTATTTTTATTAATGTATAAACGATAGAATTTGTTAGATGCAGGACCATCAGGAATAATACCTTCCGTTTGATATATTTTTTCCTTATCTGTATTCAGGGTATAGTAAGTCAATTTACCTTCTTTTACCGTCCACCAATACTTATTAGTAGTATCATATACGGTAGTAGATTTTTTTATTTGTTCTTCGAAATTCCCGGTTTTTTCCCAATTATTCTTATCTAACAAGTTATTCTTTAAAATTCCTCTGTATAAGCCAGCTTCTTTTGAAGCAGCATAAAGGAAGTTGTCTTCTATATAGCTATAGTTGACATTGAAGCCCAACTTGTATGTATCGAGTATTTTTCCTTCTTTTGTATCTAATTTTACAATTCCAAAAGGGAGAGATAAATAAGCATTTGTCCCACTTATATATATATGGTTTATCTGTTTATTATCTGTCATACTTTTCAGATACAAATCAGGTATATTAACTATATTTCCATTGGCATTCAATAAGTCAATATTTCCATTGGTATATGTAATAACCAACTTTTTTGTACTTTTATTCCAAGCAATATGATTAATATCAAAGTCAGAAAGAGTGTTTGCTTTATCGTATGTAGTAACTGCACCATCTTTTATATGATAAGAGAAAAGTCCGTTAGACGCTAAGGCAAACACTTGATTTCCTGCAGGTTCGATTTCTGTTATATCATTATAGCTGGTGTAAATTTCCCAACTTCCCTTATCTATGGCCGATAAGGGAAGTACAAAGAATATGATTGTAATTAATAATGCTATTTTCCTCATTGTTTATTATTTTAAAGTCTAATAATATATTAACTACAAATGAGCTTATTTATTGTGAAATATAGTATTTCTTTCCTTTAATAATTTTGATTCCTTGATAGGATGCATTTACTTTTTGCCCCAACATGTTGTAAGTTGTCATGTTCTTGTTTTTTTCTTTTTCATGAGAGACCGTTTGAATGCCAGTTGAAGAAGGAAATTGAGTTGTATCAAGATAATTGAGTCTTTTAGTAATCCAATTCTTGATATATTCTATTTCTTCCTTGAAATTCAGCGGATAACCTCCTATGTCTGAATCTTCCGACCATTTGTTCTCTTCTCGGCTGGCTGCACCACTTTTCACTAACATATTGTAATAACCCTGATATTTAGATATAAGATTTTCCTCACTGAAATAAGTCTTTCTTAATTCGTGGTATCTGTCTGACACTTTCTGGTTGTAGTTATCCACATTTAGTGTGGAAAGTCTTGTGTATAAGTTGAAAGCTTCTTTTATACCTAGTTCTGTATCAGGTGAAACATATTCAGGATGGAGTGGAGTGGAGCAATGCCAGTCTTGTCCTACACTAGCATCTAAGTCCCAGATGGCAAGTGTTAACTTTTTGTCTCTCGCTACATCATAAATCCCCCAGTACATATTTTTTCCACAATTATCTATAGGCTTAAGAACCTCAAGAAATATCTGATAATCAATGAGTACAGGTATATCAAAGTATTCTACTATTTCTTTCTTGAATGTTTCGTCATTGCTGTTTACAACAAAATTAATGGCATTATAAAGAGGGCTATAATCAGTAGGATTGACATCTTCAAAATCTGGATATTTGGTTTCGAATGCATGCCAAGTTTCTTTTGTATTATCATAGTCTTCAGTTATATCCTGAAATTGTGCTTTATCCCAACTGCTTACTTTCCATAATAGTCCATGAAACTCCTGATTTATATCATCATATTTCTTCAATTTAAGTTCCTTTCTATCCATGGCTTCTGTCAATGAATATATTCCACGATATTCGTTGTTAAGAATTACTTCTACGACTTTTCCAGCTACTCCACTCTTGGCTTTTGGCTCTTTTAATGCGTAGTATGGTTTGCTGGCAAACTCATTCCAAATTTCTGTGGCGATACGGTTTCTTAAGCGAAACAAGTCTACTTGTCCTGCGTCTAATATCCAGTTGTTATCTTCTCGCATTCCTAATAGAGAAATTTCTTGTTTTTTTCCTTTTTCATTAAGGATTTTAATTTTATAGTTTCTTTTATGTTTATCAACTGTATTGGTAGAACCTCCTCTCCATTTAGCCTTGAGAAGAGTTGTTATTGGTTCAGTCTCTTCTGGTGTTAGCAAAGAGAGTTTTCCATTTGAATAGTTATAATCAAATGTTCCTTTTAAGTTGATAATAGGTAAGAATGTAAAGGTAATTTTGGTATTAATATTTTCTTGTCCTTTTTTTGCTTTTAGGGTATATTCCTTATTACCTTCTATCTCTTTGAACACAAAACTGTTTTCTATTTTTGTATTCTCTATACTCAGATTATTCCATGCAGAGTCTGTATCCAATGTGATGATGGCAGCATAATCCTTTCCAAACATTTCTTCTGGAATACTAGTCATATAGCTATTGGATAATTTATCATATACAACAGACTTACCATTGATTTTGAATTGTGCATAAGATGTCATACTTGCTGTTAAGCAAGCTATTAATAAGATGCTAAATTGATTGATCTTTTTCATATATTTATTGTTTTTATAAACAGATACTTATAGATATTTTTGAAGTTGATGCTGGATGGGTAAAACGATGGCTTTCTTTGCTATCCATGCTGTGAGGATAATAAAAGCGAGGGATAGGATGAATTGGAATTCTTGATGTGGATTTCCTTCTCCATATCGTTTAAGAAATATACTCTGTATGATGCGAAAGCAGAGATTATGACAGAGAAATATTTCAAAACTGATGCTGCCTAGCCATAGCAAGAGTTTATTATGGAATATCCTAATAAAACAACCTTTACCTTGATCTCTTGCTGTAAAATAGAACACGGTTATGGCTGATGGTATCCAATAAATAATGGCACAGCGAATGTTCGGATTGCAATGGATTGATAGGAAATACATTGCGATAAACAGCAATACCACTCCCATATCCGATAGGTTTACTTGCCAGAAAGAAGTTGAGTTTGTTATCTTATCTGCTATTTTTTTACCTTTTTCTGATCTGCATACTTTATATAAAAGGATACCTATCATGAAATCTATCATTCTGAATAATGGGTGGGCATAAATGTAGCCGGCTGAATAATCTGCTTGTGCACAGAGCGAGATACTTATATAAACTGCCATATATATACTTATTGTTGCTAATAAGTATAACCAGGAATGTCGCATAATCCAAGCGTATAAATACTTAAATATAAGATAGAAGAAGATAAGATCAGAAATAAACCATGTAGCTGCATTGAGATGAGCCATAAAGTCATGTGCCGGATACCAGGTTTGTATCAACAGCGAATGGGATAGAATCTGATACCATGGTAATATACGCCCTAATCGCCAATCCATTAATATGAGAATGGCGAGAATCAGAATATGCAGAGGATAGAGTTTGATGATACGGGAAAGGAAAAACTGGCTGTTTCCCAATTCTTCTTTCTGTAGCTTTTCTCCTTTGCTTAAAGAGAGTACAAAACCACTGATAACAAAGAAAATGGCAACAGGAAACTCGCCCAAGTAATTGATTAAATCTTGGGATATGGGTAGGGTGGAATGCGAAATCACAATCATTAGGATAAGAATGAATCGCAGGGAATTGAGTGTCCTGATCATGATGCCTTTTCTTTGTTATAATGCTATTCTATTCTGTATTGAACAAGAATGAATCTTATTTCTTTTTCAAATACTCTACCAATTTAGCCACGGCTCTTGCTCTGTGGCTGATGCCGTTCTTGATTTCCTCACCTAGCTCAGCAAAGCTCTTGTCATAGCCTTCCGGAACGAAGATTGGGTCGTAGCCGAAGCCTTCGGTACCATGCTTCTCGGTAGCGATATGGCCGTTTACGATACCCTCGAACTGGTGGATTTTCTTGATGCTGGTGCAGCCGCAAGGACATATATCCTGCTTCTCGATGTAGCAGATAACAGTGCGGAAGCGGGCCTGGCGGTTTTCCTTGCCGTTCAGTTCTCTCAACAGCTTAGCCATGTTAGCCTCACTGTCGTGGTCGGTTCCCTCAGCATAGCGGGCACTGTGAACGCCAGGGGCACCATCTAGTGCCTCTACCTCCAGACCGGTATCATCGGCAAAGCAACTTACGTGGTAATGGTCATAAACATACTGCGCCTTCTGCAAGGCATTCTCTTCCAATGTGTTGCCTGTTTCAGGAATATCCACATCGCATCCTATCTCCTTCAGCGATACTACTTCGTAGTCGCTGCCCAGGATGTCGCGAATCTCCTGGAGTTTATGCTGGTTATTTGTTGCAAAAACTATCCTTTTCATAAGTTTATAATTTATAGTTAATAGTTTATAGGGCATTCTTGCAATAGTGCTTCTTGCTATATGGCGAAGCCGCTATAAACTTTTAACTTTTAATTGTTTTAATGTCTTTATCTTTGATTTTCACCTTCATCTCATCAAATCCCTCGCCATACACACCGATTACGGAACTCTGACTTACAAAGGCATTCGGGTCGATGATCTTGACGATACGGAAGATGGTGACGCTCTCGTTCTTCTTTGCCAGAATACAGAGCACTTTCATCTCGTTGCCCGTGTACCAGCCGTGGCCATCGAGAATGGTTACGCCATGATCCATCTGCATACCGATGGCATTGGCTATCTCCTGATATTTCTTGCTGAATATCATAAACTGTACACTTTCTCGCTTGGCATTCATCACATAGTCGAGTACCAGGTTTTCTATCACCATCGTACAGAGACCGAATACTACCTTTCTAACAGCGTCTATCGTGGTAAACTCTGGTTTTGCATTGAAGACGAAGAATGAACTGCCCACGATAAGGAGATCCACGAAGATAAGCACACGGCCCAGCGAGATGTTGTGATATTTGTTGACGATGGCAGCAATGATATCCGTTCCACCTGTACTTCCATTATGCAGAAAGACGATGGCGAGTGATAAACCCGTAAACAGACAGCCGATGATGAGCGACATGAAGTCCTGTCCCTCTCCCAATATCTGCACCATCTTGCCATCTTCACCTATCATCCAGTCTTGCGCCAGCGCCAGGAACACGGAGAGCATGATGATGGCATAGACGGTCTTCACCATGAACTTGAATCCCAGAATCTTCAGCGCTGCAAGCAGCAAGGCGGCATTAATGAGAAAATAAGA
The DNA here is from genome assembly GCA_900557255.1 of uncultured Prevotella sp. The sequence continues at coordinate 5,692 of USSA01000168.1, forward strand.
CAAATAGATAGGTATCCCCGTGCCGTAGTAAATCACGGCTGCGATACCCGTTACGCCACCCGTTACTATCTGGTATGGAAGCAGAAAAATGGTCCATCCAAATGTGTAAAGCAAGAGTCCAAGGGTGATGTAGAAATAATCCTTGCACTCATTCTTAATTGTTTGACTGATTGCTATTTGCATAATATTTTCCTCGTATTTTTAAAGCACAGAAGGTCGCCCATTTTTAGATGAGACGACCTTCTGTATATTATCAATAAATTACTTTTTCAACACCACGTTGACGATCTTCTTTGGTACGATGATCACCTTCAACACGTTGAATCCTTCCAAGTACTTCTGGCTCTTCTCGTCTTCCAATACCTGCTTCTGGATTTCCTCGTTAGGAGTATCCACAGGGAAAGTCATCTGGAAACGAGCTTTACCATTGAAGGAAATAGTGAGCTGCATATCGTTCTCCTTCAGATACTGCTCATCATACTTAGGCCATGCAGCATCGCAAACGCTGCCCTGCTCGCCAAGTGCTGCCCACAACTCTTCTGCGATGT
>USSA01000169.1 GCA_900557255.1 uncultured Prevotella sp.
GCTTTCATTGCGCTCGTTTGCATTTACTTTGCATTCGGATTGATTCGCCCTAGGGCGATGACGTCTGTCTTTGTGGATGAAATAGATTTCGTATCTAGTTCGATGAAGTTCTAAACTCAAATAGTCCGACCAGACAATAGCAACGAACTTCTGAGGATGAGGATGCGCCTAGCTATAGGCGTACCCCTTCCTTTCGTTTCGTTGCATGGGTAAATCTTTGGTCGGACAACCCCGAGTTTAGGAATGAATAGGATGTGGGTGCGCCTTTTTCTTTCCACAATATTTAGATAAGGCTTCATACGATAAGTCTTTGAAAAACAAGTCTTTCATGTGTTATTGATTTTTAAATGTCCGACCAAAACATGATAAACAATCAAGATTCTGATAATGAGAGACAGGTAGTTTCGCGTGAGCGAGTGGCGGAGCATGGAGAAGTTTATACCGCCAAGCGTGAGGTGAATGCTATGCTCGACCTGGTGAAGGAAGAGACGGAGCGTATCGACTCCCGATTCCTGGAACCGGCTTGCGGCAACGGCAATTTCCTCATCGAAATTCAGCGCCGTAAACTCGAGGTGGTGGAGTGCCAGTATGGTAAGAGCCGATACGACTACGAACTGTATGCTGCCCTCGCCATCAGTTCGATGTACGGCGTGGAGCTGCTGCCCGACAATGTGGCTGCCTGTCAGAAGAGGCTCTATGATGATTTCATGGAGCGCTATCAACGTGTGTTTCATCAGGAATGCAGTGCCCCTTATGAGCGTTGCATTCAGTTTCTTTATGCCAAAAACATTCTTTGTGGTGATGCCCTCACCATGGAAACGTCTTCCGGGAAACCTATCGTCTTCTCGGAATGGGGCTTCGTGGGCGGTGGCAAAGTGAAGCGTCGTGACTTCCGTCTTGATGATTTGCTCAAGAACGTGGAGTATGACAAGCCGAAACCGGAGGAGGAGGGTTTGCTCTTTGCCGATACGGGCGAGCCAACCTTTGTGCATGAGCCTATCAAGGAATATCCGTTGACTCATTATCTTAATCTTCCTGACCATGATCAATTATAATCCCGATGTGCTCAGTTGCCTGGCCAATCTGAGCAACGATGAGGTATTCACGCCTCCTGAGATAGCCAACCGCATGCTCGATCTTTTGCCAAAGGAGATTTGGAGCGATAGTAAAGTGAAGTTTCTCGACCCGTTCTGCAAGAGTGGTGTGTTTCTTCGTGAGATAACCAAGCGTCTGCTGGATGGTCTCTCCGAAGAGATTCCCGATATGCAGGAGCGCCTTGACCATATCCTTCATCATCAGGTTTATGGCATGGCGATAACGGAGCTTACTTCTCTGATGAGCCGCCGTTCGCTCTATTGCAGCAAGGATGCCAGCAGCGAGTATAGCATCAGCCGCTTTGATGAGGCTGCCGGCAACATTGCCTTCCACGAGATTCCGCATACCTGGAATGAATCTACAGGCAAGTGTATCTATTGCGGCGTAAGCCGAGAAGTGTACGAGCGTGGCGAGGATAAGGAAAGCCATGCTTATCAGTTTATTCATACAGACTATCCAAAAGAACTATTCAACAATATGAAATTCGATGTAATTATCGGCAATCCGCCGTATCAGCTGGATGATGGAGGTAATAATGCAAGTGCTACACCTATTTATAACTTGTTTGTAGAACAAGCCAAGAAACTATCTCCAGCTTATTTGATTATGATAATCCCTTCGCGCTGGTATTGTGGAGGAAGAGGGTTGGATTCCTTTAGAGAAGCGATGTTGACAGATGCTCATTTGAAGCTGATATATGATTTCCAAAGAGCAAAGGATTGTTTTCCGGGTATTCGCAATGGTGGCGGTATCTGCTATTTCTTGTTGGATTCGCATTATAATTCCTCTGATGTTTGTATTATCAATCATGGTAATGATAAAAACATAGAGATGATACGCCCGAAATTAGAGTTCGGTTTTGACTTTTTTATCAGAGATTCAAGGGTAAGAAATATCGTTAGTAAAATAATGCAGCAGAATGAGGATAAGGTTGCTTCAAGAGTCTTTCGGCAGAAGCCTTATGGCTTCAGAACCAATTTTACGGGTTATACCAAGAAAGGCGAGGTTAAGCTATACACAAAAAAGGAAAAGTGTGGTTATGGATATGTGAAGCGAGAGGAAATCTTGAAAAATGAGAAAACGATAGACAAATGGAAAGTTGTTACTTCTAGATCTACATCTGTGCCCGAGGAAGATAATGGTCAGGTGTTGCGCATGTCACAAACTTTTATCGTGGAGCCAAACGCTGTAGTAACGGAATCTTATATAGTTATAGATGTATTTGATGACAGAGCAGAAGCAGAGAACTTTATGTCTTATGTGAAGACAAAGTTTTTTAGAATCCTATGTCAGGTTATGATTGTTTCGCCTGATGTATCGAAAAGGACGTTTAACCTCGTCCCCCTCCAAGACTTCTCTCATCCTTGGACCGACGAGATGCTCTATAGCAAGTACAAACTCTCATCTGATGAAATCACCTTTATCGAGTCGATGATTCGTTCGATGGAATAATCTTGAAACAAGATTAGAGTAGGGTAAGGGAGCAGGAGAGCATTCTCCTGCTTCCACCTTATTATATAACAACATAACACATGGATTATGACGCAGAATTTATTTCCCGAAAAATCGGAGTCGCAGCCTAAAATCTATGCTTACAGAGATAAGCATAACCCCGACTTGAAGGGATTGCTCAAGGTGGGCTATACCACCCAGGATACGATTACCCGAATTCATCAACAATATCAGATAGTGAAGCCAAGCGGCGACCCTGTGAATATCGTCTTCGAAGAATCGGCGATGCGGCAGGATGGTACTGTCTTCACCGACCATGAGGTGCACCGTATGCTGCTCAGAATGGGTTGTCAGAAAGTGGCTGGCGAATGGTTCCGCTGCACCCCGGAGGATGTGAAGAAGGCATGGCTTGCCGTGAGAGACAGAAGCGAAACCATCTACGACCGTACCGAAAATTTCCCGATGCGACCTGAGCAGCAGGAAGCCGTGAACAAGACTGCCGAATATTTCAATCGCTTCCAGCATGACCATGAGCATACACCTCATTTCCTTTGGAATTGCAAGATGCGATTCGGCAAGACTTTTACTACCTATCAGTTGGCGCTTCGCATGAAGTGGCGCCGACTGCTGGTGCTTACCTTCAAGCCTGCCGTGGCACAAGCTTGGGAGGAAGACCTGATGCGCCATCAGGATTTCGAGGGTTGGCAATTCATCAATGCCAAGACTCAAACCGATGAGGACATCGACATCAACAAGCCATTCGTCTGCTTCGGTTCCTTCCAGGATTTCCTGGGCAAGAGCAAGAGCGGAGGCATGAAGGCGAAACACGAATGGACGCGAGCTTTCAACTGGGATTGCGTGGTGCTGGATGAATATCATTTTGGTGCATGGCGAGAGGAAGCGCAGGAACTGATTGGCTCCAGGGAAGACATCAAAGTGCAGAAGAAAGCTATGGTTGAATCGGAGAAGGAACTGAGTCGGGAGATAGAAAATCCTGATTATTTCGATGAGGACATGATGCCAATTACGGCTCGTCATTATCTCTATCTTTCGGGCACGCCATTCCGTGCACTTGCTTCGGGCGACTTTATCGAGGATGAAATCTACAACTGGACTTATTCTGACGAGCAGCGTGCCAAGGAGGAGTGGGAGAATGCGCATCCTAAGATTTCTCATCCGCAATCTTCTCATCACCTATCATCTCAAACCCAGGCATTACCCTTGCAGGGGTATACTGCGGAGGATACATCGCTGCCCGAGAGGATGAACCCCTATGCCTCGCTCCCGAGAATGGTGCTGATGACCTATCAGTTGCCACCTTCCATTGCCGCCGTAGCGAATGATGGAGAGTTTGACGAATTCGACCTCAATACGTTCTTCCTGGCAGATGGAGAAGGCGAGGAGGCATGCTTCCATTTTCATGATGATGTGCAGAAATGGCTCGACTTGTTGCGTGGCAACTATCTGCCTGCATCTATTGACCATTTGAAGCAAAACAACAGAAAACCGCCTCTTCCTTTCTATGATTCAAGACTTTACGGTGTGCTGACACATACGCTGTGGTTTCTTCCCAACGTGGCTTCCTGCTATGCTATGAGGAATCTGCTGGCAGAATCGCAGAACACTTTCTATCATGAATATCAGGTGATAGTTTGTGCTGGAACCAAGGCTGGAATCGGACTTGATGCCCTTGCGCCTGTAGAGCGGGCGATGGAGAATCCAGATCCTCTGCATTGCAAATCCATTACTTTGAGTTGTGGTAAACTGACCACGGGGGTAACTGTGAAACCGTGGACTGGTATCTTTATGCTTCGTGATACGTCGAGTCCGGAAACATACTTCCAGGCTGCCTTCCGAGTGCAGTCGCCATGGACCATTACCAATCGTGATGGGTTGCATCCCAACCAGACGGAGATTTTGAAGCAGGAGTGTTACGTTTTCGATTTCTCGCCAAATAGGGCTTTGAGAAAGTTGTCGGAATATAGCAGTCAGCTGAATGTGGATGCCAACAAGACTCCGGAGCAGAAGGTGGATGATCTGATTCATTTCTTGCCCGTAATCTGCTATCAGGATGGAGCGATGAAGGTATTGAATGCTGGTGAGGTGCTTGATATGGCAACGAGCAATACTTCTGCCACCTTGCTGGCTAGAAGATGGGAGAGTGCCACGCTGGTGAATGTAACCAATGGTGTGTTGGAAAAGCTGCTGGATAACGAGCAGGCGATGCAAGCTCTGATGAACATCGAGGGATTCAGAAGTTTGAATGAGGACATTCAGACCATCATTACCAAGACCGACCACATCAAAAAGACTAAGAAAATGGCTTCAGACTCGGATGATGGTCTTTCGAAAAAGGAGAAGAAGGAATTAAGCGAAGAGGAGAAGGAGGTAAAGAGCAAGCGCAAGATGATACAGGAGAAACTCATCAAGTTTGCCACTCGTATTCCTATCTTTATGTATCTTACGGATTATCGTGAGCGCAGTCTTCGGGATGTCATCATGCTGTTGGAGCCGGGGCTTTTTGCCAAGGTTACGGGTCTGACCAAGAAGGATTTTGAGTTGCTGGTGAACCTGGGAGTATTTAATGAGGCGTTGATGAACGATGCCGTCTTCAAGTTCAAGCGTTATGAGGACAGCAGTCTTACCTATACGGGCATCAACCGTCATAAGGAGGATGAGAAAGTGGGCTTGTGGAGCACCACGATTTCCAGAGAAGAACTTTATAGTGAATGAATCTAGATGATAAAGAAAGCCGGCTTTTTCGCAAGAGGAGGCTGGCTTTGTTGTTCTTTGCGTGGAAAGATTATCCGCATAATCCATTAAATTTCAGCGTTCTCTGCCATTTTCTTGTAGATTTTCTTGCGGTTTCCAATCTTTCTTCGTATTTTTGTACCAATAAGTAACGTGGAACTTTAAAAGCGAAAGAAATATGGAGGAAAAGAAATATCATATCGATGAATCTAAGGTAGCAGGGGATAAGGTCTGTGAGCCATCGCCAGCTTATCGTTCGGCAGCATCATCTGCAGCATCAGTATCATGGGATGAGGCTTACGACACCGATTCCTATCCTATGGGGCGCTCGCTGGAGCAGGTGATGGAGCATTGCGAGAGCATTTTGGATAAGTTGGATAATCCTAATTATGGAGAGCCAATTTCCGTTTTGGATGCTGAGATAGAAAAGATGATTGCAGAATGGAAATAAAAACTGATGCCCTTTTCAAGAAGGAGATAAAAAAGTGTATTGAGTATGCCTTGCAAGAGTTTGGATTAAAAACTGCGCGTAAGTGGCAAACACAATATAAGGAAATTAAGCGTTTATTAGAATTTATGCCTAAGCGTTATCCTATAGTAGCTCATTTCCGTAATGAAACAATGGAGTTTCGTGGTGCCATCATCATGAAGAACTTCAAGATTATCTATTTCTATAATGAAGAGAAAGGTATCATCTGGCTGGTGGATCTCTGGGATTTGCGCCAAGATCCTCGTAAGCTGAACATGCGAGCCAGGAGGATAGAAAGAAAGGATTATCATTAGTCTTTATGATAAACAAAAGAACCCGCCAGGTGTCCCAACGGATTTTGCATCCGGTAGGACACCTGGCGGGATGTTTGTTTGAAGTTGTATTTTACGAGAGTGTAAATTAAACTGTGTCAAGCTACAATAAAAGTAGTTTAACACAGTTT
>USSA01000170.1 GCA_900557255.1 uncultured Prevotella sp.
TCCGAGCAAGCCAAAGCAATGGTCACCATGGAGATGAGAAATGAAGATGGCATTAATCTTCCCAAAATGAATACGGGAGCGCCTGAATTGTATCTGTGCGCCCTCACCACAATCTATCATAAAAGCCTTTCCTCGCAATTCAATAATTTGCGAAGTAGGATAATGTTTAAGGGTGGGCAATGCACTGCCACACCCTAATATATGAATTCTAAAAGGTTCCATTAAAACTTATCAATAACGTTAATTATTTTCCTCTTACAAGAAACTTATACCCAACAGTTGGAAATATATTATACTTGACGCTTGAAAGTAAAGATTCCAGCATTATTTTCCAAATACATACTGTCAGGGCCTAATTCATCAATCATGAAAGTATCCTTGTTGAGCAACAACTTACCATTGAGAATCTTCCAGGATGTCCAAGGATTCTGTTCTGCCTTTACATGATTCTTGACCTCACCGCCTTCAATAATCTCAAAATTCTTATCCAGACTCGTCCACTTTCCGAGAAGTGAAGTCAGATTAATCACCTGCTGAGCAGCCACATCACCCAGTTCTTCATTTTTTTGACCATTCAATATCAAAGCGATTCTGTCACCTGCCAACAAACCACCTTTCACGATGTTAGGTTCTTCGTCATCAATAAAAACATTCATGGTATCTCCAGCATCTGTTATCAATTGAAGATTATGCATTGTGGTGCCGTCACCGCAAATACCATATATTGTCGAGTCCGGAACATCAACATCTGCTGAATCAACAACAGAAATGACATTGGAAGTTTTACGTTCCTTACAGCTGTTAACAATAAACAGGCTTACCACAGCTATTGTTATAAAAAATAATTTCTTCATATTTAAATCTCCTTATTATTTATTTTTATCAATATTCGCGATATAGTCTATAATTCGCAGGATAACCAATAATCGCAGGATGATCTATATTCCGAATGTTATCAAAAATCAAAACCATTCTTTTCTATAGATTTACCATTACTCTTATTTATATCACTCATATCTATAGATTTATATCACTCTTATCTTAATAGAAAAGATCAGTCTTTATTCGCCTCTTTAGATTGATCTTCATTTTTCTCTAAAGATTTAGCTTCATTCCAAAGTTGATCCATTTCTTCCAATGAAATATCCTTCAGATTTTTTCCTTTCTTTAAGGTATGATCTTCCACATAATTAAAGCGACGAATGAATTTCTGATTGGTATGTTCAAGTGCATTATCGGGATTCAGTTTATAGAGACGGGCTGCATTGATCACAGAAAAAAGGAAATCACCTAATTCCTTTGTAGAATTTTCCTTATCTTCCTTTGCCAATTCTATTTTCAATTCATCAAGTTCCTCCTGAACCTTATCCCAAACATCCTCTTTGTTTTTCCAATCAAAACCTACATTTCTTGCCTTGTCCTGTATGCGATAAGCTTTAATAAGAGAAGGCAAGGCATTAGGGACACCGCTAAGCACTCTTTCATTTCCATCCTTCTCCTGCTGCTTAATCTGTTCCCAGGTTTTCTCAACAGCAGTTGATGTTTTAGGTTTGACTGAACCCGCCTTTACCAAAGAGTTCTGGTCATTATCAGAAGCAGAATCCTCAGACTCACATTTTTCTTCTTTATAAACCACCTGTCCATTTTCGTTGATATACATATCAGGATTGGATACGCTCCATTCTCCTTCCTCGTTCCAATTGATAAATGGATGACGGAACATCAGTTTATCTGCTTCCTGATTGCAAACATCGCAGATATCAAACTCACCATCTTCTCGTCCGATGATACTGTAGAACATCACATGCTCCAAAACATCACCCAACTCTTTCTTTATATCTTTATAATCGCGTTTCATCAGTGCATCACAGAGTTCGAAAGTCTCCTCGATTGTATTCGGACGAAGACTCTCGAATGTCTGTTTTCTATCCCAAGGACATTGCAGACGCAGACGGTCCTGAACATCCAACAAGCGACTGAACGCTGCCATTTTTTCTTCTTTCGTATGCATTTTATTCATATTCAACTTTAAAGGTTCTCCTTGCGCATCTCCAACTGTTACGTTAAGAAAATGTGCAAAAATTAATAAATTTGATGCAAAGATAGTGTTTTTCGCCCAAAAAGTAGTATCTTTGCACTGTTTTTTAAAGAAAAAGAAAGAAAAAGAATAAAAATTAGATATAAGCAATGGAATTAGCAAGTAAATACGATCCACAAGCAGTGGAAAGTAAATGGTATCAGTACTGGCTCGACAACAAGCTTTTCAGCTCTAAGCCAGATGGTCGTGAACCTTATACAGTGGTTATCCCTCCACCAAACGTAACGGGTGTGCTCCACATGGGACACATGCTCAACAATACTATCCAGGATATTCTCGTTCGCCGTGCTCGCATGGAGGGCAAGAACGCATGTTGGGTACCAGGTACCGACCACGCCAGCATCGCTACCGAGGCAAAGGTTGTAAACCGCCTCGCTCAGCAGGGCATCAAGAAGACCGACCTTACCCGCGAGGAGTTCCTCAAGCACGCTTGGGACTGGACTCACGAGCATGGTGGCATCATCCTCAAGCAGCTCCGCAAGCTCGGTGCCAGCTGCGATTGGGACCGCACAGCATTCACCATGGACGAGACTCGCTCTCGTGCTGTCATCCACGTATTCTGCGACCTTTACCAGAAGGGACTCATCTATCGTGGCGTGCGCATGGTTAACTGGGACCCTAAGGCTCAGACTGCGCTCTCTGACGAGGAGGTTATCTACAAGGACGAGCACTCTAAGCTCTACCACTTGAAGTATTATGTAGTAGAGCAGGACTGCCAGCAGGTGGATGAGGAGAACGTGATACACAAGGATGAGAAGGGATACTATGCAGTAGTAGCAACCACCCGTCCTGAGACCATCATGGGCGACTCTGCCATGTGTATCAACCCAGAGGATAAGAAGAATACCTGGCTGAAGGGTAAGCACGTTATCGTGCCTCTCGTAAACCGCGAGATTCCAGTCATCGAGGATACATACGTAGATATCGAGTTCGGTACCGGATGCTTGAAGGTAACTCCAGCTCACGATATCAACGACCACGCACTCGGTTTAAAGCACTGTTTGGAAACCATCGATATCTTCAACGACAATGGTACCATCAGCGAGGCAGCAGGTCTCTATGTAGGTATGGACCGCATGGACGTGCGCAAGCAGATTTCCATCGACCTTCAGAACGCCGGTCTGATGGAGAAGATTGAGGACTATAATAATAAGGTGGGGTTCTCTGAGCGTACCAATGTGCCTATCGAGCCAAAGCTCTCTACACAGTGGTTCCTCAAGATGCAGCACTTTGCCGACATCGCCCTTCCTCCAGTAATGGACGATGATATCGAGTTCTATCCTAAGAAGTACAAGAACACCTATCGCCACTGGTTGGAGAACATCAAGGACTGGTGTATCAGCCGTCAGCTCTGGTGGGGTCACCGCATCCCTGCCTACTACTTCGACAATGCCGGCAAGAAGGATTTCGTGGTAGCTGAGACTGCAGAGGAGGCTCTGAAGCTCGCTCAGGAGAAGAATGCCAACATCAAGGCTGAGGATCTTGAGCAGGAGAGCGACTGCCTCGACACCTGGTTCTCTTCATGGTTGTGGCCTATCTCTCTGTTTGATGGTATTGAGCATCCTGACAATGAGGAGATCAACTACTACTACCCTACTTCCGACCTCGTAACTGGTCCGGATATCATCTTCTTCTGGGTAGCACGTATGATCATGGCTGGCTACGAGTATCGTGGCAAGATGCCATTCAAGCACGTATATTTCACAGGTATCGTTCGCGATAAGCTCGGCCGCAAGATGAGCAAGAGTCTCGGTAACTCACCAGACCCATTGGTTCTGATTGACAAGTTTGGTGCCGACGGCGTTCGTATGGGTATGATGCTCAGTGCTCCAGCGGGCAACGACATCCTCTTCGACGAGAGCCTCTGCGAGCAGGGACGTAACTTCAACAATAAGATCTGGAATGCCTTCCGCCTCGTGAAGGGTTGGGAGGCTGCAGATATCGAGCAGCCTAAGAGTGCAGAAATCGCCGTGAAGTGGTTTGATGCCAAGCTCAAGGAGGTGAACGAGGAGATGCAGAAGCAGTTTAAGGACTACCGTATCTCTGAGGCACTGATGACAGTATATAAGCTGTTCTGGGATGAGTTCTCATCCTGGTACCTGGAGATGGTGAAGCCAGCTTACGGCCAGCCTATCGACCAGAAGAGCTACGATGCTACCCTCCGTTTCTTCGATGCCCTCCTGAAGATGTTGCATCCATTCATGCCATTCATCACCGAGGAGTTGTGGCAGCACATCTACGACCGCAAGGATGGCGAGAGCATCATGCGCGAGAAGCTGGATATTCCAGCACCTACAGCCGAGGAGCAGAAGTTGGCAGCAGATATCGAGGCAGTGAAGCAGATTATCGCCGGCGTTCGTACCGTGCGCAACCAGAAGAACATTGCCCAGAAGGAGCAGTTGTCTCTTCAGGTAGTAGGCAAGAACGATTTCGAGGCTTACAACGACGTAACGCTGAAGATGGCTAACCTCGACAAGATTGAGGTCATCGCCGAGAAGAGTGCCGATGCATCCAGCTTCATGGTAGGTACCGACGAGTTTGCCGTTCCATTGGGCGACCTCATCGACGTAGCTGCCGAGATTGAGAAGGCAGAGGCTCAGCTCAAGCACTTGGAAGGCTTCCTGATGGGCGTACGCAAGAAGCTCAGCAACGAGAACTTCGTAGCTCACGCACCTGAGAAGGTAGTAGCCCTGGAGCGCAAGAAGGAAAGCGACTCTGTTGAGAAGATTGCTGCCCTCAAGGCAACCATCGAGGAACTCAAGAAGAAGTAATAGTATTATATTTAATGTTGAATGTTGAGTGTAGAATGTTGAATTAGTCAAGCTGATTCGTTAGCAAGATTGCAACTCAACATTCAACATTCAACATTCAACATTTTTAATTATGATCAAGAAGCTTTTCACCTTATTTATATGTACGCTATCTCTAGCAGCAACTTTCACCAGTTGTGGCGATGAAGCTATTGATGTAGAAAGCGTCAATAAGCAGACTATCTTCGTCTTCTATCCTTGGACGGGTGGAACCAACACTTCCGGTCTCACAAGTTTTTTGGAAAACAACGTTGACAGTATCTGCGAAGGTATTGTTGCCAAGAAAGGCTTGAATAATTCGCGTGTAATGGTCTTCATGAGCCAGAATTACAGGAAGAGCTATCTCATTGATCTTCAGTATGACGGCAATACGAAAACCGTAATTCGCGACACTTTGAAAACATACGATGAAGCTACATATACTACAGCAGAAGGATTTGCAGAGATTCTGAATGAGGTGAAACGCCGTGCTGAAGCCCTGAATTATTCGCTCATTATCGGAGCTCATGGCTGCGGATGGACCTACAAGAGCGATTGGGTTCACTATCCCTATATGGCAAGACCTAATGCTGGTTTTGCTCAGAAAGGAAACACCAGCTACCCTACAGCTACCTGTAATTTCAGCGGAATACAGTTTGGACCCGATCCCAACAAACCTGTCACCCGTTTCTTCGGAAGTGTGAGTTTAGAAGAAAACGCTCTCGACGTTCCTACCCTGGCCGAAGGAATCAAACTCAGCGGCACCAAGATGCAATACATTCTCTTCGATGCATGCTATATGGGCAATGTAGAGACTGCATACGAACTGAAAGATGTTACCAATTTCATGATCAGTTCAAGTAGCGAAGTAATGGGAGCCGGCTATCCATACAAAACCATATGGAGTTACCTCAACAGTTCAGCACCCAACTACTCAGGATTAGTCAACGGAACTGTCAATTTCTACAAGAATAGTAGCGTTCCATTCTGCAACATGGCGGCCATCGACTGCAGACAGATGGATAATCTAGCCCAAGTGATGAAGGAAATCAATAGCAAATATACCCTCTCATCATCCGTTCCGCTCGATTCCATACAGCCTTTGGATGGTTTCTCTCCCAACCTCTTCTACGACATGAGCGTATACGTAGATAGTCTTGTTCCAAGCGGCTCTCTGAAAGACAAATTTAATTCACAGATGAAACTCACAATCAAAGCTGCTGCTCATACCGAACAGGCTTATACAGGGTTAATGAGTTATAGAGGTACAACCTTTAAAGTGAAAAATTATTGCGGTCTTTCTATCTCCGACCCTAGCCAGCACAGCGTAGCTATCAAGGGCA
>USSA01000171.1 GCA_900557255.1 uncultured Prevotella sp.
TATCGAGGATGATAAGGAGATTATCAACAAGGTGAACAAGAAGGCATTCTGGACGGCTGTGTTCATCGTCGTGCTTTGCTGGTTGATTTATGTGGTGATTTCGTGGGCCATTCGCTTGGGAACCATGGCTTATGATTGGATAGCTTCATTGTTCTAAAATATGAATAGCAATATTTTCTTTCAACCCTTCGTTGGCAAGGATTATGCCAATGGGGGGATATTCGGCAAGCGAATCATGATATTGGGCGAGAGTCATTATTGTGATGAGAGTTGTACGGATTGTGGCGACTGCCAGCTACATCGGGAGTGTATGGGCTTTACTCAGCAGGTGCTTGATGATTATCTCAATGAGAACAAGGAACGGCAGAACTGGATGCGGACTTTCCTGAAGTTTGAGCGTTCGTTGGTAGGTGAGGAGACAAATCAAGCGATGAGGCTGAAGATTTGGAACTCGGTTATCTTCTTCAACTATCTGCAAGTGGCGATGGGTGGTCCTCGCGAGGCTGGCACAGCCGAACAATATCACCAGGCTGGCAAGGCTTTCTTCGAGGTCATCGAAAAGTACCAACCTGAGTACATCATCGTATGGGGCAAGAGGCTTTGGAATAATCTTCCTAATGTTGGCTGGCAGGATGGCGACGACATCGTAGTGGATGGTTATCCTGTTGCTATGGGTTCTTATCTTCTGAGTAATGGAAAACAGATGAAAGTGATGGCGGTGAATCACCCTTCCGTAGGCTACTCCTGGGACTATTGGTATCGGGTAATACAACACTTTTTGAGAAATAGTTGAAGCCTGTGACATCATTTGATTATATTATTCAGAGAACACCTGGTTTGAAAATTGTGAACTGCAATTCTGGATATTACATATGGATCGGCTCAAATTTGCTTAAATATCTATAAAATCGGCTCAAATTGAGCCGATTGATGGCAAAAAATGACTAACTTTGAGCCGATTAATAAATTAAGAATATGACAATAGACATAGAAATATTACAGTTCTTGCATTATCATCCCTTGGCAAATAGGACAGAGATTATGGCGGGCCTTATGGAAACTCCTAGTGGTAGCACAGTGAAGAGATTGCTTTCTGCTGCTGTTAAGGAGGGAAATATTGAGACTGTTGGGCGTGGTCCTTCTACCAAGTACAGACTTACTCCGCAAGCTCATGTAACCATGCCTTTGGATTTGGCTACTTATTTCGATAAGGATATAGATGAACGTGTTGTGCAGAAATCATTCAATTTTGATTTGATTCGTGAAGTTTTACCCAAGGTAGAAATTTTTACAAAGGAGGAACTTTCTGTATTGTTTGCTGCACAAAAGGAGTTTGAGAAGAATACGGAAGGTATGACAGAGCTTGAGTATCATAAGGAAATGGAGCGTTTGGGAGTGGATTTATCTTGGAAATCCTCACAGATAGAGGGCAATACGTATTCTCTTTTAGAGACTGAGCGATTGCTAAAAGATAAGCAGACGGCTTCTGGGAAGACAAAAGAGGAGGCTATCATGTTGCTTAATCATAAGGATGCGCTTGATTTTGTGCTTGACGTACCAGATTATTTGAAAGAGTTGTCTGTGCATAGAATCGAGGACATTCATTCCATCTTGACAAAGGAGTTGGGAGTTGACAGAAATATCCGTCATCGTCGTGTTGGTATTACTGGAACTAATTATCGCCCACTCGATAACGAGTTCCAGATTCGTGAAGCGTTGGAAGATACTTGTACATTGGTGAATGGAAAAGATAATGTATTTGAGAAGGCACTCCTAACATTAGTGCTATTATCGTATATTCAAGCCTTTGTAGATGGCAACAAGCGGACGGCAAGAATCACAAGTAATGCTATCTTAATAGCAAATGGCTATTGCCCGATTTCTTTCCGAACCGTTGACTCCATCGACTATAAGAAGGCTATGCTCATGTTTTATGAACAGAATAACATTGCTGCTTTCAAGAAAATCTTTATAGAGCAGTTCTTGTTTGCTGTGAAGACGTATTTTTAGAGAGAATTGAGATAATTTTCTCGCTTGTGCCACGATTTGACACACCTGACCATTATCTTTGCAGCTGTAAACATTAAAAACAAGGAATTATGGCACAGATTACAATCAATATCCAGACTTTGGACTGGACAATGGGGGAGACCGTAGGCTTGCACTTGATGCTGAAGAAAGGCAGCAAGGCAAGAATCGCTTGGGGCGATGGAAAGGTACAGGTCGTGACAGGTAAACAGAAACCTGCTTCCGAAAAGTTGGCTTGGGTGGAGGCAGGTCATGCCTATCCGGAGAAGGGCATGTACTACACCATTACCATCTGTTCGGAAGAGGAGGATGCTATTATCGGATTTGATGGATGTGGCATGTTCGAGGTGAAAACCTTGGATGTGATTCTCACGGAATGTCCTAACTTGCGTATCTTGGGCTATTCTGGGTATGGCGAGGAGAAACTCGACGTGAGCAAAAATCCTTTGCTGGAGTTCATCGACTTCCACGAGATAAGAAACGAGAAGTTGGATTTCTCTGCTAATCCACTCTTGGAGGAGTTGCATATCGAGGGTGCCAAGGACTTGGTGTCTTTGAATTTGAGCAAGAACGACAAGTTGCGTCGCTTGGACATCTTCATGTGCCACAATCTCCAGCATCTTGCCTTAAGCAATCAGTCACAGCTGAATGAGGTG
This sequence comes from uncultured Prevotella sp., assembly GCA_900557255.1. The sequence goes on from USSA01000171.1 coordinate 2,685, forward strand.
GATTTCGCTCTCACTCATCTTCGTCCCAAAGACTTGGAGTATTTGGAGAAGACGTTGAAGCGAAACTCTCCCTACAAGATACGGGGAGGAAGTTTCGGCGATTATAAGATAAAGGAAGTGTGTAATGGTAAAATAGTAGGGGAATATGAAGGAAAACTGGATACAACTTATCGATAGAATTGAGAAAGATCCGTTTGAAACGGAGGCTTTCTTCGCTTTGATGGAGTATGTGGGCGAAGCGTCGGATGATGACAAGCGCAGAGTTGTACAAGAAGTAGAGCGTCGCATCAAGATGATTGCCCGTTATGATGCGGACAAGAGTTTCCGCTTCCGTAAGTTCAGTGAACAGGAGCGGGAGGTGCTTGATTCCCTTTGGAGTACTCGGGTAAAGATTCTCAATGTGATGATGTTAAATCCTACAGAGGAAGAAATTGAGCGTTTGGGACATCAGAACGATAAACTTCATGAACTGTCGAAGGATGCCTTTGCGCAAGGTCGCAACCTCTGGAAGTCTTTGTTGCACTCACCGAGCTTGATGGCAAACGAGGATTATTATGATGTGGAGGAGCACGTTGATTTCAGTTGGAATGATGAGGATTCCGTCCTCAAGATGGATAATGATGACTATTATGGCTCAGACTTCGAGTATATGCTCCATTTTTATTGCAATTTTAGGGATAGTGGGCGGTATTATGTGGGTGAACCTTTGGTGGCGGATGATGGCACGTCGTGGAATCTTGATTATCTGGATAATCCTGCCTTTGGCAAGTTTTGCATCTGCCATCTCCTTCACTCGCTCCATAGTCATGAGCATTACTCTTTGCCTGACATCCTCCGTATGGATGATTTTTGGACGGATGTCAGCTTGAGATATGAGCGAGAGGTGTATCAATGGAAAAAAGGAAACGTAATCTTTAAAGAGGAAGTAAATGGAAAAGGAATGGAAAAAACTGATTGATGAAGTTGAGAACGACCGTAGCTATAATACTGATCCTAGCTTCAATTTTTTTGACTTTATAAGAGAAAAGTCTACGATAGAGGATAAGCGTGCCATCGTGCAAGAGGTGGAACGTCGTATCAAGAAGGTGGTGAATCGGGAAGAGAACAATCCTGACTATTTCTTCAGAAACTTCAGTGAGTCGGAGCGAGAGCTCTTGGACGACTTGCTTGGGCTTCGTGAGGTGACGCTCGACGAGATGATGCTTCATCCTACTGCTGCCGAGGTGGAACGATTGAGCAAGTTGAACGACAAACTCTACAAGCTCACCTTAGAGTGTTTTGAGCAGTGCCGTAACCTTTGGCTTACGCTCTACCGTTCGCCATACAAGGTGGACGACCGTTTCTGCTACGACTTGGACAGTACGCTTCGATTCGAGTATGCTGACAAAGACTCGGTCTTGCATCTGGAGAATGATGACTATTACGGTTCCGACTTCGACTATATGATTCATCTGACAGATGAGTTGCTCAGTACAGGACATTGCAAGATGGATACCATCGTGAATGGTGCGTCTGCCAACTTTTTCGGCAACGAAGAGGATACGTTGAGAGAGTTGACTGATACGCTTGACGATGGCACGTCGTGGGCGGAAGGCTATCTGCACAACAAGGCGTACGACCATTTGTGTATCTGTTATGCGATGCATGCCTTGCATACTCATGAGCCTTGGTGCCTGCCAGACATTCTCCGCATGGATGATTTCACGATTAATGTGAAATTGAATTATGAGCGCAGCGTGTCAGAGCAGCGAGATATTCATTATCCTGATGTAAACGAGAATGACCCTCATTGGCCTGAGGGTGTGCCTTGTTTGGAAAGGTGAAAAATAATTTGTGATGCAATAAAAATAAAATTAGAACGTCATATATAAAAATAGAAGATTATGAAGTTAGCAGAAGCATTGAGCATCAGAGCCGACTTGCAGAAGAGAGTGGCTCAACTGAAAGAACGTATCAAGGAAAGCGCCAAAGTGCAGGAGGGCGATGAACCCTGCGATAACGTGGAGGAACTGTACAAGGAACTGGACGAAGCACTCGTTCAGTTGGAAGACTTGATTTATCGTATCAACATCACCAACGTTCAGATAGTTCAGGACGGAGACTCCTTGACTCGATTGATAGCCAAGAGAGACGTCTTGTCGATGCGTGTCAAGGCATTGAAAGAGGTGGTGAACTACGTAGCTGCCAACGATACTCGCTTTGGCAGAAACGAACTGAAATATGTTAGAACCATAGATATAAAGGTTCTTCGCAAGGAGGCTGATACCTATGCCAAGCAGTATCGGGAACTCGACCTGAAAATTCAGAGTTTGAACTGGACTGTAGATTTGGTGGATTTGCAAGACTTGCCCCGATAATGGAGCGAGGATTGAAATTTTCATTGAGTAGATTAAAATTTTCGGAGAAAAGATAGAGGCAGCAAGAGGCTGACATCAGGCAATAGGTCTGTGTTAGCATTATTAAAAATTCATGTGTTTCATGCAAAGAGACGAGTTTGTTCACAGTTCATTTCAAGCATCGGGCACAAGTGTATTGCGCATTGGTATATGACAAAAGTCAGAAACGCCAGCATTTAGCATTACCATTTTGTTGGCTATCTTTTCTCCTTTTCTTTTTAGGCATTTCTCGTAAATATTCATTAGATTTTTAGAGATTATGGACAATCGTGTAAAATTCTATAGTTGGCTGATAGGTCTCTTGGATCGTAAGCATCTTACCTTTGAGGAGATTGCTAATGAGTGGCGTGATGCCAACGCTAATCAGGATGAGGATGAGCTGGACAAACGTACCTTTCATCGTTATCGTGAAAATATCCAGTCGCAGTTTGGCATTACTGTGGAATGCGACAAGAGCGACGGCTATCGGTATTATCTGAAGCGTGATCCGATCGCTAATGATGATGTAACGGAATGGATGCTGAGTTCCCTGCGGTTGGCTTCGCTTGGTGATATGCTGAAATTTCATAACAAGGTGATGCTCGATACGCCGCCATATAACACGGAATATCTGGATGATATTCTTGCAGCGATAGATAAGCAATATCTGCTGAAGTTTAAGTATGTTTCGGGTTTCGGAGCAGAGAGCGATATCGTGCTACAACCGGCTTTCGTGAGATATTATAAGCAGAGATGGTATGTTGTGGGAGTGAAGAAACAACGTTCGGCGTCCGAAGGGAAAGCCAATTCAAGTGCAGAGGAAAATGTGAGAAAACTCGTTCGCTGTCTTCCTTTCGACCGCATCAGTTTCCTGAAGCTTATTTGCGAGAAGCATCCGTTGCCGGCAAAGATGAAGAAGTTCCTGACTCCAGAGAATTATTATGAAGATTGCTTTGGCATCTATCGGATGGAAGATGTGCCCGTGGAGAAAATCCGCATCCGTGCCTTCTATCCGGAATACAATTACATCGAGGAGGTTCCGCTGCACGAGAGTCAGCAGAAAGTGAAGGAGTCGAAAGACGGAATGTATCGGGAATATACCATCACCATTCGCCCCAGCCGTGATTTCCTTCAGGAACTGTTGTGGCATGGCAGAAA
>USSA01000172.1 GCA_900557255.1 uncultured Prevotella sp.
AGATGTCAAGATTATCGGCTATGGCAGCAATAATAAATCAATTTTAATGAAGTAACTCGATTTATCATAATTCACTACTGTCCAATAAAAAAGGCAATTCAAATTATAGAATATTATAAAAACAATAATAGTCGAAATGAACAGAAGAAGAAATAGATCCCAAAATAGGAAAAACAGAAGAAAAAATAGATCCCAAAATAGGAAAAAAGGTATTTGCAGTAAAATTACTGTTGCAAATGTCTATTTTACAATTTGTGTATGTGTTTTTATTTATGCGCTTGCATCTCCTATTTTGTCTGTTGTTTTAGAACATTGCGGTGAACAAACTGAAGCGATAATAACATCAAACACATCATCATGGGTTCATAGATGGACTGAAAGTTGTTATATGTATGAATTTAGTTTAAATGGAAAATTTTATACAGGAAATTCTTTAATCAAAGAGGGGGAGAGTGATAAAATAGGAACAAAAATTAAAATTTACTATTTTAAAATTTTCCCATCTTTTAACAGACCATTAAGTTATTATGATGATTAAGTTGTAAAAGCTAAAATAAAAAAGGGTGCGTCACAGACTTATGACACACCCTCATAATAATATTTTAATTATGTCAATACAATTCCCTATACTTAATGTTTCCTTAAGTAATTTAAGTTCACAGGATTTGGAAGAAACCCATATTGGAGACTTATGGGATTATCCTGGCGATAATAGTATCTTTGAAGAATACTACAATAATCAAAAATATGTTGATCAAAGTGGGCATATATTTAAAATAATAGGAAAAAGAAAATCAAATTTTATAAATTCAATAATCCATTTTAATAAAAAAGAACTGATATTTGAGGATTGTGGTGAGACTATTAGCTTCTCTGTATTGAAGGATTTTTTAATCAATAGATACAATTCATTAGATGATAATTTAGCTAAGTCGGTTCTGATTAGATTAACAAAACAATCAAAAAATATCAAGGATTTAATTGGGTAAACGTAAAAACATAGCCCATTTTTGAGGTAGTGTAATATAAACTGTGTTAGGCTATAATATTATAGTTTAACACAGCTTTATTATTTCCTTTAGTCTTTCTTCTTTAGAATATAGTATTTCCTATCCTCATTTTGGGGTTCACTGCCGAACGAATCTATCAGAATAATATGGTTGGTATCCCCCACCTTATAGAATATATTGTCGCCATTCGAAGGATGCACAAGCATCAAGACATTGCTGTCAAGTACATGGAAAGTCCCTCTGCTCTTTCTGCTTTTCTTTGAATGTCTGTATCATCAAGTAGGTACCATCAGCATTTAACGTGAGTGCTGTTTCAACATCAGGTGGTAACACACCATTATAAGTTCCAGCTATGGAATCCAAGCTAACTCTGTTTCCCAAAACTGCCGTATATTCTTCAAGCCTGATAGTATCAATACCTGCATCATTTTGTCCTGTACTGCATAGGCCTCACACCGAAATAATACATTTATACCCAGGGCGATGCCCTGGGCTAAGAGCTTTTGGGCTTTCAGCCCGTTTCAACCGTACAGTTAGAAAACTTTCAATCTGTACAGGTCGAAATAGTTCATCATTTCTCGCGCTGTGCGAATCGGCAAGCCTCGATGAGTTTCTGCTTCAGCTTGCCACGGCCAGCCATCACAGTTTTATTTTGCTTCAACACGCTGCTAGGCCAGCCATCCTCGAAGCAGGTCACACTGAGATTCTCCGAGGTCTGGGCATCTTGGTCAACTGCCTTTTCTATCTCCTTCTTAAACGCGTCGTCCAAGTCCTTGATGTCGCCATCATGATCCTTGCCGTCCTCGGTCTTCTTGCCCTTCAGTCCTTCCGTGAAGGCACCCATCAGTCCGCCCATCACCTTCTTCACAGTCTCCTTTGGTATCACGCTGACCACCTCGCAGGAGATTGTGTAGTTGCCATTCTTCTCTAGGCTGGCATTGATATAAGTGTCGTTGGCGTAGCTATCCTTGGTGGCATCCTCGTGCTCGTGATGCTCGCCCACGGCATATTGGCTTCCGTGGCAGGCGAAGAGCAGTTTCTGCTCCTCCAGGTAGCCCTCCACCACCTCGTCGGTGTTAGCCTGGTTGCCTATCTTCATGAAGTCAAGACCTATCGCCTTCTTCATTGCCTGCATGATGGGCATGGCGGCGATGTCCTTCATGCTCGCCTTGAAGAGAGCCTTTGCCTGCTTCTTGATTTGCGAGAGATTGGTAATCTTGGTGATGCTACCATATTCATCGGTCTCAAAGTTGATGGTGGTGCCTATCACGCTCTTGGCGGTGCGCTCCGCTATCATGGCCATCATCTTGTCCCGGAAGTTGTCGCCCACCGAATCGGCCTTTACGTCCAGGAAGGTGTAGCTCATCTTATAGCCCTTGCTGGTGGAATCGTTTACCACGAGGCGCACCTGGGTGGATACGCCGAGCGTCTTCACCGTGTCCTTGTCGTTCACATTCCACTCATTCTCATAGATCCAGTATTCGCAGGTGTCGCCCTTGCAAAAGTAGGCCACCACATTCACCACCGAGTCTTCGCCAGCTGTGTCCACTTCCAACGTGTCGGAGTTGTTCGATAGCCATTGACTATCAGTGATTTTCTTGGCAATCGATACCGTGTCCTCTACCTTAGGCGACATTTCTCCGCCCTTCACGATGCCGTGGTTGGCGAGCAGTCCGCAAGCTATCATGCAGCTCATCACTATCAACGAGATTTTCTTCATAAGTTCATTTTTATGTTGTTTATTCTTCAAGTTATTATTTCTCGCTGCAAATTTACGATTTTTTTTGTAAAAAAAGCCAAGCTCCTAAAAAAAACTGTAAAGTTAACCCAAGTTTAACAGTAAGTACGGTGCAACGAGTTAAGCGATTAATAAAAGTACAATCACAGCAATAAAACTATTGATTTTACGTTCTTTTCAAAGAAAGGGGTTGTGCAATAGTGGCTTAAAGGCTAAAAGCACTACCTTTGAATGCTGTTAAATATGGTAATGTTCAAAGTCACAATTTGTGATTTTGGAAAAATGAATATAAATATGACAGATAAAATGAAGAAAAGTATTTTTATATTGGGAGCAGTTGTGCTTATGACATCATGCTCTACAAAAAATCAGACTGAATACACAAAATACATTAGGGCAATAACCAAGGATGTACCATTTCCTGTGAATGGTTTACGCACTGTTGATGATAATATGTATGTATTTGAAGGAGTGAACAGCTGTGAGGTTCCTGATTATGAAATCAGCATGGATGGATTGTTGACTGTAACCAGGACAACTTTGTGGAAGCTACCAAAGAATGATGTTGAAAACATTTGGCGAAATCTATATTTTAATAAAAGACAACACCGACTTGTTTGTGTTGACAGAATAAATAAGGCTGGTAAGACAATATTGGGAATAATGTATGTCATGCAGACAGAATCTAAGAAATGGCCAGAGAAAGGTGTTTATCATTGGGATGTAACTGATATGCATAATATGCAGTCTGTAGCTATATCTTTGGAGGATTTCAAGAACAAGAGCATCAGAGTGATGCAGTCTGGTACTTTACCTGATGTGGAGGAAAGTCGGAAGTACAATAGTCTAATATCAAAAGCTGATTCATCCTACATGCAGCAGAATTATCAAGAAGCTGAACGATACTTCACCCATGCATTTGATTTTAAAAATTACGTTCGCGGCCAGCATCTATATAATGCTGCATGTGTGGCATCACTGGCAGGTCATAAAGATGCTGCGTTCTGGTTTCTTGAGGAGAGAATGAAAGCTGAACCAGAATGGTATAGTCTGAACATAGAAACTGACAAAGATCTGCTCCCTATTCATGATGATGTGCGATGGAATGAAATCATGAATGCGATGCATGAGCGTCAGACAAGGAAAGAAGCCAACTACGATATTCCTCTCCGCAATCAACTGCTCGAAATAGCAAAGGATGACCAAGCCATTCGACAGGAATGGAGGATGACATCAAGACAGCAGCCACAAGACAAGGCAAAGATAGATTCCATTTTTTCCGTAATGGCTACGATTGACAGCATCAACCAACAGAAGATTTTTAAAATCCTTGATTCACGTGGATTTGTCGGTAAGGACAAGGTTGGTGATGCATGTAGAGCTTATTGGCTTGTTGTTCAGCATTCATCGGTCGAGATGCAAAGGAAATATCTGCCATTGTTCCTAAAGGCAGCAGAGAGAGGCGATATTCCTCGTGAGAATGTGGCGATGATGGAAGACCGTATCTGCCTTTTCGAAGGTCGTCCACAGCGATATGGCACCCAATTAGAAGAAGACAAGGACGGCAAATGGCATCTTTACAAGCTGGAGAATCCTGAGAAAGTTGACGAATACAGGAAGTCTGTTGGTATGGGAACGTTATCAGACTATCTTAAAATGATGGGAATCAAATTATGATAGACTGTACTTCCCTGAAAAAGGTTGTCACTTAGGAACAAACAGAAGTGACAATGAAACGTAAGACAAGAATTGAACGTGTGTATAATGAGGACACAGGTTGGTTTGAGACCCGTGAGGTAGAGTTGAATGGCTACTCTTTTACAGATGATGATCGTATCATGATAGTTCGAGAGTATATGGAGAGTGGGCTCCCGGCAGAAGAAATCATCAAGAAATACTATATAAGCAGTCGTACAGTGCTATTTTCTTGGATGGATAAGTTCTTAAATGAAAAAGATTTGTTATCTTTGCCGCCAGAAGACCAAAACCGTGACGATATGGCAAAGACAACAAATGAACAGTTGAAAGAGAAAGATGCAGAGATTAAGCGTCTCCGCAAGGCTTTGGAGTTAGAGAAGCTTCGCTCTAAGGCATTCTCCACCATGATTGACCTCGCAGAAGAAACCTTCAATATTCCTGTGAGAAAAAAATCTGGTACCAAACAGTAAGCTTGCTCCGCACAGAGTGCCAGAGCCAAGGTTTAGGCACTCTATGCGGGCTGTTTGGTTTCACCCGGCAAGCATATAATAAGCGCAATGTCTCTGACGGCTTTGCTGAAGAGGCCATTGAGTCTATCATCATTGAAAAGGCACGTGAGTATCGTAAGTCGAATCCTGGCTTAGGAGCTGCAAAGTTGCATGTCATATTGAAACAGATGTTTGAGGATACAGGCTGCTTCCCTGGTCGTGACGCATTTATTGAGATGCTGCGTAAGCATGGACTCATGGTACGTATAAAGCGCCGTAGACGCTATAAGACAACAGATTCCGACCATAATTATCGCAAATACCCAAACCTGATTAAGGGAGTAGTTCCTACCCATCCGAACCAGATTTGGGCAAGTGACATCACCTATGTTGAAACCAATGAAGGTGTGTGCTATCTCTCGCTTATAACAGACCTGTATTCCCATAAAATCGTTGGATGGGCTGTTGGTCCAACATTAGAAACTGTATATCCATTAGAAGCGCTTAAAATGGCATATAAAAGCATTGATGAAGAAACTGCAAAAGGACTCATTCATCACTCAGACAGAGGAAGCCAGTATTGCAGTCAGAATTATGTATCTATCCTAAAAAGTCATGGCTCACAAATAAGTATGACTCAAACAGGAGATCCTTTGGAGAATGCCATAGCAGAACGTGCAAACGGCATTTTAAAAACAGAATGGCTTTATAGAATGACAATTCCTACTCGTAAAGTATGTAAGAAGGAACTGACCAGGATTATTGCGTTTTATAACGACGAAAGACCGCATATGAGTATCGGTAATCAAACACCATCAGTTGCACATACTCAAGTGGGGCCACAGCTGAAAATGTGGAAAAATCCTTGGAAAAATTCTTCTAATTAGTTGAAAATGTGTATCTTTGCATTTGAAAGAATATCATCACCGTAACCTTTCTAGGGATAGCTCCTTAAAAAGAGTAACCTAGTTAGGTATAATGGGTATTCGCTGACAACCCATATAGTGATAAAATAAAAAATGCGTAACTCATTTAGTGATAAGAAAAATAGATAGTAACATATTTAGTTTAACCATCCTAAAGGTGACAACTTTTTCACGTATAAGACACTTTTCCGACAATTTTAGCTCTATAATCTGCGAAAGTTGATGATTTTTGATATATTTTCGCAGCTTATCTCGAATTATTTGTTTTGCATTATGCAATTTGCATAATTTAATTTGCATAATTCGAGAAATCTTA
>USSA01000173.1 GCA_900557255.1 uncultured Prevotella sp.
TGGTGCTGAACAACCCAGCCTACACCACCTATCATGTAGAAATGGGTGAGATTTCTTCTTATCCTGAAGGCTACAAGGAGAACGCCGGTATCTTCTGCCACAACAATCCTTGGGTCATCATCGGAGAGACTGTAGCCGGACGAGGCAACGATGCCTGGAGCCATTATACCAAGATTCTGCCTAGCTATGTAGAGGAAAAATATCAGACACTTCACAAGGTAGAGCCTTACGTAAACTGCCAGATGGTAGCCGGTAAGGATGCAGCCAAACCGGGCGAAGGAAAGAACTCCTGGCTTACCGGTACAGCGGCATGGATGTGGTATACAGTATCAGAATTCATCCTCGGCATCAAGCCAGATTATGAAGGTTTGCTGATCGATCCTTGTCTCCCAAGCACCGCTAAGGAGTATGAGGTAACTCGCAAGTTCCGTGGTGGCGAATACCATATCACAGTAAAGAATCCTAGCGGAAACCAGAAGGGTGTGAAGCAGATTACAGTGGATGGCACTCCTATCTCAGGCACCATCGTTCCTTGCTCAGAAGGCAAGCATGAAGTAGTGGTTGAGATGTAAAATCAGCCAAATCTCATCAAGTTACGATTTGAAAGTTCAATGTAACGAAACTCCTTTTCATACCCATACGTTGTGTTTCACGACGTATGGGTATCACAATAAACACTTGACCCCTTATTTCAGGGGTTCAAGTGTTTTATTTGTCTGATAATCTGATACTTAACTTTTAACATAAGCGCCTATTCAACAGTATCAAGAGTAAGATTCTAAGTCTCTATCATTGACTCAGTTCCTCAATAACTCAGTTCCTCAGTTTTTTTCTAGGGGGTATATAGCCCTTATAGTTCAAAGTTGTTTTAAATTGTTATATATTATATATTATTATATATATATAAATTATATATATATAATAAACTTCTAAATAAAGACAAAAGTGAAGGGTCAGAGAAAAACTGAGGAACTGAGTTATTGAGGAACTGAGTCATTGCAGTAAAAATATCATAACCCTCGTAAACACCTGATTTACTGCTTAACTCTATACTTTAAGAGAGCAAAGCTATGAGTTGCGACCCATAAAACTATGAGTTGTCACCCGTAAAACTATGAGTAAGGAAGTTTAACTACTTTCAATCTGAAAGCACATTTCAAACATTTCTTTATCACACCCCCAAATTTGGCAGTATCAGAGAAAAGTTGTATCTTTGCACGGAATTCCATCCATTCCTTCCATTCCATCCATATCTACCATACCTTCTAACACCTTCCATACCGCTCCTTCCATGCCATCCCCATAACTCCTCCCGCCCAGTTTCAGCACACGTCACTCCATCCGAAGTATTAAAAGGAAAAAGATAAAAAAGGTATGGCTTTTCGAGTTATTTTTTGTACTTTTGCAGCCGATAACGCATTTTGCGAACAAAACAGGATTCTTTAAAGAAAAGAAAGGAAATAACAATGAAGAAAATATTATACTTTGTGGCAGTCCTGGCTGCTGCATCCTTTATCACTACGATGGGTACCAGCTGCAAGTTTGCACCCGACCAACATGACGGCGACACGGTAGCTGCCAGCGAGTTTTACCCGATAGATACCTCTGCAGCTCATGCCAAGAAGATGGCGAAGATTGCTGCCATCAAGAACGGAAAAGACAGTGTGGGCATCTATTATGTGGGCAGCAATTCTACCAAAGACCTCCTCGAGCTCGTATCCTATCCTTCACGCCGCGACACGATGATGTACAGCAAGACCCGACACATAAAGGTGAAGGGCAATGCCGACATCAACCACGTGGTTCGTGTAGACTTCTATCTGCATAACGGCAAGAATTCATTAGTGAAATATGTGGAGGAGGTGGTGCTTAAAACAAATCATTAAGCACCACTTCATTCTGGGCAATGCCCGAATACATATTCCGCTGAAGACCGTAACTGCTGATAAACGTCAGCTGTATCGACTTTCGGGTCTTCGTTTCCTCCATAAAGCGGACAATCTTGTTTCTCAGAACCTTCTCGTAATCCTTATTGATGGCAAACTCACTCTCCGAAAACTTCATTTCGCAAAGATTGATGGTATTGTCACCACGCTCTATCACCATGTCTATCTGGGCTGCCCGCTCCGCCGCTCCGGCATCACTCTTGCTTCGCCAGGAATACAACTGGGTAGACACACCAGAAATTCCCAAGCGCTGCTTCACCTGGTCGATATGATTCATCGCCAATATCTCGAAAGAGACTCCAGCCCAGGCATAAAAACGGGGCGTGCGCTGCAACTTGCTCCAATACAGAAGATTACGGAATGAACTATCGCGCAGGAAACGGAAATAGAACAAGGTGAAGAAATCTACCAACTGATAGAGAGACTTTCGGGTAGAACAGCCATAGTTGACATACTTTCTGATGAAACCGCAAGATTCCAGATTATCGAGAATCGTGGTCAAAGATTTGCCCGACTTCATCCCTGCGGCATCGGCTATTTCCGAGCGCATCATACCATAACCACGCTCGTTCAGGCATTCTACCACCTTGACGTATGCCTCAGAATCCTTAAACAGAGAGCGATAGAGAATCGTAAACTCATTGTACAACTGACCATTGGGATTGAACAGCAGACGGTCTATATTCTGAGCCAAACTTAACCGCTCGTCCAAAAGATTCAGGTAATACGGAATTCCTCCCAATATCATATAAAGTTCAGCCAGTTCATATCTGGACAACATCATCCCCTTAGTCTTCAGAAATGCTTCCGACTCCCCAAGAGAAAAAGGCTGCAGGAAAAGACGATGAGTAAGACGACCATAAAGTCCGCCATGGTTATTGATAAGTTTATCCATCATCCAGGAAGTGGCAGAGCCGCAGACAATGAGAACGATGTCGCGACGTGCAGAGGCCCATCCATTCCAAAAATGCTCCAGGGCAGAGATAAAATTAGAGCCTGCAGTATCCATCCAAGGCAGTTCATCAAGAAAAATCACCTTACGTTCTATCCCGTTTAAAGAATCAAGATAAGTGATAAGCATTTCGAAAGCATCGAGCCAGTCGTGGGGAACAGAGGTTACATTCCTATCATAACGTCGAAGCGTATAAAAGAAGTTTTTCAACTGCTCCTGTGTGTTTCCGCCCGCCAATCCTGATGTCTGAAACACCATTTCCTGCTCAAAATACTCGCGCACAAGAAACGTTTTCCCCACTCTGCGGCGTCCGCATACTGCCACAAATTCCGACTGCCTTGACTCGTATATACGTGCCAAGGTATCCTGTTCACTCTTTCTGCCTATAATATTATTCTTCATTTCTTATTCTCCTGCTTTAATTTCTAACCATTTGCAAAAATAGCAAGAAAAAAGTAATTATTGGCTATTTCTTATATAATTTTCAGCCAATAGCACCTATTTTTAAGCATTATTGGCAAAAGAAAGCGGCACATTTTGCCAATAACCATAAAATCAGCATAAAAAAAACTAGCGTTTATCAGAAACGCTAGCCTTTTTCGTATTTTATCTAACCTGAATTTCAAATCACTTAATAGCCTATAAACTAAGCCTATAAACTATCAACTATAAACTAATCATAGAATCCCGGCTGCTTATACTCGATACCGAGTTCATCATCTACTGTTGCGATGACACCCTGAATCTGACCCATGGCAAACATACGGCCGAGGAGAGTGTAACCGGCATTGTGACCATGATTGCTCTCATCGAATACGCCACCTGGCTCATCGGTGAAGGTCATACCGTGGTCTACTCGCATTGGCAATCGACGACTGGAATTGCACTTGCCTTCCTGCTCAGCCTTCTCGAAGATGCGGCAAAGTTCAATGAGATGGCCGCGACCACCCAAGTGAGAAGCCTCTGTAAAGTTGCCGTTAGGGAAGATGTAGCAAGAGCGCAGATGAACAAAGTGAGTGCGGTCAACAAACTGCTTGGCCATTGCCACACAGTCGTTGTGCTCGCCGGCAGAGAATGAACCTGCACAGAAAGTCAGACCGTTGTGCTTGTTTGGCACAGCATCCAACATCCACTGGATATCCTCGGCACGACCGATGATTCTTGGCAAACCGAATACAGGATAAGGAGGATCATCTGGGTGAACACACATGTTGATATCGTATTCATCGCAGATAGGCATGATAGCCTCCAGCCAGTACTTCATGTTCTCCTGTAACTTCTTCTTGTCGATGCCATCATAAAGCTTCAACAGGTCGCGGAACTTCTGGACAGGAGCAGAATCGCCCTCGCTGAAGTTACCCGATACGAAGCCCTGGGTCTTGATGATGATATTCTCTACCAGGGCATGATCCTGCTCAGGTGTAGAAGTCTTCTTGATTTCATCAGCCTCAGCCACGAGGTCTCTGCCCCACTTGTGCTCCTTAGAGAACTCAGCCCAATCCTCACGAGCGCCTTCACGCTGCAGGATATAGATGTCAAAGTAGGCAAACTCGCCCCAGTTCATATAGAGGTTGTTGGCTCCGTTAGGATTCTCGTGTGCCAAATCGGTACGAGCCCAGTCTAAAACCGGCATAAAGTTGTAGCAGATGCACTTGATGCCTTCCTCGCCCAGGTTGCGGAGACTTTCCTTGTAAACCTCAATCTGATGGTCACGGTCAGGACCGCCATATTTCAGGGTTTCAACCACAGGCAAAGACTCTACCACGCTCCATTTCATACCGTAAGACTCGATGTACTCCTTGAGTTCATGAATCTTCTCGCGTGTCCAAACCTCGCCCAGAGGAACATCGTGCAATGCGGTAACAATGCCCTCAACACCAATCTGCTTCAACTGTGCAAGTGTAATCTTATCTTTCTTGCCAAACCAGCGCCATGTTCTTTCCATATATATTATATAATGTATAAGTTTAAAAATAAATTATCTTTCAGCAACATACTTATGCAATGTCTGTCTTACGGCACCCTTGCCGGCGAAGAGTTCCTTCACCATGCCCTCAATCTGCTCGCCGAAGCCAGCCTCATAGAGATCGAGACCGAATACATCCTTGCGGGAATAGAGATTCTTGAGGCAAGAGTAGTCCTGATCTGCCTTGCCTACCTCCAGAGGAGCCACGATGGCCTGCAGTTCTGCCAACAATGGGTCGGAAGATGGCTCGAATGGCTTCAGGTTATCATCCAATGCCTTGAGATAACGGGCATAACCAGCCAATACCAGAGGAATCAACACGAGATTGCTCTTGTCGAGACCGCGGTCGATATACTTCTTGATAGTCTCACCGAAACGGATAGAGAGTTTCTGGCTTGTATCGGTAGCGATACGCTGAGGAGCATCTGGCATGAATGGGTTAGGCAGACGCTTGTTGATAACGGTGCCGATAAACTCGTATGGGTTCAATACACCTGGATCTGTTACTACTGGCATCGCCTCGATATAACCAATCTTCTGGATGAAGGCACGAAGGTCCTCATCAGCCATCTCGGCAGAAATCAAGGTATAGTCGAGCATGCAACCATAGATTGACATCGCTGTATGGAGAGGGTTCAGACAGGTGGTTACCTTCATGGTCTCAACCTCATCTACAGTCTTGCGGGATGTATAGAGCGCACCACCCAACTCCAATGGCGGACGACCATTGGTATAAGTATCCTCGCAAACGAGATACTGCACTTCCTCGGCATTTACGAAAGGAGCAGTGAAAGTATGCTTCTCGGTGATAATCGTATTGTTATCCTCGAAACCATCCTCAGCGAGCATCGCCTGTACCTTCTCGTGTGGACGAGGAGTAATCTTATCAATCATAGACCAAGGATAGGTAATCTTGCTGCTGTCATTGATATAATCTACGAAACCAGCCTCTACGATGCCATCCTGTGCCCAACGCTCAGCATAAGCCTTTACGCCAGCCTTAACATGGTCGCCGTTGTGAGAACAGTTGTCTGTTGACTGAAGAGTAAGTGGCAACTTGTCTGCCTTATAACGCTCATAGAGAAGAGCGGTAAGCTTACCCATAGCAAATACTGCATCGAGACCACGTGCCAGATCGGCATCATTGAAAGAATATCCCTTCTCGGTGATGGTGAAAGTTACCATCTGCAGACTTGG
>USSA01000174.1 GCA_900557255.1 uncultured Prevotella sp.
CAACAGACCGATTGGCAGGGTTAAGTATGCGCTAAATTAATTCCGCCAACGGGTTTTAAATAATTGTATAAGAGAGTATTAAAAATGGAACAAGATTCAAAAGGAAAACAAGCCATATATGTAGAACTCAATTTGTTTCCTGAGGAGACAGAGGATCATCAGAAAGGCTCTGTCTTCTCAGACAGTAAAGAAAACCATACTTCTTCAGACAAAGAGTATGATTTGACAGATCTGTTTGAAAGACTTTCCGGGTCAGCTTTCCGCAGCCGTTTCCATCTCTCGAAGAAGGATAAGGAATATATTGCAGAAAAGGGGTTGGCTACCATCCGTAAGCATGCGGAGGATTTCGTTGCCAAACGCCTTGCTCCAGCAGTGATTCCCAATGACGGCAAGCAGACACCGATGAGAGGTCATCCTGTATTCATTGCCCAGCATGCTACCGGCTGCTGCTGCCGTGGTTGTTTCTTCAAATGGCATCATATACCTGCCGGAAGACAGTTGACAGAAGAAGAACAGCAATATGCAGTGGCGGTACTTATGACTTGGATAGAAAAACAAGTTTGAAAAGGAATTTCTTTTTCCTATAAAGGCTAGAATTTTCATGTCCAAAACTCTTCTTCGCCAGTGGGTTGCATCTTGCCCCCGCACTTTGGGCAAGTATGCATATCCCAACTGTGAATCCTGTCAGAACCACATCTTAGACATAGCCTTCCTACAAGAGAATTAAAACTAGGTGCAGCATCACCAATTACTCCACCCACCACAAGAGGTACTATGTTTCTGCAGCCAGGACAAGACATGGCTTCGATATGCTGTCCCATGAAGCCACGTCCCTCATATACTTCGGTCTCGTACCCACAATCCTGGCATCTGAATATCTTCTTTTGTGACATAAATAATCTCCTTTCTTACCATTTTAACATCCAACTTGCATTGGATATCTTGCCAATCTATACCATCATCGACATGATAGAGACTGCAGGATAACCCATAATATAATGAAGCAAATAAGTTTGATACTTCATTATATTATAGGTTAAGCTTAAACCTTTCTTTAAACATAGCCATCTCTCTAGCTGGGATTTGAAGCAGAGTAGCTAAACTTTCCCATTGACTAACTGCTGCTTGAACCTCTTGGATGATGATTTTAGCTTCCTCCCTCTTAATCATGTAGCTTTCAGATGAATCAAGCAGAATATTGATGTCTGCCTTGTTTGAAGATTCATTGATCAGAAGACTCTGATATTCATTGAGGGTAGGATTCATATCATAGGCTGGTGATAGAGTCCAGCCCTTTGGTGTGAGTAGAAAGCCATGGTTTCTGAAGTGGTCATCAGAATTTCCAATGCAGATGTTGAAAACAACCCTTCGGTAGAGTTCCAGAAGATTTTTCTCTACGTCGCAGCAACCTTGGAGTATGAAATCAACAATATCGAGATAACCATAACCACCTTGTGCATTATCTCCATCCTTCAATCCTAGCAGAGACATGGATGACGCAAAATGGATTCTCTTAGCTTCTGCAGTTCGGTCAAAGCGTTTAGACAGGAGTGTGTGATATTTACCCAATCCTCCCAACACCCTGGTTTGAGCTACCAGGATACCAGCCTTTTGAGCTAGCAGGTGAGAAAAGTGCTCCCAAAGTCCTGCGTCATAGTCATCTTTTCGAGAAGGAAACTTTGCGATGCATAGATTACCTTTTTCATCTAATACGCCTGCTTTAGGTCTTGCGCCACCCAATGAAGTACCAGGTTGGATGAGCTGCGCTATCCATTTTTTTTCAGGCAAAACATCATTCTCTTCAGATCTTTCTACTTCTTGACTGGCATGAACCAATTCTCTAATCTCTGTTAATGGGGGTATCTTGAGAGATGGAGACACATTGATATAATCACCTTCCATTTCCTTCTTAAACCTAAATCCACCCATTCTGGAGAAGTCATCGATACCGATGAGGTAATCGAACGAAGAAAGTGTTCTGACGGCTCTTTTTTCTTCAGCGGCCTGTATCTGTTCTCTTCTTTTGAGCAAGGTACGTCCCCACCTATCTGGCAAAGCATCAGAAAAACATCCGAAAATATCACTTCCTGGCTGGGTATATTGCATGCCTGGGTAATTGTTGATGTCCTCTGAAAGCTTGATTTCTGCATGAACCTTAAGCCAATTCTCATCAAACTTAAATGCATAACTGTCAGAGCCGCGCAATTTTTCATAGCACAACTCCCCTACCAGCTCCGCTTTGCCGAGCCAGTTAAAATCAGCGAAAACAAACAGTCGTTCCATTCCTACTCCTTTTTAGATGCTCGTTGACGATTCTTCAGTCCCATATCCTGCAATGCCCTTCCGAGTTTGTCATCCTTTGCCAGGAGCAAGATGTCATCATCCAGCTGAAGAGCATAGAGTACACGAAGGTAAATTCCGATGGAAACCGTTGGTAATCCCTTTTCTACCTTGCAAAGTGTAACTTCCGAGCATGTTGCCCTTTCTGCAACTTGCGCCATGCTCAGGTTGCGCCGTAATCTGGCAAGCTTAATCTGCTCACCCACGATTTCCATCTTTTGAATCAACTTCCTTGGAAGTTTGTTTGCCATTGTATTCTTTGTCATAGCTTTAATCTTAATTATGATATGCAAAAATACATAATTTACTTTATTATAAGATGGGTTATCAAGTTTTTTTAAGAATAATTAGATGTATTAAATTAAACGCAGAAATCTGCCGGCATTACTGCCAGCAGACCTCTGCGTTTTAATTATATTGAAAATCAGATATTTGTTACTCTGAAACAGCAGCCTGTTCTATCTCTGTTGACTCCTGCTGGGCGTTCTTCTGTGGAGTCTCCTGAACCTCAGCTGGCTGCTTAGATTGGGTTGTTTCTACAGCCTCTGCTGTTGTCTCTGCAGGAGTCGCCTGCTCTGTTGAATCCTCTGCACCCGCCTGAGGCAAAACAGGTGTGCTGATCTCTGCTGAATCCTTTGGAGTTTCAGGTGCTACTGTATCAACTGGAACTACTTCAGAATTATCTATCATCATTTTGCTTGATGCAAATACGTTGCTTACTGAAACCATTACCATAGCTGCGATAGCTGCAAAAACGAACTTCTTCATAATCTTATCTGTTTTAAATTGTTACTATTTATTGTTATTTACTCTGTTTTGTGGATTCATTATCGAACCCGCTATTCAAAGTTGCAACCTGTATGCCAAAAAATAACAGAAAATATGATAAGCTTGATATACAGAGACTTATAACTTGTATACCATAAATTACCTCTGTGGAATCTGGGGAACAGGTGTAGAACTATTCCCCAAAAAACTGAGGAATAACAAGATTATGGCACCACGTAACATCATCTATAGCAATAATGCTTCCTTCGATTTAAATATTCCAGGTCTTCTTGGTGAGCATATGCTTCCTTTTCAAACCTGATGTTGTAATATGCCCGCATCCAATCCCGATATCTGAGATATAAGAAAAACCATTCAATGACATACCAGAGGTAGAATGGGATATACAACAACTCTTTTGCTTGGGCCGTATGTATGAGCTCATGGTTGAGTTCCTCTTTAGAATGTTCTTCGCAAGTAACAATCATGCCAAAGAGATTGATAGCAATGAAGCTTTTCATGAAGGAACGTCTCTTAATTCTGACAATCCTAGACATCAGCCACAAGATTGCAGAGTTCATCGAGGAAGTTAATCATCATGCTACCATTGCCTCTAAACTGGGAAGCTGCCCTTTCTCCGGCAATTCGGCTTTCATGGCATGAAAAGATGCTTCCAGAGGATCGGAGTTCACAGCAAGGAATGCCCCAACGATACCAGTGGCAGTACATCCCATTGCAGTAACCTTGCTCATCATGGAATGCCCTTCATGGACATAAGCCATTCTTTAGCCATCCGTGATGAAGTCTATGGCTCCAGTTACAACTATGATACAGGAAAGTTGCTGAGCCAGTTTCTTAGCCTGTTTCTCAACCTCATAGGTTTCCTGGTGACTATCCACTCCCTGCATGCCTATCTGGTGAGAGTACAATGCCTGAATCTCACAGTCATTTCCCTTGATGACTGTAGGGTGACACCTGAGGATAATCTGTGATGCTATATCCATACGAAAGCGGGTGGCTCCTACTCCAACCACATCAAATACGATAGGAATTCTTTTTTTCATGGCAGCTTCCCCTACCAGTATCATCGAGTGAGCAGTGGTGCTTTCCGGAACGCCCAGGTTGAGAGCCAAGGCATTGCTCTTGCTACTGATTTCCTCCACTTCTTCCTCGGCACGCGCCATGATTGGTGATGCTCCAATAGCCAATAGGCTGTTGGCAACAAAGTTCATAGCCACATAATTGGTTATGTTGTGTACGAGAGGCTGCTGCTCTTGTATCAATCGTAAATCTGTCTTCATTTGTTTCACTACATTATTAATATATACTGTACCCATTGTCCCTGCACCATTGTTTGGCATGCTCAAATCCTTGGGCAGTGGCTCTGTGAATCCATTTGAGTCCCTTGCGCTTGTCCTGTTTAACGCCTGTACCGGTCATATAGAACCATCCGGTAGAGAACTGAGCCTGTGGATCACCTTGCTGACCTGCCATTTCATACCAAAAGGCAGCCCAACTGTCATCCTTCTCTACTCCATCTCTATTCCAATAGTTGGCACCTACATTCTTTTGGCTCTGAAGATGTCCCCTTTGAGCAGCTTTCAGCCACCATTGGTGAGCCTTTACGTGGTCTTCTTTAGTTCCCTGACCCAGGTAAAATCCATTGGCAGCATTAACCTGTGATTGTACATCTCCTTTCTCTGCTGCAATCAGATACCAATGAATAGCTCTTTCGAAGTCCTGTTCCACTCCATCTCCCTGGTAGTAGCATTCTGCCACATTGTAGCATGCGTAAATATCACCCAGTTCAGCAGCCTTCATGTACCACTGAAATGCCATCACATGATCCTCCACAACACCGATGCCTTGCGCATAGCAGACACCCATGTTGTTCATCGCCATTAAATCTCCTTCAAGAGCTTGCTGACGATATTTGTTTGCCGTTTCACGTTCCTTTTTCATTTCTGTAATCTCAACTTGGGTGCAAAGGTACAACTTTAATTTTGAATTTCGACACCCTAAAGATACAAAAAGAAAAGGCAGCTGCAAGCATCTTCACAAACGCCTACAACTGCCATCTCTATAATATATATGGAAACTTTTTTCTACAATTCTCTCAAATTTTCATGAAACCAAGCACATGATAGAAATTGCCAAGGAAAATGGCATACCAGTATGGATATATAAATATTAAAAATTTGGATAATACATCTATAATTAGTAACTTTGCACTCATGAAGAATTTTGCAGCGATAGATTTTGAGACTGCCAACCAGCAACGAACCAGCGTTTGCTCCGTAGGCATTGTGATAGTAAGGGATGGTGCGATTGTGGATAGCTACTACAGTCTCATCAAGCCAGAGCCTGAGTATTATTCCTATTGGAATACTAGGGTGCATGGACTTACCATGGAGGATACCATGAACGCCAGGGTATTTCCAGAGGTATGGGCTGAGATTCAGCCAAAGATTGAGGGATTGCCATTGGTGGCTCACAACTCTCCCTTTGACGAGGGATGCCTAAAGTCTGTGTTCCAAATGTATCAGATGGACTATCCCGATTATGAGTTCCATTGCACATGCCGAGCCTCCAGAAGAAAGTTGGGATCTCTCCTACCCAACCACCAACTACAAACCGTAGCTGCTTATTGCGGGTACGACCTAACCCAACACCATAATGCCCTGGCTGACGCAGAGGCTTGCGCTTGGATTGCCAGGGAACTACTATAACTCTTACAACTCATTTTAATATTTTTTGTCACAAAAATGACAATAGCACTACAAGGGAGTTGCTTTCACGGGTTCATACCGTGAAGCACTCTTTTTGGATTGGTACATCTCTCATTATCTTTTAATACTTTTAACGCAAAAATTTGCTTAAAAGTATTATTATTCGTACCTTTGCCTGCGTAATCAAAACATTCAA
>USSA01000175.1 GCA_900557255.1 uncultured Prevotella sp.
AAAAATGAATATTATGGATAAATTGTTCCTTTTAGACGCGTATGCGCTCATTTATAGGTCGTATTACGCCTTTATGAAAGCCCCTCGAATCAATTCGAAGGGACTCAATACTTCGTGTGTAATGGGGTTCTGCAATACCCTCAACGAGATACTTACCAAGGAGAAACCTACCCATATTGCGGTGGCTTTCGACCATGGCAAGACCTTCCGTCATGAGGCTTTTCCTGCATATAAAGCTCAACGAGAAGAGACACCGGAAGACATCAAACTCTCTGTGCCTATCATCAAAAATATCCTGGAGGCATATCATATCCCTATCCTTCAGGTAGATGGTTTCGAGGCGGATGATATCATTGGAACAGTTGCCTTGAAGGCAGGTGAAAAGGGAATGGAAACCTACATGCTCACACCCGATAAGGATTACGCACAACTGGTTCGTAACAATGTTTTCATGTTCCGTCCTCGTCATGGCGGTGGATACGAAAAGTTGGGCGTACAGGAAATTGAAGAGAAATACAGCATCACTTCCCCACTCCAGGTTATCGACCTCCTTGCTCTGATGGGCGACTCAGCTGATAACTTCCCAGGCTGTCCGGGCGTGGGAGAAAAGACAGCCATCAAACTTATCAACGAGTTCGGTAGTGTAGAAGGTCTTATCGAGAACTCTTCTCAAGTGAAAGGCAAGCTCCGCGAAAAAGTGGAGGGTGCAGTAGAAGATATCAGGATGTCAAAGTTCCTGGCAACCATACGAACCGATGTTCCGGTAGAGATCAAGATGGAAGATTTGAAACGGGTAGAGCCAGACAATACAAAATTGGATGAAATCTTCACCGAGTTGGAGTTTAAGTCGTTTGCCAACCGAGTTCTTAACAAACCTAAAAAGGTGCAAACAAAGCCTACTGGAGAGCTCGATTTATTTGGCGCACAGCAAGCCGACGGGCAGGAAGAGCCAAAAAACGCGAGTTTTGAGACACTTAAAACGACCCATCATTCATATAAACTCATTGATACAGAAGCAGATGCAAGGAAACTTTATGACTATTTATTGACATTCAATATTCTCAGTCTAGACACAGAGACCACATCTACCGCTGCTATTGATGCAGAATTGGTGGGTTTGAGCTTTGCCGTAAAGGAAAAAGAGGCTTTCTACGTAGCAATTCCGGCAAATCGTGAAGAAGCCTTAAAAATCGTAAACATCTTCAAACCTCTCTACGAGAACCCGGAAATCTTGAAAGTGGGGCAGAACATCAAATACGATTACGAGGTGTTGATGAACTACGGCATAGAGATTCAGGGCAAGATGTTCGATACGATGCTCGCCCACTATCTCATCCAGCCAGAACTTTACCACAACATGGATTACTTGGCAGAAGTATTCCTCAACTATCAGACCATCCACATCGAAGAACTGATTGGTCCGAAGGGAAAGAACCAGAAGTCGATGCGCGATCTCGCCCCATCAGACATTTACGAATATGCTGCCGAAGATGCCGACATCACCTTGAGATTGAAAAATGTGCTCGAACCAAAACTCAAAGAGATAGATTGTGAAGATCTGTTCTGGAATGTAGAAATGCCGCTTGTACCTGTTTTAGCCCACATGGAGATGACGGGAGTACGCATTGACACCGATACCCTGAAGGAAACATCCGAGAAACTCACCAACCGTCTCAATGAGATAGAACATCATATCTATGAGTTGGCAGGCGAATCGTTCAATATCGCTTCCCCACGCCAGGTTGGAGAAATACTCTTCGGAAAGATGAAGATTGTGGAGAAGCCTAAGAAGACGAAGACGGGCCAGTACGTAACAAGCGAAGAAGTTCTTCAGCAGCTGCGCAGCAAGAGTCCAATCATCGATGAGATTCTGAACTACAGAGGTTTAAAGAAACTTTTGGGAACCTATATAGATGCCCTTCCAAAGCTTATCAACTCTCGCACCGGTCACATTCATGCCTCTTTCAACCAAGCCATCACTGCCACAGGACGTCTTTCTTCAAGTGATCCCAACCTGCAGAATATTCCTGTACGCGATGACGATGGCAAGGAGATACGCAGATGCTTCATCCCAGAACCAGGCTGCCTGTTCTTCTCTGCCGACTATTCACAGATAGAACTTCGCATCATGGCACACCTGAGCCAGGATCCAAACATGGTAGAAGCATTCCGTGAAGGCTCTGATATTCATGCAGCTACAGCTGCCAAGATTTGGCACGAAGACATCAAAGAAGTAACAGATGCACAGCGCAAGAAGGCAAAAACTGCCAACTTCGGCATCATCTACGGCATCACGACCTTCGGTCTTGCCCAACGCATGAACATCGAAAACCGAGAGGCAAAGCAGATCATAGAAGACTACTTCCGCACCTTCCCTGGTGTTCAGACTTACATGGAGAAGGCAAAGGAAATGGCAAGAGAGAAAGGCTATGCCGAAACCCTCTTCCACCGCCGTCGCTACCTGCCAGACATCAACAGCAAGAATGGTACTGTAAGAGGATTTGCCGAGCGCAATGCCATCAATGCCCCTATCCAGGGCTCTGAGGCAGACATCATCAAAGTGGCTATGATCCGCATCTTCAACCGATTCAGAGCAGAAGGCATCAGGAGCAAGATGATTATCCAGGTGCATGACGAACTCAATTTCTCCGTATATCCGGAAGAGAAGGAAAAGGTAGAGAAGATTGTGGTAGAAGAGATGCAGAACGCCTACCAGCTCAGTGTGCCTCTGGTTGCTGATGCCGGATGGGGAAACAACTGGCTAGAAGCACATTAGAAAAACCAGAAAGCGGCCGCAGAAACCGCAAGGCAACTTAAATACAAAGAAGCTCGCAAGATGCCAAACAATCATCTTGCGAGCTTTTCTTTCGAGATGTTTCACATGAAACAATCAAACCTTCTGTCAAAACACTACTAAAAAGACAAATAACTCCTTTATTCACAAGTACATCTAGAAATCTTTGTTTATATAGATTAAAAAGGATAATAAAATTATAATATTTTCATATTTATTTGGTTCTTACAGAAATAAAGTGTATATTTGCATAGTAAATCAGAAAGATATGCAAACGCACCTGTCTGATTAAAAGTGAATAGATAACAGTAATCAATCAAATTAAGAAAGAAAGGAACATTATGAAGAAATATGTTTGCGACGTGTGTGGTTGGATTTATGATCCAGAAGTAGGTGATCCAGAGGGCGGCATCGCTCCAGGTACAGCATTCGAAGACATCCCAGATGATTGGGTTTGCCCTCTTTGCGGAGTAGGCAAGGAAGATTTCAGCCCTGTAGAGGAATAAGACTCTTTTGGAGGAAACACCCGAAGGAAATCCTCACAAAGGAATCATCTGAATGTGTTGTCTGATATTCAGGCAACACATTCATAAAATAATAGGAGGAACCAATATGACAAAGATTAGAGAAATCTACCGCTGCCAGATTTGTGGCAATGTAGTAGAAGTTGTAAACCCAGGAGCCGTGCTTAGTTGCTGTGGCGAGCCGATGAAGCTGATGAAGGAAAACACCAGTGATGGCGCCAAAGAGAAGCACGTGCCTGTGATAGAACCTATTGAGGGCGGCTATCGCGTAACAGTAGGAAGTGTGGAGCATCCGATGCTTCCAGAGCATTACATCCAATGGATAGAATTGCTCACCCCTACCGATGTGCTTCGTCACGAGTTGAAGCCGGGCGAAAAGCCAGAGGCCATCTTCATGACAAATGCTGAAGCCAAGGATGTTACGGCTCGCGAATACTGCAATCTCCACGGATTGTGGAAAGGTGAAATCTAAAAAATTGCGTATAAGTAAAATCTAAAAGATTTCAGAAGGGTGAAATCTAAAGAAATACTATCATTCAGGAGGGTGTGTCTATATATTGTAAACACATTCTCCTGTTTTTTTAGCTATTAATTAAAGTTTTTCTCTAAAAGATTTGGAACTTATTGAAATTATTCGTATATTTGCACCAAATAACTATCATACACGCATTTTTAACAATAATACGATATCATTTAATCATCATTTAATTATAAACATTTAAATCACAACAATTATGAGAAGAACTATTTTTACTTTTATCATGCTTTGTTTCGTAACACTAACTCTGCAGGCACAAGATGTCTGGACAGCAGCAGGTTCTAGCACAATTTTCGGTTCTAATTGGAATGAAACGGATACCAGCAATGACCTGACCGATAAAGGGAACGGCATCTGGGAACTCACAAAAACCGGTTGCATTCTTGAGCAGAATGTGAAAAACGAATTAAAAGTCCTGAAGAATCACAATTGGTATATCGAAGTGTATCCTAAAAAAGACAACTATGTCTTTAAGGTAGAAGAGACTGGCATCTATGACGTGACTATCCAGTTTGATGCAAACAATTTCACAATCAATGTCAAAACCACAAAGACTGGTGATGCAGTTATCGGCGAAAAGACATGGACTGTAGTAGGATTTAAAGCAATTCTTGGAAAAAATTGGGACCAAACAGCGACAGAAAACGACATGATTAAACAGGATGATAACGTCACATATATTCTGACCAAGACCAATCTGACCCTCGCTATAGGTACTTATAAATATAAGATCTGTGCAAACCATGATTGGGCAGAAAACTATGGTGACGATAATGATTCGGAAGGTAATGCCTCCGTTTTTATTACAAGAGACGGAATCTACGACCTCACTTTCACCTTCAATACTGATACACACGAGGTTTCCTGCGTACCGACCAGAAAAGCAGATGCCATAATTGAAAAGATATGGTCTGTTGCCGGAAACGAAGGACTATTTGAAACTGCATGGGACGAGCTGTCCACGGCTAACGAGATGACAAAGCAGGAGAACAATATCTATGTCCTAGTAAAGAAGGGTATAAGCCTCAACGCCCAAACTTACGAATATAAGGTATGCTCCAACCATGACTGGACAGAAAGCTATGGTGCTGACCCTTTAGGAATAGGAAATGCTATCCTCACCATCACTGAAGCCGGAACCTACGATGTTACCTTCACCTTCAATCAGGCAACCAAGGAGGTATCAGCTACAGCTGTACCAAGCGTAACCGACGGCATTAGCCAGATTGCCAGTGACATCAAGACCAAGAAAGTAATCTTCAATCTTCAGGGACAGCGCATTTCTGCTCCAAAACAGGGAGTTTACATCATCAACGGCAAAAAAGTAGTCTTGAAATAACAAATACTCATCATAGTAATCATCAGAAAGGCATTCACCAGCATCGTGAATGCCTTTTTTTAGATAATTTCCCACGATTTTTTCGTATCTTTCATTTATAATGTGTAACTTTGTATCCAATATATTTAAAGCAAAAGAACAATGGCAAAGAACAATAAGCAGACAGCTGGTCAAGATGGTGTCAGCAAAATGATCACCATAATTCTAAGAAATTCATCGCACAACAACTGAACTACGCTCGCACATCAGCTGTTATGCATGCGCACAACAGGTGATGTGCAATCGCACAACAGCTGTTGTGCGATTGCAGAAGGTATCTCTTCCAGCAACTTATCCTATCTTTCCCAACAACTTATCCTATATATCCCAAGGACTTATGTAATATTTTTCAGGTACCTCTCCCGTATATTCCAACGTCTTCACCTATATCGTTGCGCTTCCTCAAGCGTTTCTGTCGGTTTACCATCGTTGATTCTTCCGTCATCAATGATTTTTAGTTAATTTTCCACGATTTCTTTGTATCTTTCATCCATAATGTGTATCTTTGCATTAAATATATTTAAACGTTTAAAATAAGGCAACATAACAATGGCAAAGAATAATAAGCAGGCAGCTAACCAAGACGGTAACAGCACCAAGAAGGCTACAAAGAAAAAGAAGAAAGTCAAGGTTTCGCATATCGTGAAACCAGAAAACATGACTTTAGAGGAATGGCAAATCAAACTGCGCAAGCAGGTGACCGATATCGAGCATTTCGATATCGGTTGTGTTGATGACGCCCTTTGCCCTGGAGAGTATATCGTTCGCAACCCTGAAAA
>USSA01000176.1 GCA_900557255.1 uncultured Prevotella sp.
AAGCCGTGCTTCGCATCATCTATGCCCATGAAAAAGTGATAGGGGTAGATATTACAGGCGAATGTTCAGCTACGCTTGATTATTTCTCTGAGTTGGAGGATGCAGAGATTAACAACGAGGCAAATGAAGAATTGCTAAGGATGATTCTGGAGGAGAACCATCCTTAGCCTTCTTAAGCGTAAGCTTGAAGAATACGGTCTAGCTCGTCGAGTTCTTCCTCCTTTGTTGCCCAGCTTGTAACGAATCGGCAGATGATTTCATGTTCGCTCTTTCTTTCCCATATCTCGAATGCTACTTTTTGGGAAAGGGCTTCGTAGAGGGCAGGTGAGAGTACTACAAACTGCTGATTGGTTGGAGAATCGTAGGCAATGGTGATACCATGCTTTTCGAAGATGCTGCGGATGCGGGTAGCCGTAGCGATGGCATGGCGCGATATCTTGAAATAGAGCTCATCCGTAAACAGTGTGTCAAACTGGATGCCGAGCATTCTGCCCTTGGCAAGCAAGGCTCCATGACGCTTCACGTTGGTGAAGAAGTATTTCGGTGCCTTCATGCCTGAGAATACCACAGCTTCTCCCATCATGGCACCCACCTTGGTTCCGCCGATATAGAATACATCACAATGTTTTGCAAGGAATGGCAAGTCATAGTCGCAAGCTGCTGAAACCAGACCATATCCCAGTCGTGCACCATCGATGAAGAGACGGAGGTCATATTTCTGGCAGGTTGCATACAGCGCAGCCAGTTCTTCTTTGGTGTAGACCATTCCGAACTCAGTCGGCATCGAGATATAAACCATGCCTGGCTGCACCATGTGAGGATGCGTTTCATCGGCAAGGAAAGTATCCATATATGCAGACAGGGTGCCGGTTGTCAGCTTGCTGTTTTCTCCCGGCAGCGTAATGACCTTATGGCCAAATGCTTCTACAGCTCCAGATTCATGTACCTCGATATGACCGGTCTCCACACAGATAACTCCTTCGCATCCCATGAGCACGGAGTCGATAACGGTGGTGTTGGTCTGTGTACCGCCTATCAGGAAGAACACTTCTGCATTCTCATTGTCCACGGCCTTGCGTATTTTCTCTTTAGCAGATTCTGAGTATGGATCAAAACCATAACCAGATGTTTTATCACTGTTTGTCTTGCCAAGAGCCTCTAGAATCTCTGGCAGCATACCATTGTTGTAATCACTTTCAAATGAAATCATATTCTTTATATTACGTGTTTTAATTAAAACTAATTGCAAAGGTAATGATATTTGCTAAAATGTGAGTAAAATAACTATTAATTAATCAAAAATAGCCCTATTTCAGGTATAAGTGGTCATTATACAGATGTCATGTTCCGTCAGTTGACCAAGCTTATTTTTTTTACAAAATCATGATTTAAATCCTCTGAAAATCACGAATTTCCGCTCGGAAAATATTTCTTGAAGAATATTGGAAATATGGCGAAATTCGTAATCGTCAGATATTCAACGTGTTATAAATCTCACTAATTTCTTCGGAAATCCGGAATTCTGTAGTCGTACAACTATAACCCCTATAGTTGTACGACTATAACTCCAGAGTTGTACAACTATAGCCTATATAGTCGTACAACTGTAGCCTTACGGTCGTACAACTATAGGTGATTCGTCTTGCAGAGAGCAAGTAATACGCTATCAAACCAAAAGATTTTTATCATCATGACCTTCTAGATTGAAAATACGGAAATTGCGATAATTAAGAAACAATATTTGACACCCGCATATTTCCGAAGTACAAATTCCAAACTGATATCGTTGTAAGCAGGGTATGATTTATATATATATATGTACCGCCTATTTGTCATAATCACCCTTAGAAAATGGGAAGGTACTAACCAAGAAAAATTCCATGAAATAATAATTTTTTATAAAATGAATATTATATAGGACCTTTTCTTGCGTAATCTGGAAATTTTAGTTACCTTTGCACGAAAAGCACTACTTGGCATGAAAATTCAAGAAGTAATGAAATGATTTGTGTTCTTCAGCGACCCAGATGGTTTACCGATAGAACTGTATGAAAAAGAATAATTTAAATTAATACAATGAACATCAAGTCAATAGGTAGTAAAATCAAGGGAAATCCTAAGATGGTAGAGGGTACGGTATATTCCATGCTCATCATCTGTAGCATTTCCCATTTCTTGAATGATATGATTCAGTCGATTATCCCTTCCATCTATCCGATTGTGAAGGATAAGTTCGATTTCTCGTTTGCACAGATAGGCATCATCACGCTGGTCTTCCAGATGACGTCTTCCATCCTGCAACCTTTTACGGGGCTTTATGCTGACAAGCATCCCCGTCCCTATGCTCTTTTCCTCGGCATGTGCTTCACCTTGGTGGGTCTGCTCCTGCTGGCTTTTGCCGAGAATTATTTTCTGATTCTCCTGGCTGTGAGCGTCGTCGGTCTGGGCTCATCCGTGTTTCATCCCACAGCTTCAAGAGTGGCACAGATGGCATCGGGAGGCAAGAAGAGTCTGGCACAATCTATCTTTCAGGTTGGCGGCAATGGCGGATCGGCAGTAGGTCCGTTGCTGGCTGCCATCATCATCCTGCCTTTCGGACAGCATGCCATCTCCTGGTTTGCCCTTGCAGCCCTCCTCGCTGCCATCATCATGGTAAGATTGGGAGTCTGGTACAAGGCACGACTGGCTTACGTGGTGAACCATCCTCAGAAACAACCGCTTCTCAATACTCATATTTCTAAAAGGGTGAAGTATTGGGCACTGTTCATCCTCATCATGCTCGTGTTCTCCAAGTATTTCTATACGGCGTGCATCACGAGCTACTTCACCTTCTTCCTGATGGATAAGTTCGGTGTCTCGGTACAGACTTCACAGCTGTGTCTCTTCGTGTTCCTTGCTGCCTTTGCCATAGGAACTGTTGCAGGAGGAATGCTGGGTGACAAGTTCGGCAGAAAGTATGTCATCTGGTTTTCCATTCTGGGAGCAGCACCTTTCGCCATCGCCATGCCTTTCGTCAACTTCACGTGGACCATCATCTTTACCTTCCTGTCAGGATTGATCATTGCCTCGGCTTTCTCTTCCATCGTGGTATATGCCACCGACCTGATGCCAGATAAAGTAGGACTGATAGCCGGCATTTTCTTCGGACTGATGTTTGGTTTGGGAGGTTTGGGCTCTGCTTTCTTCGGCTGGTTAGCAGACAAGACGAGCATCGAGTTTATCTTCCAGGTGAGTGCCTTCCTGCCATTGCTCGGCATCATAGCAGGATTCTTGCCGAATACACAGAAGAAAAGCGTTGAAGAAACGGATGAAAACGCAAAGTAAATGAAAGACTAAAATGATAAGAGAATATTAACAAATGGAACAAGAAGAAAAGAAACAGAAATCTCAAGCTGCAGAGAATCAGGCATCCTGCTCGTCTCTGCAGCCAGTTGAACCACATCCTTTTATTTCTGTCATACCGCTGGCAGTACTTATCACCCTCATCGTCCTGGTTGTCAAAATCTTCCCTGATGATGCCCTGGCTGGTGCCTCTCAGGTGGCCCTCATGATAGCCACAGCCATTTGTGTAGCACTCGGTATGGGCATCTATAGGATGAAATGGAATATCTTTGAAGAGATGATCAAAAAGACCGTGGGCGATGCCGGAGTATCTATCCTGATCCTGCTGCTCATCGGAATGATGTCAGCTACCTGGATGATCAGTGGTGTGGTACCCACATTGATATATTATGGTGTACAGATCATGTCGCCAACCTTTTTCCTTCCCTGCGCATGCATCATCTCCAGCATCATTTCTGTGATGACGGGAACCTCATGGACCACAATTGCCACCATCGGTATTGCTCTGATGGGAATCGGTGATGCCCTGGGTATACCAGCCCCCTACACCGCTGGAGCTATTATCTCCGGTGCCTATTTCGGAGATAAACTCTCGCCAATGAGCGATACCACCGTCCTTGCTTCGAGTATAGCCGGAGCGGATCTCTTCTCACATATCCGCTATATGCTCTATACTACCATACCAAGCATCCTGCTCTCGCTGGTACTCTATCTCATCATCGGACTCTGTTATGATTCCAAGCCAGTGGATATCAGCCAGTATCTCACCGGTCTGAGCCATGGATTCAATATCTCTCTGTTTACCATGCTCGTTCCGGCTTTTACAGGATGGCTCATCTACCGCAAGACTCCATCTCTCATCACACTTCTTCTTTCAGCCCTTTCAGCATGCATCTGTGCCCTCATTCTCCAGCCGGAAGTACTTGTAGGGATAGCAGGTGAAGACAGCATCTCTGCCAAAAGCCTCTTTGAAGGAATCATGACCACCTGCTATACCCATACCCAGGTAGATTGCGGTATGGTGAACATCAATGATCTCGTAGCCACCCGAGGTATGGCAGGCATGCTCAATACCATCTGGCTCATCCTCTGTGCCATGTGTTTTGGTTCATGTATGGTAGCCAGCGGCATGCTCCACGCCATTACCTACATGCTCCTGAAAAGCATCCACAGCACCGTATCACTTGTCTGCAGCACCGTGACATCAGGCGTCTTGCTCAATCTCGTTATGGGTGACCAGTTCCTGAGCATTATTATGAATGCATCTATCTATAAGGATGAGTATGCCGAACGAGGCTATCGTCCGGAACTCTTGAGCCGTAGTACAGAGGATAGCGCTACCGTAACGAGCGTATTGGTTCCATGGACAGCCTGCGGTATGACGCAGAGTACGGTTCTTGGTATCCCGACACTTGTCTATCTCCCCTTCTGCTTCTTCAACATCATCAGTCCTTTGATGAGTTGTCTGGTTGCCATCCTTGGATTCGTACCCAACCCACAACCCAGGGAAAACAAAGCATCAGCAGCGGAAGAGTCTGATATCCATTAATATGAATAGGAAAAAGAATGCAATGGTATATAAAAAAGTGGTTGAAAGAAGTAAACTTCCACATTTAAACGTTTATCTTCGTTCCCAATCCGTAAGCCAATCAACTTACAGATTGGGAATTATTGCTTATAAGTTTTTTATCAAGAATTTTATAAATTCATCCTTGACATTAGAGATTTCTCCCTTGTCATAGATTGTAAGAAGAGTTACATTCATACCATCCTCACTAACTTTTACATTAAGAGTTAGGATTCTTGCACCACCACTTTTGCCTTTACCCTTGTCAGCAATGGTCATTCTTATCTTACGAACGCCACCACCAAGGTCATCTCCAACAAGAGGATTCTTATAAATTTCATCTAACCAAGCACCATAGTCAGTCTTCAATGAATGATATTTTTTAGCCAAACGTTTAAACTGTCTTTTAAACTCAGAGCCATATTCAACATGTATTTTCATGTCAATCTTCCATTTCTAAATCTTTTAATAAATCCCTTGCATCTGGTAGTTTTCTTCCTTCCAACTTTGCAAGTTTCACTTCCTGCAATGCTCTTGTCAAACTTTCCTTCACAAAAGCTTGCTGCTTCTGTGTCTTTGTCAAGACAGGCTCTTTTACAACTGTAGTTGACACAACACCACGAAGCATATTAATAGCCTTACGAATGTTTTGCAGAGGCTGGTTAGTATCTACCGTAACTAATATCTGTTTCATAATCTTCTCCTTTTAAACGTTTTACTGAATTAGGTTGCAAAAATACTTTTTTCCCCTCACACCGCCAAACTTCTTGCATTATTTTAACGTTAAAGGTCTATATTCCAGTCCATTCTTGTCATTATCATCAAACCATTTCTGAAAATCACATTTATATAACTTGCCGCCAAAGTTACGCTTTTTTCTCGAAACCATCAAGAAAACCACAAGAAATCTGCAAGTTATCAGCAAATTACCTGGATATAAACTATAACCAGTCATCCCCATGCGGTCCCATCCCGCAAAATATGGCGATGGCTTTGAAGCAGCATTAGGTCTCCCCCGCAACAGCCTGGCGGTCCCATCCCGTACAATCTGGCGAGACCTTTGATGGTCCGCCAACCTTAGAGCGTAGCGGTTCCGAG
>USSA01000177.1 GCA_900557255.1 uncultured Prevotella sp.
GTGCTTACAGCGTATAGCTGCTTAGCACATTATTGAATTATTAACGAACTATTGAAGAAAAAAAGCATTTGATTTTATGCCCAAGCAGTAACAGTAGTCAGCTGCCATCTATGGGCTAGTAAGTCTACCAATTTGTCCTTTGCCGTTTTCTTGATCCTGCGGAACACATCACAAAGATACTCCACAGAATCCAAATTGTGCTTTCGGATATTGGCAAAGTGGGACATCAGGCGAGCAAAGCGCACACCTGATTCCGGACTGCCAACAAAATAACTATTATTGCGATACTTCGCTATTCTTCTAATCTGTCGCTCACATACATTATTCGAGAGATCAAGACTTCCATCCTCTAAACAGCGCAACATACAAGGATATTCAGTAAGGGCATAGTTCACAGCCTTGAGAAGTTCGGGTTCTTCCTCCTTCTCAAGGTTCTTTGCCAATTTATCCAAATATGATTTCAAGTCATTAAGCATAGGAGCTATGCGAAGTACCCGCTCTCGCCGAATGTCATCAGGATTTGAGAACCCAGCCTTTATCAGCTTGTCCTCACGGAAGATTGCATCAAACAACTTCAATATCATCATGGCATCCTCCGAAAAATCCTTCAATTTGAAGAATGGTCTTCGCATATGAACCAAACAGGCAATTCGTTGTATTAACTCACCAACATCGTAGCACTTATAGATAGGCGCACCATCACTATGCAGGTAATTTTTCTCCATTACATCTTCAAAGTACTTTTTGACAGCCTCCTGGGTTCTACGACCACGCTCATGGAACACGAACTGGGTCAGACCTAATATTGGCACATGGTAACAGAATATCCATCGCTTGAAGAAATGAAGCTCATCCTCTACATCCTCAATCGTCTCACCCTTACCAGGCAACCGTTGGTCTTTACAACCCAATGTTGATTCATCACCATGGACGTTACCAGAAGCGATGATTTCCTTATGGAGAGGCTCGTCCAAGGGCTCCAATATGTTGGCACCGATTTCAATCCACCCCATAACTGTCGAATGAGCATAGTTCAAGCCCATACCTTTCAGCCATGTCTCGATATCTCCGATTGTCATATGATAATAGAAATGCATTGTCAATATCTGGGCTATTAATGACTCCGTTGCCCATGTTCTGCCCATGCAGTTCTTATATTCTTTAGGAAGATTTACATGATAGCATTTACCCTTGGAATCCTTATATTTCTTGCGACGGATAATATAAGTACGGATAAAACCTTTCACATAAGTATGACGGACAGATACATCCTCTCCTATTTCAACGGCATCGGCTGGAAGGCTGGTTGGTTTGAGGACAATATCATTATTGCCGCCAACAGCTGCATCAATAAGTGGCTGCTCACGTCTAGACTTCTTGACACCTTTCATATCCTTATGCTCCTTTAACGTCTTAGCGATAGTGACAATCTTTTCCTCCGGGACATCCTCACCATTGTGATCCAAGTCATCGGCATTCTCCGTCTGCTGACTACCATGATGATATTTACCAGACTCGGTATGCTGACCATAGGCTGTAACCTGAAGATTTGCCTTTTGCTGTTCGCTGGCCTTCAGTTTTGCCTCTGGTGACATTGTTGAATCCGAGTTTGAGTTACTTGGCATTGTGGTTGTCGGATTATCCCCGTCATTTATGCCTTTCAACTGATTTATCTCATTCTGCTTAGCTGCCAAGCGAGCATTGAAATCAGAAGTAAGCTTCTCCAACTCACTAGCATATGTTTCCTTTAGTTTTAGTTCACGTGCCTCAAACTCAGCACGCACACCCGCAACTACAGCTTCACGAAGAGAGTCTGAAAGATT
This sequence comes from uncultured Prevotella sp., assembly GCA_900557255.1. Next base: position 1,824 of record USSA01000177.1, read on the forward strand.
AACCTCTCCATTACCAGTCATGAATGCCACAAGTTTTTGCATCATGTCATTCAACTGATCTACCTTTTCACAAAGTTGCTTGTTCAGGTTAGAAACCATAGCCTCAAGCTCCACTACCCGTTTATCACGAGCCTGGAGTTTCTTGCGGAGCAACCTGTTGTCAGCTGCCTCGCTATGCGCTTGCGCACTTATAGCCTGTATGGATTTCTCTTCTGATTTCATACTGCAAAGATACTAAAAATATTTGAGATAACAAAATTATAAAGCATTGAATATCAATATTTTATGTCAAATAGTATGTGTTAAACAGCTTCTTTCAAGAGTTCTTTTTCGTCTATTTTCCTTGGGCAGGCTCTTCAATATCCATACCCAATTCTTCGTCATTTTCATCATTCAGGTCGTTAAAAGCAACCTTACGGTCTTTTAGAACGATTCCTTCAACCAGATAGACAAAGCTCTCCCAGGAGATATGATAGCATCCCTTTTTCTCATCGAAGACTGGCTCGACAAAATGGTTGGAATGGAGAATCTTTTCGGTAAGAATCTCACATTGATGATGAAAATAATAGATACGAACACGATGACTGTCCTTTGAAAGAAAGATATAAATGTCTCCATTGGTAGGATCACGATGAAGTTGGCTCTTGATATAATTGCGCAAACCAGCATGGCGATAACGCAAGGTTACGGGTTCACTGCACAGATAATAATTAAAACCACTTGATAAACTCAGCATAGTGTTCCCTCCATTTCCTTGATCAGTGAAACCAAAGCTGATTTGGAACAGCTACCTATGTGCAAGCTAATCTTACTACCAAAGTTCAACTCTATATCATCAAGCAACAATTCTACATCTTGTTCAACAGGTAAAACTGCTGGTTCTATCGTGACAGAATCTGCAGGTTCTACGACCAGAGGATGCAAGCCCTGCTCTTCATCTAAACTCACAGGCTTGGTACTTGGCTTGCGATAAGAATCATTACGCAAACAATGAAGCATCTTGGTATAGCTTACATTTTGTTCTTTACAGAACCCATGAAGGTTCTTGCTCTTGTACTCGGTTCGAAACTTACGAACCATTGAGGCATAGTACTTGCCTTCTTCGTTTATATTCATTTTGTCCCAAATTTAAAATTCGGGGCAAAGGTATATATTTTTATTAACGTACGCAAGACGGCTCTAAGTGACTGCTTACACCCATTTGTCTGAATTTATAGAGAGCGTAAATATTATGTTTCTTCTTTTCTAAATCATTTCCATCTGTAAGGTCGATGTTCATACTTATGGTTTCCTTGTTTCCCTTTATCTTTTCATAAAAAGTCAAACAAAACTTGCTTCTCGTCAAAATTCAGTTGCCGGAATTTTTTGCCAGCATAAGTTGTTTCCTTAGCTTTCATTTCGAAGTCATTCAATGCCTCATTAAAGGTAAATTTATCACTAACAGCCTGTAACTTAAATCTAAACAAAATACACAGGTCGTACCCAATGGCATTGATGGCATTATTGATTCTAGAAAGTTGTTCTTGCGAGGCAGAAGCAATATTACTGAGAAGAGTAAATAAAATGGAAGTCGGCGAAATCATATTACCATTAACTTTCGCACCTATATACTTATAAAAATGGTATAGCTCTCTTTCATTACTTCTAGGAACCTTAAACTTATCGCATATGCTGAAACTTGTAGCCACAATCCGTGGCAACATTTCTAAGGAAAGCGAACATTCCTCTCTATCAATATAAAAATGCAAGCATCCGTCTTGCCATTCTAATTTACACACAGCCTCATTCATATAGTAAATAAGCGTAGTGCAAAAGATGTATTTAGGACGTCTCACCATCGAATACATGGTATAGCTTACCCAAACATAAAAGAGAAAATCAACGATAGCCTCTAATATAAGGCTTTTACCAACGCCATTTTCCCCAATCAATAGCGTGTATTGACTATCTTGTAATTTACTTTCTTGTTGGGTAAAATCCAACGTGAAAGAATGGTTGCCATCTTGCAAAAATGTTGCGCTTACTATTTTAAATGCCATATCGTTTTATTAATATACAATTGTTCTAATATATACCGACTTAGTATTAAAGGCGAGATTCCGAAACCTCTTCGTGTATCTTCATCTGCTACTTAATAACAATCAATACAACTTCAAATAGGTATATTAACATATACCTTGTGCTATATGCTCAGCTGCTATATCAAACAAATTTTGATAATGCGTCCAATAATCATTATCTTCATTTGGAAAAGGAGAAAACAATAATTTAGACGGAGTTATACCATTCATCATTCTACCAGAGTTTCTTTGTGCTAATGCTTCCAATGGCTTTTGTGTAGTTGTTGTAAGGTGCGCTGCGGCATTTCGTATAGTTCGATAATCAAATAACTCAGTAAATATTGTGTCTATATTTTGGGCTATAGGGTTTGCAACTCCAAAGAATAGTATTGACATCTGTCTTACCGTTTGGGGATTAGCCCAATCAAAATATTTGTTGCAACCAATTAACAATTTATGCGCATGCTCTTCGTCCGAAGCTGAAACAAATGTTCGAACATAACTACCAGTCAATGTTGCTTTGTGCATAATATATGCGACACATATTGATTCCAAAAATGTCTCCCATGCAACTTGGAATTTTATTGCGGCAGCATCTATGATAAAACCTCGATGATATTCATCATAAATGTATTGTCCAGTCTCATCTTGTCTAAATGCATCACATGCGTATTGTTTAGTAGCAGATACTGATGCCCTGTAATTTGCTAAGATTTCACTGATTTCCATTTACCATGAGATTTATGATAAAGCGTGTTCTTGCTTCACGTTTACTTGCGTCTGTAGTTGCTCTTCTGCAATTATCTATGAATAGTCGTTCTTCATTAGTCATTCCTATAACATTTTCTGAAGTTGCCATTTCGTAGAGATAATTTACCCGTTCTAATCGTTGACATACCAAAGGAAAATTTCTTTCATTTTCCAAAATATTCGGGACTTCCAAATCTAAACCTTCTAACCCGAAATAAAGATGATAAATAGATGTAAACAGGGTATAAAAAAGAGGTACTCTTTTAAATTCTGTAGAAATAAGTCCTTCCTTATAAATTTGGTTAATCGTATCAATAATAAACTTAAAGCGATCTCCTAAAATAACAACATCATAGTCAAAATTACGCTCAAATAAGTCATAATAATATTTGATTTTTTTCTTTTCTTTGATTCCAACACACATCGCAATCAACAAATCTGCCGTAAGACTTACATCTTCCATTCTTAAGATTTTCTTTTCTGTTAAGATCTTATTTTCTATCCAAAAAGAAAAAAACTCTTTAGAAATCTGATCTGCTAAGAGTTTGAATGGTCCAAAATGATTTGCATTGATTTTTTCTTGGTCATTCAATACAACAGAATAAGAATTAAGTCTACTAAAAATATCTAGCACCTTTGGATCTGGCATGTTAACCAATAAGTCTACAGAGATTTCATAACTCAAAATATTGCTTTGGACTTCATCATCTATTTGGTCTAACTGTGAAAAATACAAGCCCCCATACTTTGAATTATGCTTAGGAGATAACACAAAACCATCTTGCAAAAAAGAAAGTATTGTACGTAAGCGTTGTTGCCCATCAACAACTTCTCTTATATTATTTCTTGTTGTTACATTTAATTTTTGGCGAATGAAAACTTTTGGAATAGGGAATCCCCTGATGATGGTATCCATTAAATAAGAACGGGCATTATCATCCCATACCGATCGACGTTGAAACTTTGGATTCAACTCCAATTGACCATTAGAATACCATTCCAAAAAATCACTTATACTATAAGTTCTACTGTCAAAATTTTTCATATTTATCACATTTAAAAGGATCTGCTATAATTCAATCAAATATCTTGTACGTTACTTAGTACTCCACAGTATATTTACAAAAACGGGCTACTAAGCTCCATCCCCTAAATCAATCTTATTATAGGGTAGAGGAGCAGTTTCCCAAAATTCATCACTCTTTCAGCCCCTTTCAACACCAGTCGAAGACTTTCCTGTTGTTGCAGCATAC
>USSA01000178.1 GCA_900557255.1 uncultured Prevotella sp.
CCCTCCCAGCCATGAATTAGGGTGCAAAATCCTTCCGAAACGCTTGCGGCAATCCCACGCATTTATTAAGATTGCCTAAATTCGGGTGCAAAGATACGAAAAAAATGCGAATTTCTTGCAGATTTCTGCAATATTTTATTACCTTTGCATGAAAGTTACAACAAACAGATAACCAAGAAAACTTGAAATATATGAAAAAAGTTATTTTCACCCAAGAATGGATTGCTTTGCATCCATACGAAAAAGCAGACGAAGTTGATCTGTATTATACAGAACTCGCCAACGAAATATACCACGCTCTTGACGAGGCGTGCTACACCCATAACTTCAAGAATATGGATGAAGCCAAGCAGCTGGCACTCAGCATTGCCGGTTATTTCGAAGATGTGATTTCGGGCACAGGCATCTGGAAGACTTTCACGGAAGAATGCAAGCAGCGCTACGGCACCTACATTCCTTTCTATGAGAAAGAAAGCGAATTCATCAAGAGTACGCTCAACGAAGATGACCCGGCTTACGACCCTGAGGAAATCAACATCGCTGATGTCAAGTTCCTGCTCTGGCACCATTACCAGCAGAGCAGTTTCGTACAGGAAGCCGTTCCTTTCCTCTTCGGAACCCTGGAACTGGCTGCCAAACTTGCCTATATCATCCTAGACAGAGAGTATGAAACGGCTCCGGAAAACGAGCGTCTTCTGACTTATCTCAGCGAAATGCCTGAGATAGAGGGCAACGCTGAAACGACCGAAGAGGACATCGAGAAGAACAGGGAGTTGGATGAGATTCACCGTCGCGACACCCTGGCGTGGTTCCATTATGGCTGCTATTTCAACGTGGGCAACCAGAAGCGCCTGCAGTTTACCCTCCAGCAGATGGCAAACTCGCCTCAGGGTCTCACCGAACCGCTCGCTTATTCTGTGCAGATGGAAATGACCATCGCCGGCAGAAACAATCTCCTGGCGCTCACTTCTTACGAATGGCTCCGCAAGATTTGCAGGAACATGCCTACCCATAAGCTTTGGGAGGATGAGGAGTTCAGGAAGAAGGCTATTGAGCTACATGAAAAGGCAGATCATGAGAAGGCGATTCACGACTACAATCTGCTCAAAGCGAAGGGATACGAAGACAAGTTCATCTTCCTGGAAGATGTGAAGACGCTGAAGGAATTCCTCAAGGAGATTGAATTCGAGTTGCCAAAGGACATCCGATTCCCTCAGAAATACGAGAAAGGCATCATCTTAAGCGGAAGTCCATATACAGGCATCAACATCAGTTTCGGTCTGGCTCATTGCATCGCATCGCCTGAGAATCCATACTATGTACAGGAGCGTGCAGAGACCGACAGCTTTGGCATTATCAGCGGCAATGGTCTCCCATTCCCGTACGAAATTGTCTGCAAACTGATAGAAAACAACCTGATTCCTGACGCAAACATCTTTACAAGCCAGTATGTAAAGGAAGAAGGCTTGAAGATTACGCAGGCAAACCTCCAGTTCCTTGCCGATTACTACCTGATGGGCAGAAAGGACAAAGACCTGTCGCCTAAGGAGTTGTGGTAAAGACGCATTCAGCATACTCAAAAGTTCACTACGCTAACTCCATTTTTTAGGGGGTTAGCGTAGTAGACTTTTACAGATTTATAGAAGAAAGAGCGGAAAATCAGCTGTTAACTGTTAACTCTGTTAACCCCAAGCTGTTCTTCCGCTCTTTTTTATTTTAGTATTTTCTCAGTTAGTTATTTCAAAATCACTAATTAAAAAAATCCCTGCGCTTGATTATCCAAGCTGCATAATCGGGAGTAATGGAATAAAGACACAAGCAAAACACTTCTGCTCTTGCTCAGTCTTGAGCAAGAGAAGCGTCTTTCCGATACGCCTTCTGCCTATCATCACAGTGAAAAGGGAATGCTTAGCCGATTTTTCCCAGTTCCTGCGCAGTATCTCTATCTCCTTTTTCCGATCATAAAACTTCATAATGTAACAGCCGTTAAATTAATGTGTGTTAAATAAACTGTGCAAAGATACAATATTTTGTCGTCAAAATCCCCAAATCTCAAAAAAAAAACACACTTTTGGGGGATTTAAAGGCAAAAAGTAAAAATCTAAGATAAATTAATCAGTATCTATCGCACATATTCAACAATAAGTTTAGGCAATATGGTTCCTTGAGAATATTTTTTTTAGAAAACATTCTTGATATTCAAAAAGTTTTTGTATCTTTGCAACAGATTGGAAGACTATGCATCTATCCTTTCTTACAAGACATTAAATATTAAAAAATAAAAGAGCATAAGAAAATACATTTTAATAACATAATAAGAAATCGCGTTTGCTATTTATTCGGTTGATTCCTGAAACCTGAGAAATTTCATAGAAACACCTACCGAAAGAATAAGTCTGTAAACGTCTGCGCTTTGGTGTGGACGGGACTTATCGGTATGTGTGGGCTTTCTCAGGGCCTTGGAATCAGATAATTTGCCGTTCACACCATTTTATCTTTTCCATAGTCCACCTAAGAAATCCCACGATTCCACCGCTAAGATAGTTTTTCGCCCAATTAGCGCTTCAAAATGAAAAGACTCCATTCATTAGATGGGAGAGTTGTATCCATACTCTTCCTCTTTGGTGGTGTTGTATCCGTACATGCACAAGATAGCTTGTACCATACAACACTATCAGATTCTGTTGTCTCAGACAACACTCATCGTCTCAAGTTGAAAACATTAGTTGTACCCATTGTCCTCACTGGAACCTCAGCCTTCTATGTTCATAACGGATGGTTGACCAAACAACGTGAGAACATACAAGACAAATTATCAGCCAAGGGGAAACATAAGGTAAAAATCGACAATTACATGCAGTACTCCCCCATGCTTGCCGTCTATGGTCTCAACTTATTAGGTATTGACGGAAAGCATAAATTTTGGGACAGAACTGGTATTCTTGCCTTTTCGTATGCCACCATGGGAATAATCGTAAATGGCATGAAATATGCTTTTAAAGAAAAGCGTCCTGACAACAATGCCCGTAATTCATTCCCATCTGGACATACAGCAACAGCCTTCATGGGAGCTGAATTTCTATACCAAGAGTACAAAGATATTTCGCCGTGGATAGGATATTCTGGCTATTTGATTGCAGCTACTACTGGATATTTAAGAATCTACAATAATCGCCACTATCTCAATGATGTTGTTGCAGGAGCTTGTATTGGCATTATCAGTACAAAGTTTGCATATTGGCTTTATCCGAAAGTATTCACTAAATCCAAATGCCATCACTCTAACTTTCATACGATAAGCACACCTTTCTATGCAGATGGTAAAGTTGGCGTAAATGTCTGTATGTCTTTCTGATTATAAAGTATAATTCGTAAAATAATAAAACAATGAAAACATTACTTTTCATAAAGATGGAACAGCCACATTGTCAGCACATTCATGGATTCCAATAAAATAATACCCTTTACACTATGACACTTCAAAAGCAATAGACAACACGAAAAGAGCAGAAAGCAAACTGGAATCCAGTTACTTTCTGCTCTTTTAAGAATATATCTTCCTCTGTTCTTCAACCAAAGAACTACCTACTTCTTATTTCAGATTCTTATCCAAGAACTCCAGCATTTTCTTCTGCGCCTTCAAACCGCAGGAATGAGGAATTTCCCAAAGCTCCGTATCCAGCAGATTATCTGCTCCCTGACTCTTCCAAACCTTGTGCATTTCGGCGAAAGCATCTTTTACACCAGGCACAGGGAAGAGCTTATCTTTTGTGCCATTGATGAAGAGCATCGGCTTCGGACAGGCGAGGGAGGCAATGTGGGGATAGTCGAGATATTGCCTCAACCCCGGGATGCAATTCGCAAAACCGCCATTCTCCTTTCTTCCGAATCTCCGGGTAAGCTGAGCGTCCGTAGTTATCATCCAGCAGATAGAAGCACCCGCCTTGATTTTATCCGATAAAGCCGAGAGCATCCACGAGCGATAGGCTCCCATCGAACACCCCACGCATCCGATACGCTTCGCATCTACCATCGGCAGCGAAGCCAGGAACTCGGTGCTGGAAATATCATCGTAAGTCATGAAGGCAGAGAGGTCTCTACCCAGCATCATCATGTTGCCGGCTATCAGGTCGTATTTGTTTCTATCCACGCCCTCCTTTCGGCCTCGTTCTCCCCACATCGGCGCATCAATCGAAAGCACCACGTAGCCATGCTTCGCCAGGTAATCGCCCACATACTGATTATCGTAAAGCTGTTTTGCCCACGCATCTGCATCATCAAGAATCTCCTGACAGAGAGCCTGCTTCTCCGGAGCATCTTGTTCTTCCTGAGTAAAGAAAGGACGAATCATCTTCTCCTTTCCTATAAAGAGATGAGCACCATGGTCATGAAGCGCATTCACCGTTGGGAATGGTCCCTTGCCATCCGGAATCAGGAGATAAGCCGTAATTCGGGAATAGGCGTTGATATTAAAGGCGATTTTCTGCGCCTTATACCCGTTTCTCTGTTCCTCACCAAGCACTTCCATATCCCAAGCCGCAGCCGTTTTCGGAGGCGTCATCATGCATTCAAACACCTTCGCTCTTGCCGCCTTCTTCCATTTTTTGAAGTTCTTAATCGGACTGTTTCCCCAAGCCATCGGATAGGTCAGTTCCTTCTTCAGCGTTTCTACATAGGTAGGAATCTCTCCCTGCCATTCATACTTCTCCCGCTTCTGAAGCTTCGGCTTCGATGGGGTTTGCGCAAGCGATACAGAGGTCTGAGCAAGCGCCACCGACGCCTGCAACAATGCTATAATACTATATGTGATAATCCTTTTCATTCTATCTTTCTGTTTATAATTTGTTGATAGGAAATCTATCTTCCTGTTTATAAGATTAGTTATAGTTTGCAAAATTAAGAAATTATCCGCAAAAAGAGCCCAATAATCTCGAAATTTTTGCGTACCTTTGCCTAAACATCTATAAATAACGGATAAAACATTAGCAAATAGAAGATAAAACATTCATAAACAACAGATAAAACATCATCAAATAGAAAATAAAGACATGAAAATAGCAGTTTTTTGTTCAGCAAATAAGAATATCGACCCCGACTTCTTCACGATGACTGAAGAGATGGGAAAGTGGATGGCAGAGAACGGCCACGACCTGGTTTTCGGCGGCTGCAACTCTGGTCTGATGGATTGCATTGGCAAGGCAGTAAAGGCGAATGGCGGCAGAACCATCGGTGTGGTTCCTACGCTTGTAGAGCGAGGCGGCAGAACCTTCTCTGACCTCGACATCGAGATTCCGTGTGATAATCTCAGCGACCGCAAAGACCTGATGCTTGCCCAGAGCGACATCTTCGTAGCCCTTCCTGGCGGCGTCGGCACCCTGGATGAAATCTTCACCATCGCTGCCGCCCACACCATCGGCTACCATCCCAAAATGGTGATTCTCTACAACATGAAAGGCTTCTGGAACTCCACCATCACCCTATTGGACGACATGGCTGATAAAGGTGTAATTCGTGGCAATTGGCGAGATGTGATTGAAGTGGCGGATAACCTGGAAGAGCTGGCTAAGCTCTGCGAGGCATAGAACCCTCTATGGACATCATTTCGCTGAAAATTTTCGTGTCAAGACACATATTTTTGCAGCAAAAGTACACTTTTTACTCGACTTCACCAAGTTTTATCGTAATTTACACGGAATATTTAAGGTATTTAAACAAAGAAAGAGCGGAAAAACAACTGTTAACTGTTAACTCTGTTAACCCCAGTTGTTCTTCCGCCCTTAAACTTTATTCTGCCAGCAGCTTCTCGGCCATCGCCTTACCCAGAGCCTCGCACTGCGCCTTTACCT
>USSA01000179.1 GCA_900557255.1 uncultured Prevotella sp.
CTTTTTCTATATTCCAAAGAGTAGCTCTGCTGATATTCGCTCTTTCGGCAACCAATTCAGCCGATATATCTCTTCTCAAGCGAGCTATTTTAATTTGTTCGCCCATCGTTTCTAATATTTCCATAGTTTGTGGTAATAATTCAATGGATTTCTTTCCCATAATATCGCTCCTTATGTTTAATATTATAAACACAAAACGAGATAATGTCAATATTATTAAACATAGTTTCTGATTTTATGATGTGATTATGCTCTTTTGTACGAAATTATAAATAATAGCATTTTGTTGCTCAATAGCACCTTGTGTGCCGATTGTTGACTGTTTTCTAAGCGAATCAGATAAACAGACGAACTGCTGATGTTTCTGCATATTTGACGCATTTGTAGCCGCTGTGTGGGGCATTCTGACATATCAGTAACCGCAAAAATCTACACGCATATGATGGATGAAATATTTGAGCAGAGCAGAAAGCTATTAGTTGAATATGCGAATTCCAAAAACACAATGAACAAGTCCGTAAAAAATGGGCAATAGAAAAAGAACCCTCTTGATGTAGAATAAACATCAGGAGGGATAGTCTTTCACATTTACTATTTAGATTTTTACATTGACATATCAAATGATGAATAATCCTCGGCAATATCGTTTTCAACATCTTCGTTGATGTCGTCATTTGCTTGCCAAGTTTTTTCCATAGCAAGATTATGGATATATTCTATTCTTTGGTTGATTGAAGATATGATTTTTTGCTTTCTTGCATCGTCAATTAAATTTACATCGGCATCATTCAATATGTTAAGTATTTCATTGTCAATATTTTTTAAAGCGTCAAAGTCTATCCAATCAAAAGAGGTGACTAATTTTAACTGTTCAAAATGAGTTTTCTTGAACGGTTTGCAAACTATCAATGATTGTTTATCCATATTCGGTGTAACTTTATCATAACCGAGCGATGAACCACTGTCGAAAATCGGTGCAACGCCAATCCATTCAAGCGTATTTGCATTTCTGACAAGACCGAAATTATTAAGGTGTCTGTCCTCGTTGGCTATAATGAAATCAACTACAATCATTTGATTGATTTTATCAACGATGTCATCAATGCCCAAAGATTTGCAACAGTCAATATAATGCTGATAAACAGATAGGTGATTAGGCTTAGGATACCTTTGCAAAATCTTCCAAGCCGTAACAAGTTCTGTATCTCTTGAAATAAAATCTTCGCAAACGCTGTATGGTTTTTCGTCATCAATAATGACAGAATAATTGACATGGTCTACATTTAATTTATCCATAATCAATGACACAATAGCCTCATTAAACGGCTGTTGTTCATATGGCAAACTGCCTGCTTTAAGAAGGCAACGCTTTTGATTAATTATTTTCCATCTTTTCTTTAAGCAACCGTCAGATGTGTTGTCAGGTGAATTCAAACTGATATTTTCAGAATCCTTTGCCTTTCCGAACAGAATATCACCGACATCTTCTGAAAAATCATTATCAAAGAAATTTACCAATTCCCATTCCAAATCAGAATTAATAGGCTTAACCCAATATTGATCCGACAGGCTTAATCCGTAGCATTTTGCCAAAAGCAGTTTCGGAGTGCTTACACGCAAAATTTCAAGTGCATCTCTTACACCAGCCCTGCTTGCAGGAATTGAGCGATCGTTCCACCATTTATTGAGTAATGCTCTGTCGGAAGATAAGCCGTCTTTAGTTGTACCGATAGGAAGATGAGCAAAGTTATATATTTCGCCTATTTTAACGATTGAACCGGTTTCTTCGTCTAATGATAAATCAGCCACTTTTATGTTTTTATGCATCAAAGTATAGTTCATAACAACGCTCCTTCCTAACTTATTTTCATTAATTATTATACACACTTCCTTCCCTAAAATCAACTTTTAACACAAATCAATATCAATCTTCCGTTCAATTTGAATTCAAGTTATTTTTTCATCTGCAAGGGGTCTTGACAGAAAATTATGAATTTGCTAATATGAAAACGGAGAGAAAATTCAATAAAACTATGATGAACCTATATGCATTTTTATTTTGAGATGCGTATAGGTTTTTTATTTTTATTTTTAGAAAGGGGAATGAAAAATGTTATATCAAAAAATTCCAAGCGGAAGATTTTGGATTATGCCAAATGACTTTTTTGAAAAATATAAATTGAACGGTCGTGACTTTATGGTCTATTGTTTTTTGGTTTCTAAAAAAGATAAAAAAGGAAAAAGTTATTGGTCAATAAGAAGAATGGCTGAGCAATGCAATATGAGTTACGAAAGTGTAAGACGAGCAATAAAATCTCTTGAGGATCAATGCTTGATTGATGTTGAACACTGCTCGGTCAATGGTAAAAAAATTCAAATATTTATACTGTGCATCGGTTGATTTGATTTTGCTTTCTACTTTTGCATTTTTGATGCATAAACAATATAAAAGCCCGGAATGAAAAAAGTGAATGAAAAAAACGATGATTTTTTAATGAAAATCTGCGGCTTTTGGATCGATTTTGAGGCGGATTTCAAGCCGTCGATTTTAAAGCAGGATAAAGGGGTATGATTTTCGGGCTTTGAAATGCCCGAAAACGCCGTCCGGCAAAGCCTGTCGGCTTTTCGATTCGTAATACTTTTGCGTATGATTCCAAATTCGTATGCAGTCAGGGGTGTTTTTCGCAGAAAATCAAGGTTTTTGAGTATTCACGGAAAGGAGTGCGTATGATGAACAAAACTAAAGCGGAAATTGAGCAAATGGCGAGCTTTATTTGCCGTGAAAAAGGACAATATATGTTCAATAAAAAAGAAATCGGAATCATTACCGGGTTATGCAAAGACAAGGTTGCAGAGCTCTGCGAGAACATTCCTGCAGCCTGTGACAGCAGAGTTAAGTTATATTTCATCAAAGATGTCCTGAATTATCTCTACAATTCTTGATTAAATATATAATTCCAACTCGGCATACAGGTCAAAATCTCACAAAAAATGTGTCTCTTTTTTGTCAGGTATTGGTCTGGCTATTTGCAAAACTGTGTGGTAGTGTTTGTGTTGCCAAAGGGCAAAGAAATTACTATACGGAGGTAAATTATGTACGAATTATACGACAAAAACGGTAACCAAATCGGCTACCGAATGACAAAAAGAATTAAAAATGAAGATGGCAAATACGATGTATTAACTGCTCGATCAAAGACGAGTGAAAAGGATTGCCGAAAGAAACTTGATGACATGGTCAAGGAGTATTATCAACTCCAAGAGAAGAAAAAGAGTGGCGGTGTCTTCTCCGAAATGAAATTAAAAGACTATGCAGACAACTGGTATCACCTTAACATTGAGAAAGCGAACTGCACGAAGAAAAACAAATACATGTACAAAAACATCGTCTACAACCACATCATTGAACACCTCGGTTCGATAAAGTTATGCAACTTGACTGAGGATGACTGCCAAAGATTCATAAACGAATATGCAGGATGGAGTAAGGCATTCGCATCAAAGGTACGCATGGTGTTAAGGCGTATACTTACAAAGGCTGAAAAGCAGGAACTCATCAAAACCAATGTGGCAAAGGACATTGTTCTGCCGACTGTGTACGAGAACAAGCACAGACCAATCACTGATGATGAACGCCGAATGATACTTGAAACCATACCAAAGCACTATGCCGGAACAATGGTGCTTACAATGTTATGCTGCGGACTTAGACCGATAGAAATCCGAAGAATGAAGTGGGATTGGATAGATTTTGAAAACGCAATTCTGACAGTCGGCAAATCCAAAACGGAAGCAGGAACAGGACGAAAGATACCAATTCCGCCTGTACTTTTAGATGCATTAAAGGAACATAAAGCAAAAGAACTCAACAATGAATATGTATTCGTAAAGTACGAAAAGCACACACGAATGGATGACAATGCCTTTTATCAAAGCTGGAAAAACTTCGTAAAAGAAATGGACTTAGCAAACGGAGCTCACTTATATCGCAATCAAGTAAAGAACTCAATCATAGCACCCGACTTCGAGCCATACCTACTGCGCCACACATTCTGCACCGACTGTCAAGCAGCCGGAGTACCAATCAATGTGGCAAAAGAATGGATGGGGCACTCTGACATATCGGTAACCGCAAAAATCTACACGCATATGGTAGATGAAGTATTCGAGCAGAACCGAATGAGAATGGCTCAATATGCAGTAACCAAATCTCAACAAGTTGAAAGTCCAACAGCAACGAACTGATGTGTAAAATCATATTCACCAGTTCAACTAGTGGTTTGAAAATACCTAAAAGGAAGCCTTACAGGCTCTGCCCCTAAAAGGGGCAAAGAAAAATGATATCGCATTACTTTTTCGAGCAGCCCCTCTCGTGGGGGTTGTTTATTTTTGCTTACTTATTCTTGGTACCCGTAAACGGATCGATATACTCTTTGATTGTCATTTGGTCATTTGCAAAATTTTCTTCTAATTGATTTCTTATGTATTCTGCTATTGCCCTTTTGTTTCGACCGACTGTATCAACATAGTATCCTCTGCACCAGAACTTTCGTTCTCCGTACTTATACTTTAAATTTGCGTGTCGGTCGAATATCATCAAAATGCTTTTCCCCTTGAGATATCCCATGAACTGTGCTACACTCAAATGTGGTGGGATACTTACCAAAAGATGTATGTGATCTTTACAGGCTTCTGCTTCAATTATTTTTACGCCTTTTTGCTCACACAACTTTCGTATTATCTCACCGATATCTTTTTTGATTTATCCATATATCACTTGCCTTCTGTACTTCGGTGCAAAAACTATATGATACTGACATCTGTATTTTGAATGTGCCGAACTTTTTATTTCATTGCTTCCTTTTCTTTGCATAATTTAACCTCCAGTTTTGTAATGCGATATCGTTCACATTATACTAGGAGGTTTTCTTTTCTTCAATTTGCCTTGCATTAAGCTCGGCTTATTTATTTTTACTAAAGTGCTTTCATTTTTTCCCCCCGGTTGAACCGGGGGGAAAATAAAAGCTGAATAATATTTAATTTTGTAATAATGATTAATAAAAAAACATATCATTTCTAAAACAATGACACAAATATTTTTCTTCTATTATATTGCTAAACTTTTTTTTGAATTGTTTAAGTCCATCGTCAAAATCACTTACATTTCCCCAATTAATTTGTTCAACATTATTACATTTACACCATTCAATAACAGTATAGTACAACTTATCATTCAAAAAATAATCTAAATAATAGCTATTATAATTACAACATATCATTTCAACACAACTATCTTTTATTTTACAAATAATCCCCGCTATTATTTTATTATTATATTTAATATTAAATGAAACTATATTTTTATAATGTTTACTGAGAAAATTTGCTTGTTCAATCATAATAGTCTGATTGTCAAAATTCTTAATTTTTTTGTTACCCAACATAAGAATATCTAAATACTCTTTGAATTCAGTAGTGAAGGAAATAGTTGTTTTTTCAGAATGTTTTTTTACATTTTTTAAAACTTTTGATAAATGTTTATAAGAGTTTATTGAACAAAAGAAAGTAAAATATCTCTCAAATAAACAATTATTCATTTTTTTTAATGGTATATTTAAATCATATATAGTAACAACATCAATATTTTTAAACATAATAAATAATTCATTAGTAATTTCACTATTCAAATCTATTAATTGTTTGTTTTCAGGCATAATTGATAAATCTATTATACCATCAAAAAA
>USSA01000180.1 GCA_900557255.1 uncultured Prevotella sp.
GAAACGTTAAATATCAGAGCGTAATATTAACAATTAACAGGGATGTTTCCAGCTTCAGCTTTTTAAGAACAGAGAACTGGACACCCTAATCAATTAATAAGATGTGATATGGCTAAAAAGATAGAGCATATTTCAAAAGAAGAGATATTGAAGTTGCCTGTGACAACCAACAGGCTTATGGTGTCATGGAACAGAGAGACGTTCTTTGCCAAGTATGGCATTGTATCTTACAGGATGGAAACGAGAGATCGTGAGCGCAAGAATCTTTCTTACGAACAACTCTCTGACACGCCATCTTTGTCGGTAGTAGGCATATATGCAAAGTATGAACCTTTTAGCAGCAGAGACGGCTATACGCGATTTTTCGTGCTGGTGGAGAAGGGCGATGAGAAGAAAGTGATGGAAAGCCTGAAAGTTCAGAAGGATGTGGCTTGCAAGTCAGATAATCTGCATGGGTATGATGAATTCCTGCAGCAGCGCATTATCGTGTCGCTTGCAATCAATGCCCTCGGAAAGAAGGGCAAGGGTGGCATGATGTACAACAATGGCATGTTGCTGGTTTGTGATGACCAGAACTTTGGGGTATCCAAAAGGTCGAAGGAACTGGTTTGCTTGAAGTTGGAGGTGAATAAGTATATGAATCTGGCTGCCAGAACTACCTCGTTTTCACATCCTAAGGATTTCAAGCAGTTGCAGGCGTATAGTAACTGTGTTTTCCAGGTGGGGAAGGAGATGGATGGTGAGTTATGGCTTGGAGAATATCTGAAGCCGGTTATACTCAAAAAGCTGAATGAAGGTGATTATCGTTTGGACCAGGTTTACATCAAGAAGAAGCGCTTCTCTTCTTCTCACAACACTGTTCCTTATTGGCCTTGGAACAAGGATACGTACAATCACAGCCGATTGTTTGTCATCTGCCAGGTAATTGAAAACGTGAATAAACTCTTTGATGGTATGCTGACAGTTGATTTTTCCGACCATCAGGTTTTGGATTACTTTGAGAGTCATCCGAAGGAGAATGTTGAAAAGCTGTTGAAAGAATACTTTCAGGGAAAGACCATTCTTGTGGAGGATCCTTTTGGCACGGATGATTCAAAAAAGCAGGTTGATCAATTCAAGGCGAGTGTGCTTGCCGCCATGGGGAACGTTGTGAGTGTTGTCAAGCGAGGTGGTAAGGTGGATATGCTGTTAAAGTTATGTGAGGAGATAGGTGATGAAACTCATTATTCGCAGTCTGTGAAGCGTATGTATGAGAGTGGTATTGCCTTCCAGCACATGATTCATCATGGTGGAGGCAAGGAGGATGATGTGCCAGAGGCTAAGGCTAAGAGGATCTTGATGGAACTACTGGTCAAGGATAGCATTGTCAAGGGCTGTATGCCATCAGAAATGGCAGCCATCGCAGGGAATTGGAAATTCTGGCTTTTTAAACAAAAAAGGAGGTCGTATATGGAGCATCCTTGAAGTTGTGTGAGGGGAAAGCTGTGGCATTTGAGCCTTATGGCTTTGATGATGGATTGGGAGAGGATTATGACACCTTTGTTGCCTCTATAATGGGCTTGTCTGCTCTTCTCAAAATGAAAAGTAATCATGATTATCATGTGATGGAGAAGGAGGGAAATGCTTATCTGATCATTGATACAGAAGAGATTCCTATCTTGGATGCCAAGCAAATTGATGATACCTATGGCAAGATTATTGAAGGGACCGACCCTGAATGTGATTCTTTTAATATGTTTAAGAGAAAGGGGTCGGGTACGAACCACAAATTCTTGCGCGGTCTGATGGGATTTCATTTATGGAAGGAAGAAGGTCTTGATGGGGAGGGATCAGAGTCCTACTCTTACATATCTGGTTATAATTCCGATAATTTCAATACAGGTGCTACCTTCAAAATAGGCAAGGTTCCCCATGTAAGGCGTATCTGTATTTTGAAAAAGGATCATCAAGAGCGTGTATGGGAAGATATTCAGGAGTTGAAGAATATGCTGGCTGTGGGCTTTGGCCAATGGAATGAGCTGATGACTTATCCTTTCCCATTTAAGTTCTTGCAAGAGTATTTGGACAACCAGAGTGAAACGACGTTCTCAAAGCATTGGAGTGAAATGTAGTATTTTAAGTTCTTTTGTTTCAGATATTTGGTATCCTCTCGCCTCTTTTGGTGTGAGAGCATGCCTATACTATGAGTCATTTTTTGTTTCTTTGAATATTAATTATGTAGGCATAAATGTTAAATCTTAGTTAATGTAACAAAAATGCTACCTATATATTTGGTGGTTAGTTGCTTTTTTGTTACCTTTGCAGTGTCGAAATGACAAAGAGCTCTTACAAATAATGAAACAATCAGAATTACTGAAGAGACTGAGAGATGCGGGATGCATCCTGTCTCAACATGGTTCAAAGCACGACAAATGGATCAATCCCAAGACTGGCGCTTACGATTATGTGCCTAGGCACTGCAAGGAGGTGGCCAAAGGGACTGCTATAAAAGTGCTTAAAAATTTGGCAGGGGAATAGCCCCTGCCAATCTATGAGCCATGTGTGGATTTATTTGTGGAGCTCTTTTACTAAAAATATAAATGTATGGAGAAAAGAAAGGTTTTAGTTACAGTAGAACAAGCATCTGATGGTTCGTATTGGTGTCATACAGAAGATGCGATAAACAAGGGGCATTTCAACTCTGTGGGACGTACCGTAGAGGAGGCAAAGCAGGATTTGCTTGATTGCTACGAGGAGGCTAGGGAGTTTGAAGATGATTTGCCGGAAGTAGATTTTATCTACAAGTACGATATTCAATCATTCTTCAATTACTTTTCATATCTCAATGCGTCTGATATTGCCCGCCGTGCTGGCATCAACCCATCGCTCATGCGACAATATATCAGCGGTGTGAAGAAAGCCGGAGAGAAAAACTATCAACGCCTGTCAGCTTGTGTCGGCAAGATTAAAGAGGATTTTAGAGCAATCTCTTTCTAGTAAAGATTGATTGTTTCATATACATTGTTAAAGAGCTCGAAGCCCTGGTACGAGACGTATCGGGGCTTTTTTCTTGCTGTTTTCTGGAAATGTTCAGCAAAATGTTAATATAATATTGACAGGTAAGCGCTATGTTCTTTAGCTTGTGGGTAGTTCAATGCATTGGTGCAGGTTACAAGAGCAACATCTATGTGGAGAATAGTGTTTATGCTACTGCTGCTACCCAAAAGAAGCCTTGGGATTGCAAGACTAGTGGCAGTTATAAAGACCACTATATCACATTGAAGGTTGTGAAGGTGCTTCGGATGCACAGAGCAAGAGTGGTAACAACGAGTATTTCGTTCCATCGAAATACTATACTTATAAGGCTAATGATGCTTCTGAAGTGAAGAACTATGTAACAGCAGCTGCCGGTGCAACTCTCAAGGTGTCTTATGGCTCAGGTGTAAGTAAGTCAAGATCTGTTTCCTTCGGCGATACAGATGGACAGACTATAGGCATCTGCGACTTTACAGAAGCAGCATCTGTACTCTCTACTCGTATTTTTACCTTGAAAAGTAATGAGGTACAGACTCTTCAGCCAGGTTTGAACATCGTGAAGACCACCTTCTCAGATGGTCATACAGATGTGAAAAAAGTATTGAAGAAATAGAATAATGGCCTTCGGGATATGATTGTCCTGGAGGCTTTTTTGGTTATCGTTACTTCCATGACATCTATCTATTAATCAATACAAAAACTCCCTGATAATATAAACTGTTATTTTTAGTTGTACAAAACAGTCATTTTCCGAAAAGAATCAGATAATCCACTAAAATTCTACATATAATCCACCATACTTAGCCTCTTTTGGCGTAATTTTGCTATCACCAAACGTATTTTCTGAAAAAGGAAAGCATTGAAAAGTCGATGCTTGATTACGGGTTAGCAAGAGAATAAACAATTACAATTTCATATAAACCGAAAGTAACCAATGAAAAAGAATGTTTTAATGACGGCTGTTATACTGCTTGGCATCATGACAGGTTGTACTGACAGCTTGGAGCAGCAACTAGCTCCTGCAGCAGAGGTTGAAACTGAGTTGACAACAAGAGCTTCTTCAGGTCGCCTTAGTACTTACACTCCTCCATCGTATATTGATGATTATGCATCAATGGCAGGTTGGGACCAGCGTGGCAGTTGGAATTTAGCCAACGTGCATGACCCTACAGTCATGAAGGCTGATGACGGCTACTATTACATGTATCAGACTGATGCCTCTTATGGTAACAGTTTGGAAGGACATGGCCATTTCTTCTGCCGTAAGAGCAAGGACTTGATCAACTGGACTTGGGTAGGCTCCACCATGAGAAGACAGCCTTCTTGGGTGGCAACCAAGGTGAATGAATATAGAGCAAAGGAGGGTCTTCCTGCTATCAAGCATTTTCGTTATGGATTTTGGGCGCCATGTGCTCGCAAGGTGAGAAATGGCTTGTACCGAATGTACTATTGCATCGTGGTTGATAATTACATCGGTAATGGCTTATATGCCGATGCAGCCAATTTTGACCACACCTGGACAGAAAGAGCTTTCATTGGCATGATGGAAACATCCGATCCGGCAAGCAACCATTGGACAGACAAGGGCATGGTGGCTTGCTCTTCCACTGACCGTGGCTTCAACTGGGGAAGAAACGGCCAAGGTGACTGGAATGCATATTTCAAGTATAATGCCATCGATCCGTCATATATCATCTGCCCTGATGGCAAGCATTACCTCATCTACGGTTCATGGCATTCTGGTATTGTTGCCATGCGCCTGAACCCGAATACAGGTATGCCTTATGAGAATTATCGGTGACCCATGGGGAGACATCAGCAAATATGGCAAACGTATCTATACTCGCAATATCAATAGTCGCTGGCAGGCATCTGAAGCTCCGGAGATCATATATCACAATGGCTACTATTATCTTTTTCTGGCCTACGATGAACTTTCTGTGGCTTACAACACTCGTGTGCTGAGAGCCAAGAATATAGAAGGTCCCTACTATGGCAAGGATGGCAGAGACTGTACCAACAAGGGTGGAGAGGCATATCCAATTCTGACACATCCGTACAAGTTCAACAATAGTCCAGGTTGGGTAGGAATCTCTCATTGCGCTGTCTTTGAAGATGGAAAAGGTAACTGGTATTTTTCATCACAAGGTCGTTTGCCGGCAGGAGTAAATGGCAATCCATATTCAAACGCCCTTATGATGGGACAAGTACGTTCCATTCGATGGACACAGGATGGCTGGCCAGTCATTATGCCTGAGAGATATGGTGATGTGCCACAGCTTACCATTCTCGAAAGTGAATTGAAGGGAACCTGGGAGAATATCACCCTAGAGTATAATTTTGGTCAGCAGTGCAGTTCTGAAAGCATGACATTGGGTAGTGGTCATAAGATTACTGCAGGTTTCCCTGCTGGTGGCAAGTGGTCCTACGACAAGGCAAATGCCATTCTCTACATAGATGGCATACCTATGTATTTGCAGAGAGAATGTGATTGGGAATCCAATCCTAGAAAATATACTATAGTATATTCCGGACTCAGCAACTACAACAGTATAAGGAACCGCAAGTCATATTGGGGCAAGAAGAATTAAGACATCAAAGGAATTAAGGTAAAAGGTAGATGACAAAAAGAAAGTGAGGAGGGTGTGTCATAAGTCTGTGACGCACCCTTTTTTGTGTGTGTTTCTATATATTCTAGTTGAATCGTAGTCTTTCTTCACAAAG
>USSA01000181.1 GCA_900557255.1 uncultured Prevotella sp.
TTAATATAAGTTATTGATTTACAGACGATTAAATATTAATTTAACGCAGTATTGCATTTATAATAAGAGCGTATAAGTTATGAACTACATTTTGGCTATTGTAAAAAAGTTGTGTAGTAAGAGAACATTGCTGTTTGTATTCATATTGCTTATTTGCAATAGTATATTGGGACAACGATATATTTTTGTGTCAAAAACAGAACTTAAGCTGTTTGTTATTGAAAATAGTGACACAATTTTCAAATGCCCAATTGCCGTGGGAAAGAACTATGGAAATAAGACGAAAGCAGGTGATAAGAAAACCCCTGAGGGAACGTTTACAATTTGTTCTATTGAGAATTCTTCTTGTTGGAAGCATGACTTTAAAGATGGAAAGGGACTACGTAAAGGTGCGTATGGTCCTTACTTTTTCAGACTAAAAGTTCCAAAATTCAATAGCATTGGCATTCATGGTACATGTTTGCCAGAATCAATTGGGACAAGAAGTAGTGAAGGATGTATTCGTCTGAGAAATGAAGATATATTGATTCTGAAACAATTCGTTTACATAGGAATGAAGTGCATTATAGAAGAAGACAATCCAGATAATACTCTATAACGTAAAAATTTTTCACCACTCAATTGTCAACAACTTAACATTTAAAGATAATGAAAAAAGCCATTTGTATAATTGTATTATTAATGAATTTTATATTCAGTTACTCACAAGACTTTAACAAGATGTTGTTCCCATTATGCGACCAATCTTCAAAATTATGGGGATGTGTCGATATAAAAGGTAATACTGTTATACCTTTTAAATACAAAGATTTGTGGGGCAGAACTTTTTTCTCAAGCCAATTAGAAGATGGTAGTTGGTTTGAAAGAAGCGCATATATTGATGAAGAAGAACGCTTTCTGCCATATACCTTAGGATGGGGATGGGTTGCCGATGAGAATAAGAATACTATCTCTTATTATGGGAAGCAAATATTGAGCTATGAAATAAAAGACATTAGTAGCGACAAATATATTATTATAAAGCAAAATGGCAAGTTCGGAGCATTAGACAGTATAGGAAACAATGTGATACCTTGCGTCTACGATTACATCATTTTAAATCATGAAAACATGAAACTTTTTCACGATGAAGGCCTTGCAGATGTTTTAAAGAACAACAAAATGGGTTGTGTTGATAAAAATGGAAAGATTGTTATTCCATGCATATACGACAACAACATATTAAACCTCGGCAGATATGACGGAGTTATTCATGCGCAAAAAGATGATGAGAAAGTCATGTTGGATATGAAGGGACATGTCATATCAACAAAAACTCCAACAGAATGGGTTATATGTCCTGGTGCAGAAGAAAACGATAGTAGAGAATTAATATGTGTTGAAAAAAATGGAAAGCATGGATGCATTGACAAAAACGGCAAGCTTGTCATACCATTCATTTCCGACACTCATATTTTCTTCAACAACAATGGTAATTATGCAGCAATTTCTCAAGGGGGAAATCGTGAGAAAAATGATTTGGGTAAATTTGGTTATATTAATAGAAAGGGAGAAATTGTTATTCCTTGCAAATATTATTTAGCCTCTAAATTTTTAGGGGAATATGCTATTGTAGAGACTCCTGAAAATCCATCAAACAACTATGGATACAATTTAGAAATTATAGACGAAAAAGGAGATTCCAAATATAGAACTTACGTCGAAATATACGGCTACCATTATTTTGAAACCGATTTTTTAAACGAACAAAGTATATCTTATGATACATTTTCACTCTCTTCAAATGGATTCTTTTGTGAAAAAAGAAAAGATGGAGGATTTTTCTTTAAGTATGTAAAAGGTTATGGATCTGGATATGAAGATTTAGAGAATCAAGTATTTGATAAACTTTCAGATTTTGGCGAATTTAAGGAAGGATTGGCATTGGTCGAGAAAAATGGACTGAAATGGTTTGTCAATAAATATGGTAAAAATATTTTATATGACAAGTTTGATGACATTGGTACAATATCAATAGATGCTGTTGGAAACGTCCAAAAGACTCTCGTTTTGAATAAGAGATTCCTTATTTCCAAAAAAAATGATTTATATGGAATTGTGGACTTGGAAAGAGAAAAAGTAGTGACACAATGCATATACGAAACAGTTGGAAGATACATGGGTGAAGAGCTGGGTGATACTTATGGACAGAATCTTATTCATCATAACATGGTCAAGGTTAAAAGAAATGGTAAATATGGATATGTAAACCTTGATACTGGCGAAGAAGTTATACCATGCGAATACAATAGTACTACAGCCCGTTTCAAGAAATACCAATATCTCTACAACAACCAAAAATCAAACATTGACGAAAATATTCCGGTTTGCAAAACATCTAACAATAAATGCTATGCTGTTATTATCGCAAACGAGAAATACACAAGAGAACAGAATGTTCCATATGCGATGAATGACGGAAAAACATTCTCGGAATATTGCAAGAAGACTCTTGGAATTCCAACTGACAACATTCACTATGCAAAAAACGCAACTCTCAATGACATCAAATATCACTTGGCATGGCTTAAAAACCAAACCAAATTAAATGGTGACGACACCAAAGTTATATTCTACTATGCTGGACATGGAATACCAAACGAGTCTGACCGTACTTCTTATATACTCCCAATCGACGGTTTTTCTTTTGATACCAATACAGGATATAGTCTGAAGGACTTATATAATGAATTGGGCAATCTGCCGGCAAAAAACATCATAGCCTTTATAGATGCCTGTTTCAGTGGAGCACAAAGAAATGAGCAAGCTAACGCTGAAGCAAGAAGAGTTGCTATCAAGGCCAAGCCAGACACGCCTACTGGTAAACTTGTTGTATTCTCAGCAAGCCAAGGCGACGAATCCGCACTTCCATACGATAAGGAAAGACACGGTATGTTCACTT
Organism: uncultured Prevotella sp.; assembly: GCA_900557255.1. Next base: position 2,942 of record USSA01000181.1, read on the forward strand.
ATTATCTTTTGAAAAAGCTGCAAGAAACATCTGGGAATACATCTTTAGGAGAATTAACCGACTATGTGAAGGCAGAGGTTTCCAAACAAGCTTTCAAGGATAAGAACAAGACACAAACTCCATCTGTATATAATTCGTCAGAACTGGAAGACTGGAGAAACATCACACTTAAATAAGATAAAGCGATGAAAAAGAACAAACTTTTGCCTATATTGTTTTGGGTGTTGTTGGCTTCAACAAACGGCTTTGCCCAAAACATTAATCCTCGCAAGACATACGATGATTTCAAAAAGCAGGCACTACAAAAATACAATGACTTCAGAACGCAAGCCAACGAACAATATGCCGTTTTCTTAAAGCAAGCTTGGGAGCAATACAATGCCTTGCCTGCCATTCCAAAACCCAAGGACGAGACTGTGCCACCTGTCACTATTCCCGAAGAAGATAAGAACAAGCCCATAGAGAGCAATCCTATCCCGATCAAGGAAGTTGTTGTACCACCAACACCAGATCCACAACCTACTCCTATCGCGCCCATCAAAGAGGACTCTCAACCACAAGAAAGGACGATTGACTTTATCTACTGTGGAACAAAATGCCAGATTCGCCTTAATAAGGACCTAAATCTGTCTCTCCAAGATTGTAGCAACGAACAGTTATCTAATGTCTGGACACAACTGTCAGCAGAGGGCGTACTCAACAACACCATAAGAGACTGTCTTGCAATAAGAGTTGGCAGGAACTTATGTGATTGGGCATACCTAAACTTATTATCTTCATTTTCAAAAGCTATATATGGAAATTCCAATGAAGCGACAATGCTTACTTCTTATATTTATGCCCAAAGTGGATATAAAATGAGATTAGGAAGAAATAAGCAACACATATATTTATTATATGCAAGTGAACATGGAATCTATGATATTGCATATTTTAATATTGATAATTTGAATTTTTATCCATTTGAATGTAACGAGAATCAACTTGAAATATGTGATGCATCATTTCCGCAAGAAAAACCTTTATCCTTGTATATTCCGCAAAATCAAAAATTTGAATATAAGGCAAGTGATTTGCGAACTTTGACATCTAAAAGATATCCAAATGTTCAAGTACAAGTTCAAGTTAACGAGAACCTAATAGATTTCTATAATACTTACCCAACATCGGAAGTAAATAATAACTTTATGACAAGGTGGGCAATGTATGCCAACACGCCATTGGATGAACATGTGAAAAAAGACCTTTATCCTGCACTAAAAGAAAAAATCAATGGCTTGAGTCAATTGGAAGCTGCTAACAAGTTACTGAATTGGGTTCAAACTGCATTTGTTTATGAATATGATGATAAAGTGTGGGGACACGACAGGGCCTTCTTTGCAGAAGAAACCTTATATTATCCTTATTGTGACTGTGAAGACAGATCTATACTATTCAGTCGTTTAATAAGGGACTTATTGGGATTGAAAACTATTTTAGTGTTTTACCCAGGACATTTGGCAAGTGCAGTATGCTTTACAGATAATGTTACCGGGGATTATATTTCTTTAAATGGAAAACATTATGTCATTACAGATCCTACTTATATTGGTGCACCAGTTGGAATGACAATGCCTGATATGGACAATACTCAGGCACACGTCATTCTGTTAGAATGACACAATTATAAAAGCAAATATAGCGGATGGAGTTGATTATACAACAACCATCCGCTTTTTCACTTGTCTATGCACGATGCAACTAAATATACAATCGAAATGACCGTATAAAGAAAACACGGCAGGAATATCCAAAGAAAAGCCTTTACCCAACCATTCGACAGCCACACACCTTCATTCCTTGACATCATATTAGACATATCATAGAAATGGCAAGTGAGAATATCCTTGTTCTCCTTTCGGTGGTCTTCAAGAAGTTTGGACTCATCGCCAATGAGTTTCTTTCTGTTATCTGTCAGTTTCTCAATGTCGGCATCATCAACCTTAGCCTTGAATTTTATATCTTTCACTTTGGCAATAAAGCTATCAATGGCTTTCGTAACCGCATCTGCTTTATCGGTGGCTTTATTCAAGTTGTCCTTTGCTTCCTGTAAAGAAGTTGTTGCCGTTTCAAGTTCTGATTTTGCTGAAGTCAAACTATTGCCAGCATCCTTGTAGGCTTGAAGCTGTTGGTCAAACTTATCTGAAGCCTTATCCGTTTCGATATTCTTGTCAATCGTGTTCTCGAAAGAACCGAAATCCATATCTGAGATTTTACTTTTACCTATTGGCATAGTTTCAATACTGTAAGCCATCGGCTAACCCCGTCTTGCATATTCCCTAAAAATCTTGTAGAAATCTTCAAAATTCTAAAAGAATTTCGGAGATATTCAAAGATATTTAGAAGAGGTTACAAGAATTTCAGAGGGACATTACAGAATTCCCTTCTCTCTTAGCCTCAGTGGCAGGAAGTCAGACTCGTGGGAATCATCACAATGCAAAGATACAACATTCAGAATCCGCCATTCACGGTTTCTCACGTTTACTCACGGTTTCTCACTGATTTTCACGTCTTTTTCTGAAGATAAGCCCGGAAGAATGATTTTCTTCCTATGGCTCGCCCAGATAGTCGAAGATGTGGGCTACCTGTATCGGACTGAATTCCTTCGACCATTTGGTGTAGCCGCTCTTCACCAGAGCATCGTGGAGAGGCTTGCAGCGGTTGATCCATCTTCTGAGATGGGCACTTGCCACTTCGGGAGTGGCATCAGGGAAATACTCAAGAGCTAACTCTTGCTTGGAATAACATTTCT
>USSA01000182.1 GCA_900557255.1 uncultured Prevotella sp.
TAATCTAGCAAAAACGCTCGCAATATCGTCTAAAATGATAGAAATATCGTATTTTTCCAAAGAACATCTTAGAGATTTGTCAAAAACTACATCAGAATAATAGATTTATGCCAAAAAACTTGGGGGATATTATAAAAAGTCGTATCTTTGCCAAAAGAATTCCATAAAAAGAAATGATGACAATTATGAAATATCCTATAGGAATACAGACATTTGAAAAAATAATTGAGGAAGGTTTCTCTTATGTTGACAAGACAGACCTTGTATATCAATTGGTGCATTATGCACAAAATCTGTTTCTGAGTCGTCCTCGACGATTTGGAAAGTCTCTCCTTGTATCTACCCTTCAGGCATATTTTGAGGGAAAGAAGGAACTATTCGAAGGACTTGCCATCGAGAAACTGGAAAACGAATGGGAAACTTATCCTGTAATCCATATCGACTTGAGCAGTGGCAAGTATTATCAGCTACAGAACCTACATACAACACTTCATCGCATATTGTCTGAATATGAACGTTTGTACCACATCGCTACCCCTACTGTCAATCCAGATGTTTACAGTTCTCGATTAACCAACATCATATCGGCTGCTCGTCAACAGACAGGCAAGAAGGTGGTGGTGCTCATTGATGAATACGACTGCCCGATGCACGACTCCGTGAAAGATGAAAACTTGCAGAATCAGATACGCGACATCATGCGAGATTTTTTCAGCCCTCTCAAACAACAAGACGCCAACTTGCGTTTTGTCTTCATCACAGGTATTTCGAAGTTCAGCCAATTGAGCATTTTCAGCGAGCTGAACAACCTCAAGATTATCACGATGAAGAATGAGTATGCCTCCGTTTGTGGTTTCACAGAAGAAGAACTCTTGGTCAACTATCAGGAAGACATCCAAGAATTGGCAGACGAGAACGAATTAACTTACGATGAAGCGCTGGCAGAGTTGCGCTATCATTACGACGGTTATCATTTTTCTGCAAAGTCACCTGGAATCTACAACCCATTCAGCATCATCAATGCATTGGATGACAAAGAATTTAACAGCTATTGGTTTACATCGGGTACCCCAACATTTCTGGTTGAGCTTTTGCAAAAAAAAGGATACGATATGCTTCAGCTAGATGATATTTGGACATCCGACAAACGCTTTGACGCTCCTACAGAAAAGATTTCAGACCCAGTGCCTGTCTTGTACCAAAGTGGCTATCTTACTATCAAGGAGTACGACAAGAGAAGCAAGCAATACCGTCTTGGATTTCCTAACGAAGAGGTTCGACAAGGATTCTCCACAAGTCTTTTCCGTTATTATTCACCAGATGGAATGGGCAACTACGATGCCTTGTGTAGAGCCTACTACGACTGCTTGGTTCGTGATGGAGACATGTCGGCATTCCTGCCTCATCTAAAGACTTTCTACGATAAGTTCCCTTATACATTGATCAACAACAATGAGCGCCATTACCAAGCGGTGTTGTACACCATATTTGCCATGCTAGGAGTGGATGTTACCCCAGAACAGCCTACTTCTGACGGCAGAATCGATATGGTACTGAAAACCACCGACAGTATCTATGTCTTTGAACTGAAATATAAAAAGGATGCCGCTACGGCATTGGCTCAAATCGAGGACAAGAAATATGCCTCGGCCTTTGCTGATGACAAGCGCAAGAAAGTGTTGGTCGGCATCAACTTCTCGGAAGACAACAGGACAATAGACGAATGGGAAATCAACACCCTATAGACAAGCCATCGCCAGATAGCACACTTGTTTAAACAATAATAATACAGAAAACCATCTGATAGCATTAGTTCTATCGGATGGTTTTCTTTTTAACACAAAACCTCAATATCGTATTCCTTTATCATTATGATGAAAGAATGCTTTCTTTAGTATTCTTAAAAGGCTAAAACACATAGCTGATATGATGAGAGAAGCCCAATCTATCACCTTAAAGAATTAGATGTATGTGATTGCTGCCATATGCCAGCAAGGTTGTCGGCAATTGCCAGCAATGCTGCTGGCATATGGCAGCAATGTTGCCGGCATATGCCAGCAACCGCACAAATCAAGATATTCAAGCCGAATAAGCGTGGAAGTATGACTGTTTAAGTTATGAGTTATAGGGTATTAAGACAACACATCTTACGCTTCGGATATGTACGTATAAAACAATGGCAGTATCCAAACTACCAGCCAAATGGGTTTAGTACATTTCATTTCGTTTATGTTTAAATAAGTTTATGTTAAGTTCCGTTTGCAAAATAACTATTTTTTCATGAGACAAACAGAAAGAATCGTTCAAAATATCATCAAAATAATAGATTTACGCAAAAAAACTTGGAAGATATTACAAAAAGTAGTATCTTTGCCAAAAGAATCTATAAAAAGAACAGATTATGAGATTATCAGAAGAACGATATATCAGCTTACTTACCGACTTTGGTTTCAAACGTATCTTTGGAACAAAGCCAAATAAAGACTTGCTCATCAACTTTCTGAATTCGCTTTTCGATGGAGAGCAAGTCATTAAGGATGTCCGCTACCTCAATAGCGAACACGTTGGTGATGTTTTCGCAGAGCGCAAAGCTATCTTTGATGTGTATTGTGAAAATGAGAAAGGAGAAAAGTTCATTGTTGAGATGCAGAACGCTTTTCAGAAATATTTCAAAGACCGTTCTCTCTTCTACTCAACATTTCCTATCAGAGAACAAGCTCCAAAAGGACAGGATTGGAATTTCAAGCTAGCCCATGTTTACACGGTTGCATTGCTCAATTTTGATTTTAAGGAAGAAGCTTTTGACCAAAAAGAAATCAACCACGATGTTGGTCTGCTAGACAAAAAGACATTCAAGGTCTTTAACGACAAACTTTCTTTCAAGTATATTGAGATTGCGAAATTCAACAAAAGCGAGACTGAGCTAGAAACGCTGTATGACAAATGGCTCTATGTACTCAAGAATTTACCCAAGCTTGACAAACGACCGAAAGCTTTAAAAGAAAGAATTTTCACGAAGTTGTTTGAAGAAGCAGAAATTGCAAAATTCAGTCAACAAGAGCTACGAGAATACGAGGATAGCCTCAAGGCTTACCGAGATATAAAAAATTCGATCGATACTGCGAAGGAAGAAGGCAGAGAAGAAGGCAGAGAAGAAGGCAGAGAAGAAGGCATTGCCAAAGAAAAGTTGGCTACCGCAAAGCGTCTTCTCGGCATGGGGCTCACACAAGAGCAAGTTGCCCAAGGAGCAGGACTTTCTATAGAAGATATAGAGAGACTTATTTAAACCATAATAAAACAAGAAAACCATCCGGTAGCATTAGTTCTATCGGATGGTTTTCTTGTTATTTAATTTTCTTAGAAAGTCTCACCATCAATACACCATGAGCAGGAATAGTTGTCTTGGTATTCTGAGCAGTAGTACCAATATCCTTATGTTTCCAAAGATCCCTGATAACATATTCATTGGCATGAATGTTCACCTCGTTGGCAAAATAGATAGTCTGGGCTCTCCAGTTATAGTCCAGCTTCCAAGGGAAATCGGTACGGTTCAGGAAGCAGACTGCCAGTTCGCCATTGCTCAGAGGCTTTGCCCAGATTTCCTTCTCTCCCATATCCATGAATCGGCGTCCCTGCTCGCCCATAGGGTCCTGGTCAACGGCAATCACTTCCTTGTTGGTCAGTATCTCATGGGTATCCTTATCCATCTTGGTCAAGTCGTTGCCGGCCATCAGCGGAGCAGCCAGCATACACCACATAGAGAAATGAGTAATATACTCATCCTTGGTCATACCGCCATTACCCACTTCCAGCATCTCGGCATCATTCCAATGACCCGGTCCAGCATACGGATAAAGATCAGCCATCTTGTCGATGACGTTGAGTACACCTACGCCACCCCAGTCGAAGAGACATTGGTAGCAATCTCTGATATCGGCAGTAACGCGCCACAGATGTCCGATACCCTTACCCCATTTCCAAGGTTCATGCTCGCCCCATTCGCAAATACTGAGAATGATAGGTCTACCAGACTCCTTGATTGCATCGCTCATAGTAGCATAAGCAGCCTGCGCATTCTGTCCCTCATCAGAGCACCAGTCATACTTCAAGTAATCTACACCCCATTTGGCATACATCAAGGCGTCCTGAAACTGATGACCACGGCTGCCAGGGCGACCTTGACAGGTGTAGCTTCCAGCACAGGAATAAAGACCGAACTTCAAGCCCTTGCTATGAATATAATCAGCCAGGTATTTCATTCCGTGAGGAAAGCGGTCGGGATCTGCCTGAATGAAGCCAAGCGAGTCGCGTTCTACCTGCCAGCAGTCATCAATAACAACATACTGGTATCCCGCATCCTTCATACCAGACTCTACCATCTTATCCGCTATATCCATAATCAGCTTTTCGCTGACATTACAACCAAACTTATTCCAGGAGTTCCATCCCATAGGAGGAGTTTGAGCCTGCGCCAGATAAGCAGAATCTGAAACTTCCTTTGGTTTACCAAAGAACATCTGACCATTTGCCGGCTGCGCCATAGCAATCGCTAATGACGCAGCCAATAAATACTGAAACTTCAAAATAATAAAAATTAATAAAGTTATACCTAAATCAACTTTGTACCATTAAACTTCACTTGATAAGGCCATTGTGCCAATGGCAACTGAGCCAAGCTCCAGTGTCCATCCTTTGGACCAGCCGTAACTACAAGCCACAAATGAGCCAATTGCTCATTTTTAGGCAACTCAAATGAAACTGAAGCATTACGATTATCAAAATCTGCAGTTCCTATTTCACCGTAGATAGATTTACCCGACTCTGTTACGCCGACAAATCCAAAACGGTAGCTACCACACCACCACCAATCACAAGTGTAATTAGGATCACCCATGATGTTATTGAAACTTACAGTTACAGTAGAACCTGCGGCTGGAACTTCTAATTTCAAAGCATTAAAACCATAGTTTTCTGGGCAATGGCTTGGATCTACCTGTAACCAACCATCACCAATCTCATTCATATACTCTTTAGCACTTGGAAAAGAGTTAGCATACTTACGGGTTACATCACGCACACGGTCGAAATCAAAGTTTACCAAACGAGCATAACAATCATACATCTCATCAAGGAACTGCTGCTGAGATGTTCCTGTCACATTCTGGTATACAACAACCGGATCCTGATACTCCTGAGCAGCCTTCCAAAGCTTCGCCATAATATCTTTGCCATGCTTCTGACTCCAATACTCTAATACATATGGAGAATGATAGATATTATCGCCATGCAAGAAAGCTTTGTGAGTCAATCCCTTAAAAGCATCCCAATGGTAAGTTTCATCATCTATCCAGTTTGGATTAATCTGCCAAAGCATCCATTGTGAAGTCATCTCATAGATACCACCAAACGTACTATCGAATCCATGTGCTCCATCAGCCTGCAATTGCAGCTGGAAACTATGTCCCAACTCATGGGCAACAGTATTGAGTTTTGAATCTTTCAGTCGGTTAGGAGCTGCCCAAAAAGCTCCTATTGTATTATCATAAGTACCACCATACGCAGTACCATCCAAAGAATACTGCAGCATCACCATCATTCGATACTTGTCAGCCTTAGAACCTTCTGTATGGAAGCCAAGGTCATCACGATAGAACTTATAA
>USSA01000183.1 GCA_900557255.1 uncultured Prevotella sp.
ATGCCCATCATCTTGCGAGGAGCAAAGTTGGCTACGAACAATACGTCCTTGCCGATTAGCTGCTCTGGCTCGTAGTAGGCTGCGATACCTGAGCAGATGGTGCGCTCTACGCCAGAACCATCGTCGATGGTGAACTTCAGGAGTTTCTTAGACTTCTTTACCTTCTCGCAGTTCAGAATGTGACCTACGCGGATATCGAGTTTCTCGAAATCATCGAAGCTAACCTCTGGCTTGATAGGAGCGGCCTGATAAGAAGCCTCCTCGTTAGCCTTCTTGGTATCAGCGAGCTTCTGGAGCTGTCTTTCGATAACCTCATCCTCAATCTTCTCGAAGAGCAATTCAGGCTCACCGAGCTGGGTACCAGCCTTGAGCAAATCTGTGCTGCCGAGCTGAGTCCACTCGAAGTTAGGCATATTGATCATCTTGCGGAGCTTCTCAGAAGAGAATGGCAAGAATGGTTCGAAGGCGATGGCGAGGTTGGCAACCAACTGGAGGGAGATGTTCAGGATGGTCTCCACGCGCTTAGGATCGGTCTTCCAAACCTTCCAAGGCTCACACTCTGTGATGTATCGGTTACCGATACGTGCCAGGTTCATAGCCTCTTTCTGAGCCTCGCGGAACTTGAATACGTTAAGATACTGCTCTACCTTCTCCTTCACGTCCTTGAACTCAGCGATAGCCTTCTCATCTACCTCCTGCAATTCACCACAGGCAGGAACTACGCCGCCCCAATACTTCTTGGTGAGTTGGAGGGCACGGTTTACAAAGTTACCGTAAACGGCAACCAACTCAGAGTTGTTGCGCTCCTGGAAATCCTTCCAGGTAAAGTTGTTGTCCTTGGTCTCAGGCGCATTGGCTGTCAATACATAGCGCAATACATCCTGCTTGCCTGGCAAATCTACGAGATACTCGTGCAACCATACTGCCCAGTTGCGGGATGTTGAAATCTTATCATCCTCCAGGTTCAGGAACTCGTTGGCTGGTACGTTGTCTGGCAAGATATAGTCGCCGTGAGCCTTCAGCATAGTAGGGAAGATGATGCAGTGGAACACGATGTTGTCCTTACCGATGAAGTGAACGAGACGGGTTTCAGGATCCTGCCACCACTTCTGCCATGTTCCCCACTTTTCTGGATGAGCATCGCAGAGTTCTTTGGTATTTGAGATGTAACCGATAGGTGCATCGAACCAAACGTAGAGCACCTTTCCATCTGCACCCTCTACTGGAACAGGAATACCCCAATCCAGGTCGCGGGTCATCGCACGTGGCTGAAGATCCATATCCAACCAGCTCTTGCATTGGCCGTAAACATTGGTACGCCACTCCTTGTGACCTTCCAAAATCCACTTCTTCAGCCAATCCTGATACTTGTTCAATGGAAGATACCAGTTCTTGGTAGGCTTCTTTACGAGACCATGACCAGGGTTGTTCTTGTTGGTAGGGTTGATGAGCTCCTCAGGAGAGAGGGTAGCACCACATTTCTCGCATTGGTCGCCATAAGCACCCTCTGCACCACAGCGAGGACAAGTACCTACGATATTACGGTCGGTAAGGAATTCGCCTGTTACCTCGTCGCAGAACTGCTCCTCTACTTTTTCTTCCAATACGCCCTTGTCATAGAGTGTGCGGAAGAAGTCTGAAGCAAACTTATTGTGAGTTGGCGAAGTGGTACGGCTGTAAATATCAAAAGAGATACCAAAGTCCTCGAAACTCTTCTTGATGAGATTGTGATAGCGGTCAACCACCTCCTGTACGGTAATTCCCTCTTTCTTGGCACGGATAGTAACAGGTACACCATGCTCATCGCTACCGCCGATGAAGACAACATCCTGCTTCTTGAGGCGGAGATAGCGAACATAGATATCGGCTGGCACGTATACACCTGCCAGGTGACCGATGTGCACACCACCGTTGGCATAAGGCAAAGCCGCAGTCACGGTAGTACGTTTAAAGTTCTTTTGTTCCATATTAGCTAATATATTTTTGTTATTTGGCTGCAAAATTACAAAAAATGTTGGAGATAAGAAAGAATTATCGTCGCTTTTTCTTACTTATATATATAATAAGGTGTAAAAAGCTGGGTTCTTTAGTGTTTTTATAGTAAGGATAGCGTAGGGCAGGATACAAAAAAGGCCCTTCGCATCTCTGCAAGAGCCTCCCATCTTGTACATTTCCATCAGACTCCTCCCTGATAGGACTGTACCTAATTATTATCATTTACTTTTTCTAAGAACTTATTCGTTCTGACAACTTATGTTGTTGACCTTTTACAATCTAATTACCTTAGTATGTAGAAAACTTCCTCCTTATATATTTATATCTATAGAGAGATTTCTTACATTACGTTCATATAGGCGATAACGGCCAACTCTGCAAGAAGAATTACGAAACCAATCTTCTTTACTGCGTTTGTAATTTTAAAAATGCAATCCATAATCTTAATAGTTTTGTTGTTAATAATTAAACTAGCGTTGTGCTAGCTTTCTTTTTACGTTTGCAAAGGTAATGCATTTTTTTATCCTATATGGGGTAATTTTTATTAGAATTAGTGATTTTTGTAAATTTAAAAGCTAATTAAAATTAATTATTACACCTTAGGGAGTAGAAATTACCCCGTCTTAGACGATTTTGCTATTCGTTTTTGTCTGTTTTTTGTGGTACTTTTGTCTTTATGGGGTAATATTTTCGTAATGACAAAAGAAAATAGCCATTCTAAAACAGATTTGTAACTATTTTAAAATGGCTATTCTTCTATTTTTCTCCCTTTTTCCCTTTATAAATCCAACTTTTTAGAGCGAATGATAGGAAAAAACGGATTTTTATCCTTTTACATATATCTTCTTTATGATTATAAATGTCCTCTTTCTGCCCAATCGCCTCTGTCGAGGGTTCTGTATCCCACGGCTTCTGCTATATGGTCAGGCTTAATCTGTTCATTTCCTGCCAAATCAGCAATGGTTCGTGCCACTTTCAGTATTCTGTTATAGGCTCTGGCTGACAAAGAAAGCTTCTCCATTGCTATTCGGAGCAGTTCGATACCTTGTTCGTCGGGTTCGGCAAACTGATGAATCATTCTTTCGGTCATCTGGGCGTTGCAATGGATGCCTTTATAATCTTTGAATCTTTCGGCTTGAACTTCTCTTGCCTTGATGACTCTTTCTCTGATCTTGGCACTTGGCTCACCTGGTGCTGCCTTCGATATGTCCTGGAAAGGAACGGGACTGATTTCGCATTGGATGTCGATGCGGTCGAGTAACGGACCCGAAATCTTGTTCATGTATCTTTGAATCTGGCCTGGCGTGCAGACACAACGATGTGTCGGATCACCATAATATCCGCATGGACAAGGGTTCATACTTGCCACAAACATGAATGAACATGGGTAATCTGTAGAATATTTCGCTCTGCTGATGTTGATGTGGCGGTCTTCCAATGGCTGGCGGAGTACTTCCAGAGTGGTTTTGTTGAACTCCGGAAGTTCATCGCAGAACAGAACGCCATTATGGGCGAGTGATATTTCTCCCGGTTGTGGCGATGTTCCACCGCCTACCAGAGCCACTTGAGAGATGGTATGGTGAGGAGACCGGAACGGGCGTTGGGAAATGAGTGATACATTCTTGCCCAGTTTGCCTGCAATGGAGTGAATCTGTGTTGTTTCCAGACTCTCAGAGAGTGTGAGGGGAGGGAGGATGGACGGCAAACGTTTTGCCATCATCGACTTTCCGGAACCTGGAGGACCTACCATAATCAGGTTGTGTCCGCCAGCCGCAGCCACTTCGAGCGCTCTTTTCACGTTCTCCTGACCGCGAACATCGGCATAATCGTATTCACAATGTGTCTGGTTTTCGTAAAATTCCTTGCGGGTGTCAACGATTGTAGGAGAAGGATTGCTTCTGTCGCTCATGAATTGTATGACTTCGAAAAGCGTTTTCATGCCGTAAACCTCAAGATTGTTTACGACAGCCGCTTCCCGAGCGTTCTGTTCCGGCACAATCAGTCCCTTAAAGTGCTCTGCTCTGGCTCTGATAGCTATCGGCAGGGCACCTTTGATAGGCTGGAGCGTACCGTCAAGGCTCAACTCGCCTACCATCATGTACTCTTTCAGATGATCTTCGGGAATGTTGTTGTTGGCGCCTAGAAGTCCGATTGCAAGCGGCAAATCGAAACTGCTGCCCTCTTTCCGGAGGTCAGCTGGAGCCAGATTGATGGTGATATCGGCTATCGGAAATTTGAAGCCGCTATACTGGAGAGCTGCTGAAATTCGGTTACGGCTCTCCTTGACCGCCTCGTCGCCTAAACCTGTGAGGTGGTACATGACGCCTCTGTTGAGGCTTACTTCTACGGTTACAGTAGTTACTTCTAGTCCGTTAACTGCTGCACAATATGTCTTTACTAACATATAGGCGTGCTTTTTATGGGTTCTTGACTAGCTCGAAAGTATTTATTTTAGCAGTTGGTCGAGCTTATTGTAAAGCTCTTGCTTTTTCATGCCTCGGGCGATGATTTTACCATTTTGAAGTATGATGTTGTCAGGAAGGTTTCCCAATCCCAACTTCTTCAAGGTCTTGTCTTCCAGCATTTCGCCGTTGCAGATGGTAGGGCATGCGATAGAGTCGCGCTTGATGTTGTTCTTGCATTCGCTCTTGCTGGCATCCAGACAGAAAGCCATCAGCTTAAGCTTGCCGTTCGATTTTTTCTGACGGCTCTTCAGTTCGCGCTGCATGTCCTGGCTGTCATAGTTATAGGTAGCCCAGGTGTAGATTACGGCAACCGGAGCGCTGCTCATTTCTGTACTAGAAACGAGTTTTCCGTTGATATCGTATGCTGTAAATGAAGGCAGGGTCGCACCGGTGCCTACATTCTTCATGGTTTCTGCCAACTGCTTCATCTTAGCCAACTGTCCGTTTTTAGGCTGTTCCTTCTCTACGATATTGATGAGTGAGAGCGCCTTGCGGTAATCAGGTTGTGTAGAAGTGATGAAGTATTTTTTAATCAGATAGATGCTGCACATAGAATTCGGATGTTCTCTGACGAAGTCTTCAGCATGCTTTTTAGCCTCAGGTGGCGTATCTTTCAGGATGTTCTGGCGGAATTTTGTCATCAGTTCGTTATCCTCGGTTCCGCTTACCTCCATTTCCTTAAGGTGCGAAGCATCTGCCTTGATTTCTACTGATTTGCCCGATTTTGCGAAGATAGGCTGCTCAGAGAAATTAGGGAAAACAAGCATGATGGTAAAATCTTCCTTACATTCGGTTTTGAAAGTAAAACGACCGCCTTCTACCTTGATGGTGTCAACGCCTTCGAAGCCCCCGTCAGGACTGTATACATAAAACTCGCCTTGATTCATGTTGAGAAATTTGCCTTCAAACTTGAAATGCCCACCGCTAACACCACATGATGTTAAGACCAGCGTAATGAATAAAATGAGGATGTAAGCAAATTTTTTCATAAGGAAAAACTTTAAGGTGCCGCGAGCGGGACTCGAACCCGCACAGCCATTACTGGCCAAGGGATTTTAAGTCCCTCGTGTCTACCAATTCCACCATTGCGGCATGGTAAACGTTAAGAGTTGAGCGGAAAACGGGACTCGGACCCGCGACCCCAACCTTGGCAAGGTTGTGCTCTA
>USSA01000184.1 GCA_900557255.1 uncultured Prevotella sp.
CAGAAGAAGATAATTGTCAGCAATACGCCCTGAAAGGGCAAAAGCTCCTAGCCCAGGGCAACACCCTGGGTTTAGAATGTGAGATACTAAAATCGCCCTGTAAGGGCAAAAGCTTTAAATATATGAAGCTTTTGCCCTTACAGGGCGACTTGGTTATTAATATATAGACCCAGGGCGCTGCCCTGGGCTAGGGGCTTCTGCCCTTTCAGGGCGTGCTGCTTAAATGTTAGTACTGTCTCAAAGCACCGAGTAATTCAGCATTCTCGCTCTTGTTTCCTATCGTAATTCTCAGACAGTTGCCGCACAACTGAACCTTGTTGCGGTTTCTTACGATAATGCCTTGTGCCACCAGATAATTATAGATGGCGTTGGCGTCGGTCATTTTAGCCAGGAAGAAGTTTGCATCAGTAGGATAAACCTTCTCGCAGATAGGCAGATCCAGGAATGCAACCATTACCTTAGAACGCTCCTGCAGGATGTTCTTCACCCATTCGTCAACCTTCAGCGGATTCTTCATCACTTCCAGCGCATACTCCTGAGTAAGCAGATTGATGTTATAAGGATATTTCACCTTATTAAATAGGTCAACAATCTCCTTGCTTGCAAAAGCCATTCCTAAACGGAGGGCTGCACAGCCCCATGCCTTACTCATGGTGTTGAGCACAATCATGTTGGGAAATCTGTCGAGCACGCTGCGGAATGTGCGCTCCGAAGAGAAATCGCTGTAGGCTTCATCGATGATGACAATACCCTGGAATTTCTGCAACACCTCTACGATTGCCTCGCGGTTGATGTGATTGCCCGTAGGATTGTTCGGACTGCAGAACCAGATAACCTTTGTCTGTTCATCGCAGGCTGCCAGGAGTTTTCCGGCAGAAATCTGATAATTTTCATCGAGCAGCACAGAGCGATACTCCACATCGTTGATGTCTGCACAAACTTCATACATTCCGTAAGTAGGTGCAATCGCTACTACATTATCCTTGCCCGGGCGGCAGAATACACGGTAAACCAAATCAATGGCCTCGTCGGAACCGTTGCCCAGGAAGATTTTCTCTTCAGCCACACCCTTAATCTTGCTGATCTGCTTCTTCAGTTCAACCTGCAGCGGATCAGGATAGCGATTGTAAGGGTCATTATATGGATTTTCATTGGCGTCGAGGAAGACACGGGCATTTCTGCCTGCAAACTCCGTACGTGCGCAACTGTAAGGTGCCAGATTCCAGATGTTCTCTCGGCACAAATCTTTCAATTCTTTCATTTTTCTTTCAAAAACTATTAAGAAGTATCTTTACAACTCCCCGTTTCACCCTATTGTTTCAAACTGTTCACTCTCAGTCTCATCGCATTGGCATGAGCTTCCAATTGCTCATTTTCCGCCATGGTCACTACAGCATTTCCAATGTTACGAATACCTTCTTCTGTAAGATGCTGGAAGGTGATTTTGCGATTATAACTGTCCAGGTTCACTCCGTTGTAAGCCAAAGCATAACCATGGGTTGGCAAGGTATGGTTCGTACCGCTTGCATAGTCGCCTGCACTTTCGCACGCATAGTTTCCGAGGAATACACTACCTGCATTCACTACCTTTTCTGCCAGCTGCTCGTAATCGGCTGTGGCGATAATCAGATGCTCCGGCGCATAAGTGTTGCAGAGGTCGATTGCTTCCTCTTCGGTCTTTACGAGGATAAACTTAGAGTTATCTAACGAGGTCTGTGCCATCTCCTTACGTGGCAAGCGCTCAAGTTGTACTTCAACTTTATTCTTTACATCATCTAACACCTTTTCAGATGTAGTAATGAAGAAAACCTGAGAATCAAAACCATGTTCAGCCTGCGACAACAGGTCGGCAGCAGCAAACACAGGGTTAGCTGTTTCGTCGGCAATAAGACAAACTTCAGACGGACCGGCAGGCATGTCTATAGCCACATCGTGCAGGGAAACCTGCTGCTTGGCAGCCATGACAAACTGGTTGCCCGGACCGAAAATCTTATAAACCTTAGGCACGCTCTCCGTACCGTAAGCCATGGCTCCGATAGCCTGAACGCCACCCGCCTTAAAGATTCTGTTCACGCCCGCAATTTTTGCCGCCATGAGGATAGCCGGGTTCACCTTGCCCTCTTTATTAGGAGGAGTACACAGTACTATTTCTTTACATCCCGCAATCTTGGCAGGAGTAGCAAGCATCAGAACGGTGCTAAAGAGAGGAGCAGTACCTCCCGGGATATACAATCCCACCTTCTCTATAGCCACACTCTTCTGCCAGCAGGTTACACCCGGGCAAGTTTCAACCTTTACACCATCAAACTTCTGGCTATGATGGAATGCGGCAATGTTATGATGGGCGAGGTGCAAAGCGTCTTTCAGTTCTTGAGAAACCATTTTCTCTGCCTCTTCGATTTCAGCTTCAGTCACAGCCAAAGAATCAAGATGGGCATGATCAAACTTCTCCTCGTAACGCTTCACGGCTTCATCGCCATGGTTTTTCACATCGTCGAGTACACCTTGTACGGTCGCATTCAGCTGCGAAACATCCAGGTGTGGGCGTTTTACAATCTCGCTCCATTCCTCCTTTGCAGGATACTTTATTACCTTCATTCCTTTTATTAATGTTTAATTATTAATGTTTAATGTTTAGTTTTAAACGCATAATGTCTCTAAATAAACATTACACATAAAACACTACACATTATTATAATATCATCTTTTCGATTGGTGTTACCAGGATGCCCTGTGCACCGAGTTCCTTCAACTTGCCTATGATTTCCCAGAAACGCTTCTCATCGAGCACGGTGTGGATAGAGCACCATTCCTCATCAGCCAATGGGATAATCGTAGGGCTCTTGATGCCTGGCAATACTTCTGTAATCTCCTGAACCTTTGCCTTAGGAGCATTCATCATCACGTACTTCTTGTCCTGTGCAGAACGTACAGCCTCAAAGCGGAACAGCATCTCGTTCAGAATCTCATGCTTCTCCTCGTCCATGTTCCAGTTGCCGATGAGCAGAGCCTCGCTCTTCATCACCACCTCAACCTCAGCAAGATTGTTGCTGACCAGAGTAGAACCTGAACTAACAATATCGAAAATACCGTCAGCCAAACCGATGCCCGGACTGATTTCTACAGAACCCGTAATGACATGGATGTCGGCATTGATGTTGTTCTTCTTCATAAACTTGCGCAGGATGTTAGGGTAAGAAGTGGCAATCTTCTTGCCGTTGAACCATTGCAATCCCGGATAATCAATCTTCTTAGGAATGGCGAGGCTCAGGCGGCACTTGCTGAAATCCAGACGGTCAATAATCTGCGCATTCTCTCCACGCTCAACAAACTCGTTCTCGCCCACGATTCCGATATCTGCCACACCAGAGGCTACGCTCTGAGGAATATCATCATCACGAAGGTAGAGAACCTCGAGAGGAAAGTTGCTTGACTGCACCAGGAGGGTGCGTTTAGAGGCGCTTACTTTGATGTCAGCCTCTGCTAAGAGATTCATGGTGTCGTCGAAAAGACGACCCTTACTTTGTACTGCTATTCGTAACATATTTCTATATTTTGTTTGAAAAACATTGCAAAAGTACATATTTTTATTAGAATAAACAAATAATTTCTCACTTATGTGCAAAATATTTCGTACTTTTGCAGCTGAAATGAAGAATAAAGGATATTTATACGCATTATATGCACTATTTTTGCTCGCTGCCTGTGCCGACAAGAAACCGCAGCAGGAGCTTACGCCATGGGGAACTCCCGTAGGCGAAATGGAGTATGCAGACAACTCTGATGGGGCTGATGGCGATGAAAAGAAATCTGTTTCAACCAGCAAGGGGCTTTCGCTCGAAGATATTCAGGCCAATGGTGAGCTCATCATGCTTACCGTTAACGGTCCTACTACCTATTATGATTACCACAGCCACGGAATGGGACTGCAATATCTGCTCTGCGAGAAGTTTGCCCAGCAGATCGGCGTGTCGTTACGTGTAGAAGAATGTAAGGATACGTCTGAAATGGTGCGCAAACTGGAGAAGGGAGAAGGTGATGTGATTGCCGTGCCCCTACCCCGAAAACAGACCAGAGGCAACCTGCTGTTCTGTGGTGTTACGCCCGACAGCACCCGAACCCAATGGGCTGTGCTGAATGGTAACAAGAGTCTTGCCGACACCCTGAACGGCTGGTTTAAGCCTAAGCTGATTGCTCAGGTCAAGCAGGAAGAATCGTGGCTGCTTTCTTCTGCCAGCGTGCGCCGCCACGTTTATTCACCATTCCTGAACCGTTCTAAGGGTGTTATTTCCCGCTACGACCACCTCTTCCAGCGCTATAGCGGAACGGCTCGCATGGACTGGCGTCTGATGGCAGCCCAATGTTATCAGGAGAGCTGTTTCGACCCGAATGCGAAGTCATGGGCTGGAGCTTGTGGACTGATGCAGATTATGCCAGGCACGGCTGCCCATCTGGGTTTGCCGATGAGCATGATTCATGAACCTGAGGCGAATGTGGCTGCGGCAGCCAGATATATGGCGGAACTGCAGGGGCATTTCTCTGACGTGGGCGACCCTTTCCAGCGCATGCTTTTCGCCCTTGCTTCTTATAATGGTGGCCATTTCCACATCAGAGATGCGATGGCGCTGGCTCGCAAACATGGTCAGAATCCGCACAACTGGGGCGTGATCCGCGATTATATTCTGCGCCTTTCTCAACCGGCTTATTACACAGATCCGGTAGTGAAACATGGTTACATGCGAGGCACGGAGACGGTTAATTATGTAGATAGAATCAGAGCTCGCTGGGGTGAATATAGCGGTAGTTCAGGCTTCCATGAGAGTCTTCGTGGCAGCAGCGGTATGGGCAGTGGTTCCTTCCATGGAGCCCCTGTTAAATCCAAGCGCCACTACCAGAATAAGTACCATATATAATATAAATAGGTACTGAAAACGATGAGGAAAGGTATATTTGGGGCTCAATTTACTTTGATTTCTTGCAAAATTTAGAGATAAGAGCCCCAAATATACCAAATAACGTGGATGTGAGTTTGCGTTCTTCTATAGGGCGTTTTTGTTGTTTTGTAAAGAAAAAACAAGATACTAAAATATCGTTATATCATCTCCTACAACGATAAAAAGGAGTGTTTATATATATGTATGTATAATATCCTTACTACAGAAAATAGTAACGGAAATGATGCGAAAATCCGCAGTTTTTTTTGCGTTTTAGAAAATAAAATGCAAATATGGGGGTTAGGAAGATGTTTTACCCCCTCTTCTAAGGGTAAAAAATGCCCCTCCTCGGACGTGAAAACATGCTCCAAAGGTAGGTATTTTTGACAAATACAATGAATTAGGGATATAAAAATGAACACTAGAGCGGTGCAATGTGCAGTATTTCTCACCAGAGAATGTAGATTATTATTATACTCACACAAATGAAGCACAACTGATATATACTTTCGTAATCATCTCATACACAAGCAATTTAGAACTATCACATACTCTAACAAACAACTAAATTAAGCATTACACTTAGTGGGTCATTAGGTCAAAGTCATTTAGGGTCATTATGTTTT
>USSA01000185.1 GCA_900557255.1 uncultured Prevotella sp.
TTCTCCATAAAAATATACTAATTTTCAGGCGTTTTTTTAATTCCGCCAACAGGTTTTATAATATAGTAATATGAAGGGAAAATTTCAAAAAAAAACGCCAATATTTTGAAAAAAAAGTATTGGCGCTTGATTATTGAATTAGCGGCTTATAAGTCCGCCCTAACTATGTTAAAAAAGGTAGTTAGGGCGGTGGTATCCTAAGTGAGGTAAGGATGAGTGCCCTTTTCTTAGTCTTTTAATGTAGCCAAAGGTATAACCTTTACTCCATCTTCCCTGGTATAAGCCATTTCGCCTCCTGTCATGACAATCAGCAGGTCTGGCTCTCTGAGTGGCATCTGATGCTCTGTCTTGTTCTTCTCACGAATCAAATCCCGTAGTTGCAGGAGATGCTTGGCACCATCTTCTATCTCCCGACTACCCAACTTGCATTCTATCAAGGCATAGCGGCCATCTGCAAGATGAAGCACGATGTCTGCCTCCAGGTCATAGCGGTCGTGATAGTAAGAGACTCTACCTCCCAAGGCTTGCGAATATACCTTCAGGTCGCGAATGCACATACACTCGAATATGAAACCAAAGGTTCGAAGGTCTAATTCCAGATTTCTTGGTGACATACCCAAAGCAGCAACAGCTATGGAAGGATCTACAAAGCAACGCTTGGCTCCCGAACGGATTGCAGCGGCTGAGCGGATTGCCGGACACCATGCCTCCACATCTTCTATGACAAACAATCGTTGCAGGGCAGAAACATAATCATCAAATGTTGGCATCGACGTTTTCTCCATTTCTACCGTGATGTCTGCCAACATCTTGGATTTCTTGACGAGGGTGCAGATGTTCCGGGCATAAGAACGCATGATGAGTCGAGCCAAAGCTGGCTGTCTTCTTACGCCATCTACCCTCGATATATCTTCATCGCAAATCACATTTACGTAATCCTGTGCTATCAGTAATTGTGCCTCCTGCGAAGTGACGTCCAGTGATGCTGGCCAACCGCCTCGGCAAGCAGCGAAAATCAGTTTCTCCACGGTCATGTCTGACAGAAATCCATCAATATCGTAAGCTGGGTCATCAAACAATAAACGTAAAGATATGGAGCCTGTTGATTCCTTTGACTCATAAAGGCTCATAGGATACATGGGCATCTTGGAGATGCGACCAGTACCCGTATGCATGATTTCTCCGTTTTTGTCTTCGACGACTGTAGAACCGGTTAAGATAAACTGACCTTTCTGTTTTCGCTCATCTACGGTATTCCGAACAGCATCCCATAAAACTGGTGCTACCTGCCACTCGTCTATCAGTCGTGGTGTTTTGCCTTTGAGCAGCAAGGATGGTTTGGTGCGTGCCGTCGCCAGATATCCTTCACGCTTATCTGGATCTTGCATCTTGATTACGCTCTTTGACTGCTGCATGGCCGTAGTGGTTTTTCCGCACCATTTTGGTCCAACAATCTGTACTGCTCCAAAGGCTTCCAGACGAAGTTGGAGCATTCTGTCTGCTATTCTATCTAAATACTTCATGTTCAATATGTTTTTGTTTGCAAAGATAGTAATAAATAGTGGAATCTACAAATAATTTTGTATTTTTGTGGTATTTTATTTTGTGTTTTAACGGTATTTTACTTTGTATTTTTGCGATACTTTACTTTGTGTTTTTGCGGTAAACGGTATTTTAATGTCCGTTTTCATAACTGATACTATTCTTAGGAGGAAAATAAAAAACATTCATGGCAATTCGCTATTATATCAATAGGAAAGCCATGAATGTAATAAGTTTATTGAAGTTTTAATTTTCTAGAACCTGTCCAACTTACTTTGCTGATAGATTCTGAGGAAAGTTCAAGTGTCTTGTAATCTTTGGAAACGGTACCTCGTAGGACTAAATCGTTGGCGTAAACGGTTATGTCATAGCCATTCGCTTCCCATTCTCCACTCCAAGTAGCATCGTCTTGCAATGTTTCCTTGATGCTGACTTTGCCATTGTTCTTGAAGGTAATGCGCAATGACTCAGTAAATGTGCTCTTATCCAAGTCTCTTTCGTCATCATATACGATGTCGTCTTCTACTTGGCGTGTTACCTTATATACCATTTTCCCTCTTTGTGCAACTGTGTCGCTAAAGATTTTTGTAGAGTCCACTTGTGGCTCTACTTTTTCTGAAACGATAGAGTCTTTTATAGCCGTACTGTCTACGGTTTCTGCATCTTTAGTCTGTTTGTTGCCACAGGCGGTAAATGATGCGACTAGGCAAACGGCTAATGCTGTGATAATAGAATGTCTCATGAGGCTTGTCATTTGATTTCCTTTACAATTTTTGCGGATGCAGCACAGTCCTTGGCTCTAACCAGAGTGATGTCACCTTCATAACTGTCTGGCAAAAGGTTAAAGTTGAGATGATCACATTCAGCAAAGCCGTTCTTCATGTGATAACTAACATTTGTGAGAAACTTCTTGCCGTTTTGTATCAAAACCAAGGCATCTCCTTCGTGTTGTCCATCAAATGCATCTGCGCAATCTTTCTTGACGCCAGACTTCTGTAATGCCTCCTTTACAGACATTCCTACTGCCAAATTGTTTGATTTAGCAATACTGTCTGCTCTTGCAATACTATCAGCACGAACTATGCTGTCGACCCTAGCGATACTGTCAGCTTTAGCTTGTGCTATGGCAGCTGAGTCTATTCCATTTTCAGAACTGTTTCTATTGCTGTTGGAGCAACTTATGATGCTTGTTGTGAAACAGACAAGCATCATGATAAAAAAATGTTTCTTTTTCATTGTCTTGTAATCTGTAATTAACACTTTATAGTAGCCACTTTCACGTCTTTAGTATAGATTCTTATTAAAATCTGAATACAACAGGAACTTCGTTTTTTACACGAGCTGGAATACCTTTCAGTTTGCCAGGATTCCACTTTGGCATAGCCTTAACAACACGTAGGGCTTCCCTATCAAATGACGGGTTAACACTTCTACTAATCTTAACGTCAGATATAGAGCCGTCTTTCTCTATGATAAACTGTACGATTACACGTCCTTGTATGCCATTTTCCTGTGCCTCAACAGGATATTTTACATTGCTGTTCAGATAAGACTTCATTGCACTTTCACCACCAGGAAAAGATGGCTTTTCATCAACTTTATCAATTTCAATGACTTCGTTGTAAGCTAGCTCTTCGTTTGGATTCCAATTTACAAGTTCATCGTATTTAAGTGAGTCGCTCTGCAATTGGAAAAACAGATCTTCTAAAATGACCCCATCGGGATTAGTTTGCCATGTTATCTTCTCCTCCTTCATCTTGACGTTGTCAATCTTGATATAGATGCTTCCGTTTGCAGTGATGTTGTATGAGAATGACAGGCCATGTTTAGAGATAGGTATCACGATATTTCCACCGCCTTTTCCTTCAGTATTAGCAGGTTTGAATACGATGTCCCACTCATTTTTGTTCGACTTATTGTTGAAGAAATAATGGTTTTTGATTTTTTTGTTAAAGTCGTTCACCAAATTTGGGCTTGGCTTAGTGACAGTTGTTGTATTGGCTTTTTGTGTAGTGCCTCGTCTTGCTTGTCCGAAGGTCGGACTTCCTGTTAGCATAACGAATATTGCTAAAATGATACTTTTTCCGATTTTAGAGGAAAAAGTGGTGCTTAATGTTTGTAAAAATGAATGCTTCATAATAAATGTAATGCTTTTATGAGTCCACTTAATAATGTTATTAATATATGACATTTGTAACCTTTCCGTTTCTAACCTTTACGATTCTAGGGAATACCTTCCCAAGAAGATTGGCCAGTCGGAGACCATAGGAAGGGATATATTGTTTGTAAGTACCAACTAAGTCTCTGTAAGGACCATTGTATTTGTACATTTGATATCTGCTACCATCAGTCTCAAAAGTCCTGAATTCGGTAAGGATACCTTCTGGCATACCTATATAAACCTTTCCCTTTTTAATGTTGTCGTATGCTCTCTGTCCATATTTCGCTACAAGACTTTTTTCTTGTGCTATCATTGATTTATAATTTGGTAAATTGGCCAGAATAGTTTTCATGTCTTGATTTCCTTGTTCTGCACCAATTTTCAGATACTTAACAAAGTCTGCGTAAGAAAGATTTTTGCTAATACCTAAATCATTCTTACCTTCCATTTTCAATAAATAGGCACCAACCAAAACCTGAATTGCATCAAGGTTTTTTAGATCAGCTGCCTTGCGCAAATATTTGACTCCTTCTGGTATGTTTTTTGTTATACCCTTTTGTTTGTTACCGTTTAAGAGCATGTCACCATAATAATAGGCTGCTTCTGGAGAATTGTTTTTGATCGCTTTGAGATACCAATTCATAGCTTCCGAATCATTCTTAGCTACACCTTTGCCTTCATCATAGGCTTTTCCCAGATAGTATTGAGCCTGCGCATATTCTTGGTTGGCTGCTTTTGTATACCATTTCACGGCTTCTTCAAGGTTCTTTTCTACCCATTTGCCATATTCATAGCAGATTCCCAAGTTGCATTGTGCTATTGGTAGTCCTTGTTCTGCCGCTTTTGTATACCACTCTACGGCTTTTTTAGGGTTTAATTCCTCAATTTCATAATAGTATCCTAAGCTGTTTTGTGCTTCAGCATATCCTTGTTCAGCTGCTTTTGTGTACCATTTTTCGGCTTCTCCATAGTTCTGGTATACTCCATAGCCATAATAATAGCAGTTGCCTAAGTTGTATTCTGCTTTAGCATTTTCTTGTTCTGCAGCTCTTGTGAACCATTTTACTGCTTCAGGTAAATTTTCCGTAACCCCTTTCCCATCATAATATGCTTCGCCCAAAGCATTCTGTGCTTCTGCTTCACCAGACTTGGCTTTTAGCGTGAGGGTGACAATGTTGGCAGTTTGTGCAAATACTCCCGATGCTATCGCAAAGAAGAGTATCATGATTAGATAAATCTTTTTCATATTCTTCTTGTTTTTAATTGTTATTATTCCCAATATTGTTTACAAGTGTAAATGTATCATGTCTAATAGCTGGTTTGCAAAAATTGCGTTCCAATAGTTTGCAATAGGTGAACCCTTAGTCAAAACAGGCATCTCTTGAAAATATGGATGCGTTACAACCATTGTATATTGATGAGTCATTGCAAATTTTTTGAGATAGGCGAATGTCCCATGTTTTGTACGACAACATCCAACAATGATTTTGATAGTTGGAATACTTGCTACAATATTATACCAATCTTCAAATCTGCGACCTACTCCATCACCAATGGTAATAACTGCAATTTCTGCCGTTCCATTACGTTGTAGAATAGCCAGTTGCTCTTTCTTGAGAATGATGGAACGGCTATCATAAAGCCATCCTTCACGATGTGAAATTAAAAGTTCTATCAATCTGGTAGCACTTAGTGTCTTGCCATGATTGCCTAATGCGCTGATGGCTATCAGTAGCTTTTCTGGCTTTGTATTTTCTAATTTTTCCATAAGCTAATCATTTACTTTTTGGTTATTTCATTCTTAGGCACAAAAAAGGTGCGAACCAATTTCATTCTGTTCTGAAGGTTCTGGACTA
>USSA01000186.1 GCA_900557255.1 uncultured Prevotella sp.
AATCTGGAAGTATCTACTTCTTCATGCTGCTTGGCCTTGTAGCCGCCGAATCGATAGGTGAGGGAGAGGCCTATGATTCTGCCAAAGTACATTTTGTTGATGACGTGCTGACCTCGATAGGTGTCGTGCAGATGGTTGTCGCCTGTCTCGAAGATGTCGTTGCAGTAGGCTTTCAGCTGGAACTTGTCATCCTTGAGTGGCTTCCAGGTGAGGGCAGCGTTGAGATAGCCTGAGGCAGGGATGTCGATGATTCCTTGGATGGCGTCGGTATGGACGGAAGCATCGAGGTTGAGAAGCACATGCTTGCCAAAGAGAAAAGTGCCGTTCCACTGGGCTTGACAGAACCATTTGCTGCGGTCGAATGGAAGATCATAGAAGTTGGAATTCTTGTCGTTCTGATAAACGCCGGTGAAAGTAAGGCGATTCTGCCACCAGTTGCCTATGTTGATTGGGGCTGTGAGCATCAAGCCTACCTGGTTTACATGATCGAAGTTGACATGCTTGTATTCCATCTCCTTCTTCTTGTCGCTCTGGTAAGGAAGCTGACGGAATTCATCTTTCGAGTTGTTGAAGAAGAGACTTGCCACGTATCTGCTGTGCAGAATGTAGGTAGGCGAGAGGCTGAGGTCTCGTGATGGCTTCAACGTCGGGTTTCCTACAATCTTTCCATATCCGCCCGCATTATAGGTGGTGAAGTCCTTCACCGACCAATAGGTAGGGTAGTCTCTGTCGCAATCCAAGTCGAATTGGATGACGTGTCCAGCTTTTGGAAGATAGGTGATGGAGAGTGTTGGGAAGAGGTTCCACTCATCCCAGATTGGGGTGTGGTAATATTCTTCCATGAGCGATGCTTCCATCGTGAGTTTTTGGCCGAATGATTTGCTGGCTCCGATGTAGAAACACATTTGATCTTCGGTTTGAATGGTGTTGCCATCAGAAGACTTGTTGTTGTTTTCCTGCGAACTCTTGTCTCTTGATGTGGTGTAATTTATGCCGTAGTTCAAGCCCCAGTCTTTTCCTAAGTCGTGCTCCTGCTTGAGGTAAGCGTGCCATTTGTCGATTCGTTGCTGGCTTGTGATGTCGTAAATCTCATCGTAGAGACTGCTTTTCAGGCATTGTTCATCCGGTGAATTATAATAGGTGTATTCTGCTCCTGCCGAGAAGCCGAATGGTGTGGAGTAATCCAGGCGGAAATTGTGAAACTGACTCTTGGCATGGATTCTGAGAAGGGATGTGAAATCGCCATCATCCTCTGAAGTTCCTCTCGTGTTATTGAGTTGTGAGGTGTAGGCAAAGCTGAGCTGATGATCCTTTGCCAGATGATAGTTGATGCCCAGTCGGATGTTGTGGTTGAGATGGCGTTTGATATTGTCGCTATGTGTAGAGAAGGCATAGGAAGTGCCATCAGTCAAGGTGTGGGCAAACTCATTTTCATAGTAATAATATCTCTTGCCATGACCAAAGGAATAGAGCATGTCTATTTCCCATTTCTTGTTGGTGAAGAGCAAGGAGGCGCGCTCTGTGTAACTGTTGCGGTTCTGGTGGGTGTAGCCGCCGAAGAACTCGCCTTGCAGGGAGTGAAAGCCTGTGTTGTGCTTCAGCAGGAGATTGATGACCTGTCCCTTTACCTGATAGCGGGCTGGGGCTGAATAGATGACTTCGGCGTTGGCGATGCGGCTGGTAGGAATCGTTTTCAGAAGCGAATAGAGCTGCTCGCTCGTCATGGTGGTAGCCTTGCCGTCTATCATCACGGTTACGGATTGGGCGTTGAGAGTCAAGGCTTCATCTTGTTCGCTCACGCCAGGCAGTTGCTTGATGGCTTCATAGGCATTATCCACCGGATGATTTTTGATGAGTTGAGGCAGGTCATAGGTCAATGTCGCCCCTTTTACCTTTACGATAGGTCGGTTGCCTTTTACCATCACATCGGGGAGGGAATGGATAATGCTGTCCATTCTCAGGGAATCATTTCTGTTTCCTTGTGCCCAGCCGGCAAGACTGATGGCCAGGCAAGCGCTTAATATAACCAATCTTTTCATATTCTTCTTATCGTTTTATCTTTTTATCGTTCTTTCGGAAAAAACTCCCGATTTCGGTTGCAAAAGTACTGTAAAAATCTCGTGTCAGCAAGGAATTTTGATTATCAAGTCTTATCAGAAGTGTTATTTAGTCTTATCAAATCAGAAATAATTCCCTGAAAAGTATCTTACTTATCTTCTTTTTTATTACTTTTGCAAGCATGAAAGATAAACGAAGAATATTCATATTGACAGTTATGGCTTGCTTTTGGACATTGGTAATGCAAGCACAGGAAGTGAAGAGTGTTTCTTTGGATTCCATTCCGAAGGCATCTTTACCTAAGGAAGGTATGTCGTTGGAATATTCTCGTCCTTCGCTCGGTGGATTTCCTGTACTTCAAGGCAAATCTTATTACTCTGAATCGAATGCACCTTGGATGTCGGAAGAAGGAAAACCTTTGGAGATTGCGCCGAATGCAATACCTCATATTTCTCTTCTTTCCCCGAATTTGGGTACGATGGCGGTATATTCTTCGGGTATTGAAGTCACAGGACTGATGAATAGGCAGACTGCAGGGGTTGTTTATCAACAAAATTTCGGGCGTTTTGTTTTTTCTCCTTATGTCGGGATAGAAAAGATAAACACGGGAGTATATGGATTTGGCAATCTCACCAAAGCTTCTTTTGGTGGACGAATGGCTTATCAAGTAAACGACTGGCTCACAGTGGGATTTTATGGACAATATGTTCCAACGAAAACCTCTGACCCTCGAAGCGTCATCATGTCTCCTTTCAATCCCAAGAGCAGCTATGGTGGCTTCATGGAAGTGATGTTCAATCAACATTGGGGGATAGGAGCCAAGATGGGACGAGAGTTTGCGCCACAAAAGAATGGTAAATGGGGATGGAAGAATACCACGGAGGTTTATCCGATTTTCAGAAAATGAGTATTGAATTCATCTGGAAAAATCTTTAATAAAGGAAAGAATGAAGTTACATCTTAAATACATAGTTACGCTCGTCATCACGGCTTTGGTCTGCATCTTCGCATATCAGACCTATTGGCTCGTGGGGCTTTATCAGTCTCAGAAAAAGGAGGTTGAAGCAAAAATCAAGGATGGAATGGAATACGCTCACTTCATGGAGATGAAGAAGCGAATCGAACGATTGCGCAATGATGATAAAGGGCCTCATAGACAACTGACGGGTGCTGTTGCTTTTTCTATGGATGAAGACGATGATATAGATCAAAAGGTAAAGGTGAAAAAGGTTCGTGGAGGAAAGATCGTTCAGTCTGTTCAAACAACTTTTACCAAGCAAGAGAAGCGTAGTGAAGATGACAAGGATCAGGAATTGATGATGATGATGTCGGGCAAGCTGGCAACTATGGTGCAACAAGCACTTTTTGGTAAATTGAATGAATTCGCCAAACCTGACATCAATGACTATGACAGTGCATGGGTTGCCAAGATGCTTTCAGACAGTTTGTTGGTGGGCGACGATATTCATCCGCTTCCGCATCAGATTCAGCTTTTTGCAGGAAAGAAGGTTTTGGTGAAAGTGACGACGAAGGGGTATGTGCCTTCCGCCAATGCCAAGCAATACCAATATGTGGTTTGTAATGAGGGGGAGGCGAATGAGGAGAAATATGTCCTCACCCTAGAGCCGCTTACGATGACTGTGCTCAGCCAGATGGCAGGCATCCTTGCCACATCGCTCTTCATCATGCTCATCCTGGCTTTTGTCTTCTGGTTCCTGATTCATACGATGCTCAAGCAGAAGACGCTTGATGAGATGAAGAGTGATTTCACCAATAATATCACGCACGAATTGAAGACTCCGATAGCCGTAGCTTATGCTGCCACCGACTCCCTGCTGAACTACGGAATGCTACAGCATCCTGATAAGGCGCGCAAGTATCTCACCATCGCCCAGAAGCAGTTGCAGACGCTCAGCGGATTGGTGGAACAGATTCTGTCGATGAGTATGGAACGACGGAAATCAATGCTTCTCAATATCGTGGAAGTCCCAATGAAGGAGGTGATTGAACCCTTAATCTCCCAGCATCAGCTGAAAGTGAAATCAGGAGAAAAAACGGATAAAAAGGTGAATATTTCGTTGTCCGTAGAACCGGAAAATCTGATGGTTCATGCCGACCGGATGCATTTCTCAAACATCGTGAGCAATCTCATAGACAATGCCATCAAGTATTCTGAAGATAGCGTGAAGATAGAAATCAAGGCTTTCCGAAAAGCCGAGGATGAAGTGCTGGTTTCCGTATCAGATAATGGAATCGGTATTGCACACGATAAATTGCCTTATATTTTCGACAAGTTCTATCGGGTGACGGATGGCAATAAATATATGGTTAAGGGCTATGGTCTCGGGCTTTTCTATGTCAAGAGCCTGATGGAGAAAATGGGCGGTTCTGTTTCCGTAGAAAGCGAGCCGGGAAAAGAAAGCAGCTTTACCCTGCATTTTCTTAAAGGTAAAAAAGTAAAAAGTAAAAAAAGAAACAATGAATAAGATAAAAGTATTACTGGTAGAAGACGAAACATCCTTGGCGATGATTCTGAGCGACACCTTGGAGGCGCAGGGCTTCGAGATGCGTACGGCGCATGATGGCGAAGAGGGGCTTCGTATGTTTGATGAACAGAAGCCTGATGTGTTGGTTGCGGATGTGATGATGCCCAAAATGGATGGTTTCGAGATGGTGCGCCGTATCCGCAAGACGGATTCCCGTACCCCTGTGCTTTTCCTCACGGCTCGTTCGGCGGTGAATGATGTGGTAGAGGGATTTAAATTGGGTGGCAATGATTATCTGAAGAAGCCGTTTGCCATCCAGGAGCTCATCGTCCGTATCAAGTCGCTTTGTCATCGGGCTTCTGCAGGAAATATTTCTTCTGAAGAACAGGAAGGGGGAAATGTTTCTCCTGATAATCCGGATGCTGCTGATCAATGGCTCTCCATCGGTCGTTATCGCCTGAATGTTACCAGTCAGATTCTGCAGTTGGAAGGTAAGGATACAGAACTGTCACATCGTGAATCCGAAATCCTTCGCATGCTTGTGGAGAGCAAGAACAATGTGGTAGAGAGCAAGGATATTCTCCTGCAACTCTGGGGCGATGACAGCTTCTTCAATTCCCGCAGTCTTCATGTTTTCATCACCAAGCTCCGCCACAAGTTATCTGCCGATGAAAATATCAGAATCATCAATGTGAGGGGAATTGGGTATAAAATGATTTGCTAGAATCTTGTAAAAGAACTATTCTTCCTATCCTTCAACAAGCGCATCGAATGCCTCTTTGAAGTATTTGTCGAACCACTCGGCTGGGTGATCTGTTATCTGATGCTTGCCTGATTTCTCGATGTGAATGGCAACAATGTCGCCAAAATCGGAAGTACCATCAATGAAAAGAATGTTTTCAAAAAGTGGTAGAGAGGCTCTTACTCGTTTGATGCCTTCCGTGAAGTTATATTCTATCACGTCTTGGTTTACATTATGACCGCCCA
>USSA01000187.1 GCA_900557255.1 uncultured Prevotella sp.
ACTGGCTGTATGTCGAAGACCACTGCAAGGCCATTGACCTGATTATCCACAAGGGTCGTGTGGGCGAAGTCTACAACGTCGGCGGTCACAACGAGAAGCAGAATATTGAGATCGTGAAGATTATCTGCAAGGAGCTGGGCAAGCCGGAAAGCTTGATCACTCATGTTGGTGATCGCAAGGGTCACGATATGCGTTATGCTATTGATCCGACCAAGATCCACAATGAGCTGGGCTGGCTGCCGGAGACCAAGTTTGAGGACGGCATTAAGAAGACCATCCAGTGGTATCTCGATAACCGTGAGTGGTGGGAGACCATCATCAGTGGTGAGTATCAGAACTATTACGAGAAAATGTACAGCAACCGCTAAGAAGCCAAAGGAGGAAAGAACATGAAGTTTTTTGTAACAGGCGTTGGCGGTCAGTTGGGTCATGATGTGATGAACGAACTGCTGAAGCGCGGTCATGAGGGTGTTGGTTCTGATATTCAGGAAAACTACAGCGGTGTGGCAGATGGTTCTGCGGTAACAAAGGCACCGTATGTGGCTCTGGATATTACGGATAAAGACGCTGTCGAGAAAGTAATTACAGAAGTAAATCCGGATGCCGTGATCCACTGTGCAGCATGGACTGCTGTGGATATGGCAGAGGATGACGATAAAGTTGCAAAAGTTCGTGCTATCAATGCTGGAGGCACTCAGAACATTGCAGATGTCTGCAAGAAGCTGAACTGCAAAATGACCTACATCAGCACAGACTATGTGTTCGATGGTCAGGGCACTGAGCCTTGGAAGCCGGACTGCAAGGATTACAAACCTCTAAATGTGTACGGCCAGACGAAACTGGAAGGGGAACTGGCAGTCAGCCAGACGCTGGAGAAGTATTTCATTGTCCGCATTGCATGGGTGTTTGGTCTGAATGGTAAGAACTTTATCAAGACTATGCTGAATGTTGGCAAGACCCATGACACTGTCCGTGTGGTCAACGATCAAATCGGTACACCGACCTATACATATGATTTGGCTCGACTGCTCGTTGATATGAATGAAACCGAGAAATATGGCTACTACCATGCAACCAACGAGGGCGGCTACATCAGCTGGTACGACTTCACGAAAGAAATCTACCATCAGGCTGGTTATAAGACAGAAGTCCTGCCGGTGACCACAGCAGAGTATGGCCTGAGCAAGGCTGCTCGTCCGTTTAACAGCCGCCTGGATAAGAGCAAGCTGGTGAAGGCTGGATTTACTCCGCTTCCGACCTGGCAGGATGCGCTGAGCCGTTACCTGAAAGAGATAGAACAGTAAGAGGAGATAGAGAAAATGGGACAGATTAAAGTTGAGAAAAATGTAGGCGGCATCGAGGGTCTCTGTGTTATTGAGCCTGCTGTTCATGGTGATGCCCGTGGTTATTTTATGGAAACCTACAATGAAAAAGATATGAAGGAGGCTGGCATCGACATTCACTTCGTGCAGGATAACCAGTCAATGTCCACGAAGGGCGTGCTGCGTGGCCTGCACTTCCAGAAACAGTATCCGCAATGCAAGCTGGTGCGCGCTGTGCGCGGCACTGTGTTTGATGTTGCTGTTGATCTCAGAAGCAATTCCGAAACCTATGGAAAGTGGTATGGTGTGACCCTTTCTGCT
Source organism: uncultured Prevotella sp. (assembly GCA_900557255.1). Next base: position 1,644 of record USSA01000187.1, read on the forward strand.
GAGAACAAGAAGCAGTTCCTCATTCCAGAAGGCTTTGCGCACGGTTTCCTGGTTTTGAGTGATGAGGCAGAGTTTTGCTACAAAGTCAACGACTTCTGGCATCCGAACGATGAGGGCGGCATGGCTTGGAACGATCCTGAAATCGGCATCGAGTGGCCGCAGCTGAAGGGCGAATACAAGGGAAGTGCAAGTGCAGAGGGCTACACTCTGGAAGATGGAACTGCGCTGAACTTGAGTGATAAAGACCAGAAGTGGCTGGGACTGAAGGATACCTTTAAGTTTTGATTAAAAAGCCGTGTGAGAGTTCACACGGTAGTTGCTCGGATAATCACACACCTCTTCGTGGTGAGCAGCAGGCAACGATCCATTTTGATCGGCTGAGATGTGAAAAACGAAACTTATAATAAAAGAATATTGTCAGAAAAAGGTATAAAAAAACTATGAATACAACATTACTTATCATGGCTGCTGGTATCGGTAGCCGCTTCGGAACAGGAATCAAGCAGTTGGAGCCGGTTGATGATGCTGGACATATCATCATGGATTACTCAATCCATGATGCGATTGAGGCTGGTTTCAACCATGTAGTATTTATCATCCGTAAGGATATCGAGAAAGAATTCAAAGAGGTCATCGGTGATCGCATTGCCTCCATTTGTTCTTCTCATAATGTAACTGTTGACTATGCTTTCCAAGATATTAATGATATCCCGGGAACTCTGCCAGAAGGCCGTACAAAACCTTGGGGAACCGGTCAGGCTGTGCTTGCAGCGAAGAAGGTCATCAAGACTCCGTTTATCGTTATCAATGCAGATGATTACTATGGCAAGGAAGGCTTCAAGGCGGTTCATGAGTATCTAGTGAATGGCGGCGAGTCCTGTATGGCAGGCTTTGTGCTGAAGAATACTCTGTCTGATAATGGCGGTGTGACCCGTGGCATCTGCAAGATGGATGATCAGAACAATCTGACTGAGGTTGTGGAAACCAAGAACATCGTCAAGACTGCGACTGGAGCAGAAGCAGACGGCGTGGTTGTTGATGTAAATTCTCTGGTATCTATGAATATGTGGGGACTGACACCTGATTTTCTTGATGTACTGGAAGAAGGCTTCAAAGAATTCTTTGAGAAAGAAGTCACGGGCAATCCTCTGAAGGCAGAATACCTGATTCCCATCTTCATCGGTGAGCTGCTGGAGCAGGGCAAGATGTCTGTGAAGGTTTTGAAAACCAATGATACTTGGTATGGTATGACCTACCATGAGGACGTTGCAGCAGTAAAGGACAGCTTTAAGAAGATGTTGGAGAACGATGTGTACAAAGCTGACTTGTTCAGTAATCTGTAAACGATGATGAAAGAAACGATTGATTTACTCGGAAAGATCTTCACAAACATCCTGACTGCTCTCTATGAACCGTTTGGATTCTCACTCTTTCTTTCCTTCCTAGCCATGTTTTTCTATCTATATGCCTATGAATCTATTGGAGCCGGAAAAGGCTGGAAGATTGCCATGATGACATGGTATCAAAAATTCAAGGAGAGCGTGTTCTTTCGGAAGCTTTTTTTCTTAGCTTTTGTGACCTCACTTGTTCTGTTCCGAACTTTGTTAAACCGTCAGCTGTGGATGAACCCGTTGAGTGATGTCATGGGCGGCTGGGGCATCTGGGAGACCGTGAACGGAGAGAGACAGCTAACCACTGAGTGCATCGAGAACGTGATCATGATGGTGCCGTTTTCAGCAGTAGTGGCGTGGACATTCGGAGAGAAGATAGGAAGCGGCTGGAAGAAGATACTGTGCTATAGCGGAAAGATAGCATTTATCTTTTCGGTGAGCATTGAGATGCTGCAGTTATTGCTGCGGCTAGGAACGTTCCAGCTATCAGACATCTTCTATAACACAGTCGGCGGAGTGCTAGGCGGATTGATGTATTGTGCGTTGATGAAGGCAAGAAAGCGTCTGTAAAATGGGATGAAATTGTGATATACTGGGAGCGGATGCTACCTACGCTGCTCTGATAAGTCACACACCTCTCCGTGGTGAGCAGCAAGCAACGGTCTATTATAATCGGCGTCGGCGAAGATGTGAAAAGGTTGGATATGTGTAAATGATGAATATACGGAGGAAGTTTTGGGATATAAAAATGAAAATATTTTCACTACTAAATAAAGACGCAAAAATTCTTTATGACACAATGAAGGAACTTCAAATTCCAGAGAATCAGCTGTATTTGCATGACGATGAAAGTTGTCCGTGTGGATCAGGAAAATCATACAAGGATTGTTGTAAAGGAAAAAGCGATGATGGCCCGGTGAATTCAAAGAAACCTGTTGAAGTTCTATTGATGGAAGAAATGAGAAAAGGATTTAAACAGGATAAGGTGTGCTTACATCCGGATCAGTCGAATTGCAAGGGAAAAATCAAAGAAGCACATGCTTTACAAAATCATAAGATTATTTCATTGCTTGCAAGTGCAGATAATCATGTGATAATGCAAGATCCAGCTAAGCAACCTATAGTGATTAAAGAAGATCCTGTAAATCCAATACTGATTGTTCCGTTTACAAGAGTAAGTGGTAATAAAGCAACTACGCAAAGTTGCTTTTGCGATGTGCATGACACACAAGCGTTTAAGGTAATTGAAGCTGGATCACCTGACTTTGACGCAAATAATGATGAAATGAAGTTTGTGTATGCATATAAAGCTTTTGTTTTTGAATATGCAAAACAGAGACACTTGATGTGGCTATTTAGAAGAATGTTTTCAAAACGGCCGGGTGTATTCGCTTTGCCAGAGCAAGTGAAAGAGTATCGAATCCAATGCCTACGAATGGAAGAATTTGAAACGGTTAAGAAAAAGTTTGATGCAGAAATTTTAGCTGGAACACATGACGGTATAAGTACGGTTGTGGTTACAATTCCGTATAAGTTGGGATTTGCGAATTATGCATATATAGCCCCAGATTATGATATAGATGGAAATAGAATAAAAAGTATTGATAATAAGGGAAAAATGCATAGATTGGCAATAACGGTATTGCCGGAAGTGAATCAGTCGTATATTTTAATGAGTTGCTTAGATAGCGAAGAAGAATTTTACCGTTCATTTTTCCAATCAATAAAAACAGCTAACCTAGAAAAAATACTTTTCTATTTTAATTTGATGCTTCCGCTTTTTTCCGAGAATGTTATATTAAGTGAAGCTCTGTGGAATGCGTTAGATGAGAAAGGTCAATTTGGATTAACACATATGGCAAATTTGACGGGTGATGATCAGCTTAAACTTAGTCAGACACTAGGAATGGCACTTAGAAATGCTGCCCACAAAAAGAACTTTGATTATTCTAAACGAATGGGATTTGACCTTTTTCAGCAGGTGTAAATGACTATATTGCTCTCACCCCCAACACAGTGCTATACCTAAACAACTATAAAAGGAAAGAGGTTATCACCTATGCCCAGAACGAAAGGCAGCAAAAACCGTCCTAAAACCAATATCACCAAAGACTACGCAACCCAGATTGCAGAAAAGCAAGAAAAGCAGCAAGAAGAAATTTTAATCAAAATTAATTAATAAAGACTCACGATTATTCGTGAGTCTTTTAGTTATAAATTATCTTTTTATTCCTCTATACTAACCCTATCGCTACCAGCAATTTCCTTAAATTCATTATATATTTGTTCATTTATAAAAATTCCGCCAGACATAACAGATGTATCTCCATTTATTATTTTTACAGCAATATTATTTCTATCTCCTGCAAAAAATTTTATTGCTCCTCTTAATTTTTCTTTTTGCTCTTCAGATATATCTGTAATATCTATTTTTAAAATTCTAGAGCTTTTACTTCCAAACTTAGTAATTTTATTTGCAACAATTTTTGTA
>USSA01000188.1 GCA_900557255.1 uncultured Prevotella sp.
TGTAGAAGAGGTAAAGGCTGCCATCAAGGAAGCACAGCCTCACGACCATTACATCCTCATCAAGGGAAGCAATAGTGTCAAGTTATTTCAGCTTCCAGAATTATTATAAGGATTTAGAATACGCCCCCAAAAATTATTTCCTGCCCAAAGCATAATTTCTACGTAGGCAAGGAGAAATTTTTCCTTGGGCAGGGAAAAATGAAAGTGGGGTAAGCCCCAAGAATAAAGGCGGTGTTCCGATTTTACTCGGAGCACCGCCTTTGTCTATTTTTTCTCAAACATCCATACGGATGTAAGTTTCCGTTTTACTTCACACTAAACTTCACACTATTTTCATCTTTTTGCGCTTGGTAATCTGTTATTATTGCTATCGATATCAACATTACTACGCTTAACCTTGTGGTTGCCAAACCTATAGGTAAGTTTTATATTTAGGCATCGATTGTCATAATCGTTGCGATTGTCAAACACAAAGTTTTCATATACCACATGATTGCGATTGTAATATGTTCCCAACAAGTCATTAACGCTTATACTCAACACAAGTTTATTCTTCAACATTACATAATTAACTCCCATGGATAAATTTTGAAATGATTTATAGTGAATATATTGTTCTTGTCCTGGTAAATAGTACAGATAACTTGCATAAACAAGTGCTTTGCTACCAATCATGTAAGACAATCTGGTGGAAGCAAAGGAACTAAATCCTTCCAATGAGCCACTATCTATAGAACTATTGGATGACTTGGACTTGTTATAGTTCACAGAAAGTTGAACTGCTGCATTGAATCTGTTATGACTATAATTATAGTTAACGTTACCAACCAGGCTGTTTGTTGAAATACAATTGCTGTATGTCTGTTCTATCTGTGAGTCTGCCTTGTCATCAACCAAAAAGCCAATGCCGTCGGACGAATGGACATACGATACCCCTATATTTAATGTCTTATATTGGTATCTGAATTCCATATAATCCATAAGGGAGGGATTCAGAAAGGCATTGCCTACAGAATAGGTGTAAGCATCAGTGTATGACCTTGTCGGGTCCAGCTTCGTCATGTCCGGTCGATTGATTCTTTTGCTATAGCCTAAGTACAGCACATTGTTGTCATTAGGCTTAAACGTCATATCGACAAACGGAAACCAGTCTGCATAACTCCGTGAGAAATGTTTGCATTCCTCTTGCGGAAAGCCTTCCGACTTTGTATGTTCGTATCGTACTCCTATTTTGAAATACCAATTTTTCCAAGACTTGTTGACATCTGTGTAGAATGCGCCAACAGTCTCCTTGTAAAGGAAATCATCCACAACATTATAACGAGCGTAATTGTCAGCATGATAATGTGAGTATTCCCCTCCTAACTCGAAACAGAGCCATGAAAAAGGCAAAGTGAGGTTCAGATTGCCCGTATTCACAAAATAGCGATTGTCATACAAGCTATTGACGACCTCCAAATGGTTGTCTGATGAATAATCGCTGTTGGTCCTGTCTTTCGCCAAGCTGTAGTTATAATTGATTACCAACTTCTTACCTAAGCTGTCGATGTTCCACTCATAATAAGGCGAGAAAGAAAAGCCTTTGTATCTGTTGTCTGAGCAAGTGGTCTCCGAAGAAAATGAGTTTCTACTACCAGATAGTTCCTGATAGACATCCGAGGCAACACTCCCATCCATACAATTGAACGAGGCTAAAAATCCCAGATTCATCTTATCATTCAGAAAAATGTTTGTGTTCAAGTTCTGACTGACGTAATCCGATTTCTGACATGCATCGTTATTAATCAACTTTGTATAATCTGCATATTCAAAACTGTTTCTTACATCATGCTTTCTCTTTTCTTTCCAATAGCCCACACCGTATTCTACCATAAGCCATTTGCTTGAGAATGTCAGATTACCTCCTTCCTCGAAACTTGCCGCATGTCTTTGAGTATATCCTGTTCTCAGAGAGCCATCAAAGCCAAGGTTCATACGATTTTTCAGAACAACATTTAGGACTCCCATATTTCCCGACGCACTGAACTCTGATGATGGATTGGACACAACCTCTATCTTATCCAAGTTCTCTGACGGAATATTAGTCAGATAGCTTACCAAATCCTTACCCTTAAGATTTGATCTGCGACCATTTATCAGAACAATGACCCCATCCTTACCTACAAGAGATACATCATCTGGCTTAGTAGGATTGATCCCAGGAACATTCATCACAACGTCTTTGGCATTGAATCCGTTGGCATAGGGGCTGTTCTTTACGCTATAGATGACTCTATTCTTATCAAAAGTGATGATTTTCTTCATCGCCACAACAGATACTTCTTGAAGGGTCTTGTTGATTATAGGAACATGAATTCGACCTAAGTTCTTATCAGCCATAAGATTAAGGGTGTCTTGTTTCAACACCTCACCTAATTCACGATAGTTCAATATATACGTTCCTTTTTCCAACTCTATAGAAAAGAAGCCTTTCTCGTTGGTCAAGGCACTTACCACAGTGTTATTTGAAAGATCTGTAACAAGTACTTCTGTATACCCCATAGGATTATCCTGAGTATCAGAAACTAAAGTACCTGTAAGATGGTTTATTTCTTCTTGTCCCATACCTTGTACAGATATAGACAGAAGTCCTCCCAACAGCCAAATATATTTATTAGAAAATATATTCATATCAAACATTTATTATAATTTTAATTGTCCGTATCACCATACCACCAAGCACTATCGGAATCACTTGGAATGCAATAAGTATAAAACACCATAAATGTTGACATACTAGTTACTAAGCAACCATTGTCATCATAGATATAGACTGCCGTTTTGCCAAATAACGACTTACACTCACAATAAGCATTCCTTGTTACAAATTTGCCACAATGCTAGGTTCTTCAGTTCGCGCTCTTAAATGACTTTATGCATAGGAATAACCTTATTTTAGGAAGGATACATCGCTAACATTTTGCTAGAAACCAAAAGCATCAACAATAAAAGCAGATTAAAAATTTGTATTTTCTTCATATTATCCACATTTTGATATTATTAAACTTCGGCTGCAAAATTATAGCGTTTTACGATACCATCCTAACAAAACAGGTCTATTTTTTTAAAACACCATAAAAGACATATAATTCTAAAAATCAAGTACTTAAAATCGCCCGCCAGATACTTTGGGTCTAAAACTTACTTTAGTTAGGAAAATATTAGAAGTTTTCGATGTACGTACGTAGCGAAAATTGCTCATTTTTAATACCAACTTTATCTTTGTACAAGAACAATTTTTGCTTAATTGCTTTCTCGCTTATACAATAGATAGAAGCCAACGCCTTTTGAGATAGCTTTAAACGCAAAAGCATCATTAGTCGTAAAACACTCTTTGATAAATTAGGATGCTTTTGCTTGAGTCTTTTCACAAATAGGTTTTCCACACTATCTAAAAACACCTCCAATTCGTCCCAATCACTCTCCGACAACACTATATGCTTATTCTCATTTGGAACTATCGAATTTAATTTTTCTACTACATCTATTTTCTTTTGTAAATAATTACGCATCACAGATAGTTGAATCTCTTTATGTGAAAGTTCCTCTTGGTGTATTTTTTCCTGCATTTGTTGCTTTTGGAGAAGAACCTCTCTTTCATGCTCCATACGTAGTTTTATCTGGTGCTTATATGATTTATAAACATATAAAATAAATATGACTACTATAAAACACAATAAGACTATCAAACTAAATACCCACTGCTGCATTTCTGCTTTACCTTGCATTTTAGCTCTTTCACTTTCCTTTTTCAAAAAGGATGTATAATAAGCAGCCTTACCTTGTAATGCAATTCGATACATATCCTCCAAATAATGATACGCCGAATCGCTAAAACTTTTAGCAGACTTGAAATCATGCGCTTTCAAAGCAGCTTGACTTTGAATATAAAACACAGAATAGCGGTCTTCTGCAGTTTTTGGCATTGCTTGGTTTAATAAACTAAAGGCTTGGTTTAACGAATCTACAGAGATATAAGCAGAAGCAAATGTCAACAGACAAGAAAATCTATTTGCTGCATTCAAGTCATAAGCCAATCGTGCATAATATAAACAACTATCTTTTTCACCCATCTCCTCAAATGTACTAGATAGATTTTGCCTTACATAAGACAACAAGTTGCTATCGCCAGCTTTCATTGCCATTCTATATGCTTTTCTCTCTTCTTCTAAAGCATGCTGCAAGCTATCAACATAAAAGAAGTTCTCACCCAATCTCAAACGTGCTGCCACCTTATTATATATAGTAACATTTGCCATAGAGTCATACATCTTCACCAAATCTTTAGCATATCTCAACGCTTTGTAAGGTTCCAACTGCTCTTCTACTTCTATCAACTTATCCAAAACCAAGTGTTTTACATTCAGTTCATGAAGACTATCCGAAATAAAATAAGCCTTTTCCAAACAAGACTTAGCTTGTTCCATACTATCAACAAGTAAATAGAATGTTCCCATATAATTCAAGCACAAAACATAGAGCGAATCTTCTTGGTGCCCCTCATACCAATCATACGCTATGCGAATCAAGGAATCGTTATCTACATCCAAGCCCGACTTATCTTGTTCCATATAATAAATGAGGGCATACTTCGCCATCTCCTCCTTAGAAAGTCCCTCTTGGTCTATATGTTTCATCAACGTCAAGGCACTATCCGGTCTAGACTCTACCAACGCATAAGCTAAGTCCAGCTCTTTCTTATGGCTCTGATAGCAAGAAACAAAGATTGGTGCTACAATAAAAGCCAAGACTACGTATAATATTGTTCTTTTCATATATCAATAGTATTTTTTATCTGCAAAAATACGACTTTGTTTTTAGATAGAAGCAAAAATAAGGTCTAAATATGCAAAAACAAAATATGGTAAAAATATACTGATAATCAATAATATATGCTAAACAGTTTAGAAAAGCAAGTCTAAAATAACTCTGGAGAGTGCTCAAAATTAATACGATGACCGATTGGAAAAAGCCTATACTAAACATCGCATTGATTGACTTATCCAACTTGGTTATGTCATTACTTGCTGGAACGGTTTCCGCTCCTGCGTTCTTTGTGGAGGCAGAAAGCTCATCGACTTTCTGCTCCAATCTCTCAACTGTGCTGTGGTATTCTCCTTTCTGCCCTTACTGCTTGGCTTCGGTTTATAACTTGCTTGGCGATACTCGCCAAGGATTGCTTTCAATCTTCTCAACAAGTCCACCACATATACATGGGTTTCATGGAAACCTCTCTGATGCGACAGCTTGGTAAGTTGGTTGAGGTTGTTCGCCATGCCAATGAGTTTCTTGGCGATGGCTACCGTCTCTGCATTGTGTCCGCTGACCACCTCGCCGTTCAAGGCGGACTCACGGATGTACTCCGCCAACTTGCGGTTGGCTTTTCTCGCCCTCAGTCTCAATGCCTCGTAGCTTGGCTTCGAGAACTTCACCGTGACAGACTTCGACAGCTTGCGAACCCTGCCTGTGGGCGGTC
>USSA01000189.1 GCA_900557255.1 uncultured Prevotella sp.
AAATAACCCTTCAAGTCTTTGCGGATTTGAAGGGTTATTTTGTTTATAATAAAGTTCGGATACAACAAGCTCTTTGCATCTATGATAGGTCAATTTTGATGAAAAGCAGTCAATAAAATGAGAAAATAAGTAAAAAGGGTGCATCTTTCGTATTGATTTAGGGTGATATTCAAAATTATTTTGTATCTTTGCCCTCGTAACAAATCAAACAATTTATAAAAAATAAAATTATGGACTTTAATAAACTATTCTCATTAGAGGGTAAAGTAGCCCTCGTTACAGGTGCCGCTTATGGTATAGGTTTTGCTATGGCTGAGGCTTATGCCAAAGCTGGTGCTAAGATTGCTTTCAATTGCCGCAGCCAGCACCACATGGATCAGGCTCTTGCAGATTACAAAGCAAAGGGTATTGAGGCAAAGGGTTATATCTGTGATGTAACAGACGAGGAACAGGTGAAAAACATGGTAGCTGACATCGAGAAGGAACTTGGTGTTATTGATATTTTGGTAAACAACGCAGGTATTATCAAGCGTATTCCTATGACTGAGATGTCTGTAGATGACTTCAAGCAGGTTATTGACATTGACCTCACAGCACCTTTTATCGTATCTAAGGCAGTTATCCCTGGTATGATCAAGAAGGGTCATGGTAAGATTATCAACATCTGTTCTATGATGAGCGAGTTGGGTCGTGAGACTGTTTCTGCATACGCAGCTGCCAAGGGTGGCTTGAAGATGTTGACACGTAACATCTGCTCAGAGTATGGTGAGTACAACATCCAGTGCAATGGCTTGGGCCCTGGTTACATCGCAACTCCTCAGACAGCACCTCTCCGTGAGCGTCAGGCTGATGGTAGCCGTCATCCATTCGACAGCTTCATTTGTGCAAAGACTCCTGCAGGTCGCTGGTTGGAACCAGAAGAGTTGGCTGGTCCTGCAGTTTTCTTGGCTTCAGATGCTTCTAATGCAGTGAATGGTCACATTCTCTATGTAGATGGTGGTATCTTGGCATATATCGGAAAGCAGCCAAAATAAAGGATCAAACATGAAGATTTAAGTTTGAATAAACTTGAATAGAATAAAAAAATATAGGGCAGCCATAAAGGACTGCCCTATATTTGTAATTAAAATAATCTTTACAATTATTTGTTGATTGCATCTGCAAGCTCAGCACCAGCCTTGAACTTAGCAACCTTTTTAGCTGCAATCTGGATCTTCTCCTTAGTAGCTGGATTGATACCCTCACGAGCAGGACGCTCGTTAATGCTGAATGTACCGAAACCTACCAACTGGATCTTGTCACCTGCAATGAGGGCTTCCTTCAATGCGTTTGTTGTAGCTTCAAGAGCGGCCTTAGCCTGTGCCTTTGTAATCTCAGCACCTGCTGCAATCTTGTCAATCAATTCTGTCTTGTTCATAATTTTTCGTTATTAAATGAATAATATTGTTGTTTCTTAGTTGAATTCGTTTACAAATATAGCTTTTTCTTGTGAAAGTTCAAATAAAAAAAGCAGAAAAGTGATGAAATTATTGAAAATTAAGTGTAATAAGTCTATTTTTTGGTGTTTTCACGGATATTTTTCGTAATTTTGTCGCCAAAATACAAATATTAGTTAGATTATTAAACAGTTTAGAGAAATAAAGTTATGCGCAATATTCCAATTGTAACAAAGAATTTGCTGATAGTGAATGTAGTAGCATTCCTGGCATGCATGCTGATGGACAAGAGTATGGGTGGTGGTTCTGGCCTGACAGATCTGTTTGGGCTTCATTTCTTCCTGGCATCCGATTTCCATATTTATCAGTTAGTTACCTACATGTTTATGCATGGTGGTTTCCAGCATATTCTCTTTAATATGTTTGCCTTATGGATGTTTGGCTGTGTGGTTGAAAGAGTTTGGGGACCAAAGAAATTCCTTTTTTATTACATAGTGTGTGGAGTGGGAGCAGGTTTGTTCCAGGAAGCTGCACAGTATATTACCTATGTGGCAAAGGATATGGCAGCTTATGATTATGTTAGTGTTAATGGAGCCAGAATAACAATGGAGCAATATCTGAACCTATGGACTACCGTGGGAGCTTCAGGAGCTATTTATGCCATATTGCTTGCCTTTGGTATGATTTATCCAAACGAGCGTCTCTTCATTTTCCCGTTGCCAGTTCCTATTAAAGCTAAATTCTTCGTGATAGGCTATGCTGTCATAGAATTGGTTTCAACATTCTCTCTCTCTGATGACGGTGTGGCTCATATTGCCCATTTGGGAGGTATGGTCTTTGGATTCTTCCTGATACGTTATTGGCGTAAGCAGATTGATAACGGTTACTATCATTCAAATTCTGCAGACGCTTTTGATAAGTTGAAAGGTATGTTCGGTGGAAAGCGTCGGGCAGGTAGAACGCATTTTACTTATACCAAGAATGAATCTTATAATCAGACTTATGAACAGGATGCTGAATGTAAGACCAACGAAAAGGTTGTGTCACAGGAAGAGATAGATCGAATCTTGGATAAAATAAGAAAGAGCGGTTATGATAGCTTGACTCCTAGTGAAAAGCAGATGCTCTTTGATCAGAGTAATAAGTAAAAAGCATGTTTAAAGGATTTAAGGAATTTACATATAAGATGATAGCTGGTGCTAATGTGGCAACTATCATCATCATGTTGCTGGTGGGCTTTTCTGACTTCTTTCAGCCGGAAAAGTTCGCCGCATTGGCTAATCTTGGCTTACTTTTCCCGGTTTTTCTTATAGTTAACTTAGGCTTTTTGCTTTTCTGGTTGCTCTTCCGGTCTAAATATGCCATTATTCCATTCTTAGGCTTCTTGATCTGTTTTGTTCCTGTCCGCAAGTATATGCCAATCAACTTTTCTGGCGAAACTCCAAAAGGTTGTATCAAAGTTCTATCATATAATACCTGGAATTTTGGTGCACAGACAGAGGATGCCGAAGGAACTAATATCTGTATTGCTTATCTGCAGGAGCAGGATGCTGATATTGTTTGTCTGCAGGAAGCATGTCCTACTTCCCGGAATATTGAACAGATAGATAGCATGCTCAAGCCTATGTATGCTTATCAGGATACAACGATGCACATAAATGGTGGAAATTGTCTTATGTTGCTCAGTAAATACCCTATTCTTTCAAAAGAGAGAATTCCTTATGAATCGAAAGGAAATATGAGTGTAGCGTATCGTCTGAAAGTGAAAGATAGAGAGGTCCTTCTCATCAATAATCATTTGGAAACTACCGGCTTAAGTTTAGAGGACAGACGCCAGTTCAAGAATCTGGTTATCGGAAAATTGCAGGTTGATACTGCAGAAGAAACGTCCAAACTGCTCGTTGTAAAACTTGCCGAGGCAACAAAGAAACGGGCTCCGGAGGCTGAGGCTGTAGCAAAATACATTCATCAGCATAAAGAACAGAGTATTATTTTGTGCGGTGACTTTAATGATGGTCCTATCTCTTATGCTCATCGAACGATAGCTAAAGATTTGACGGATTGCTACATTGCAAGTGGTAACGGACCGGGTATCAGCTATCATCATGGAGGCTTTTTTGTTCGCATTGACAATATCATGTGTTCAGACGATTGGGAGCCTTATGAATGTAAAGTTGATGATAAAATCGCCGTTTCAGACCACTATCCTATCATTTGTAAGCTAAAAATGCGCCCTAAAAAGCAAAAATAGAGCAAATTATTCTTATATAAGAAAAAAAATGCTTATTTTTGCACAACTTTATGGAGGTTTTTGAAAGAATCCCTAAAAGCAATTGAAAAGAAACAAATAATTAATAACAATAAATAGAAATGCAAAACAAAGGAATTGTAATTTGTGTAGCCGTCTTACTGACACTCGCAAGTATCTTCTATTTGTCATTCTCGTTTGCCACACGTTACTATGACAGCGAGGCTGCAAAGATTAAAGATCCTATTGCTCAGCAGGATTATAAGGATTCTGTTAAGTACTTAGGTGTTTATTCTTACCAGAACTGCTTGGAGACTCAGATTGGTCTTGGACTTGACCTTAAGGGCGGTATGAATGTAATTCTTGAGATTTCTGTACCTGATGTACTTGAAAACCTTGCCGATCATAAGACCGACGCAGGTTTTACCAATGCCATGAAGGAAGCTAGAGCTCAGGAAGAAGCTAACGGTGGTGACTTCGTGTCACTTTTCATTAACGCTTATCATAAGAGCGCACCAGGTCATAAACTCGCAGAAGTGTTCGCTACCCAGCAGTTGCAGGGCAAGGTTTCTCCTCAGAGCAGCGACGCAGATGTAGAGAAGGCTATCCGCGCTTCTGTACAGGATGCTATTGACAACTCTTTCAATGTTGTCCGCACCCGTATTGATAAGTTCGGTGTTGTACAGCCTAACATCCAGAAGTTGGAAGGTCAGCAGGGCCGTATCATGGTAGAAATGCCTGGTATCAGCCAGCCAGAGCGTATGCGTAAGATGCTCCAGGGTAGTGCAAACCTTGAGTTCTGGGAGACATACAACTCAGAGGAAATCGCTCCTTATCTCCAACAGCTTGATACTCGTATCGCAAATGGTGATAATGGTGAGGAGGAGAAAAACTCTGTTGCTGCTGATACAACTGTTGCAAAGAAAGAAGTTGCTAAGGCTGAGCCTAAGAAGGCTGAGGCTAAGTTCTCTATCAAGAAGAAGGACGATGCTGTAAGCAAGGTAGGCGAGGATGCTCAGAATGCTGCTGCTATCAAGGCTCACCCATTGTTGGCTCGTTTGCAGCTCGGTGGTGGTTTGAGCACTGTTGGTTATGCTAGCGTTCGCGATACTGCTGCTATCAACAAGATTATCTACTCTGCTGTGGCTAAGCGCGTTTTGCCATCAGACTTGCGTCTGCTTTGGAGTGCTAAGCCAGCAGATAACCTGAAGGTTAAGAATATCTTCGAGCTTCACGCCTTGAAGGTTACTACCACTACAGGTCGTGCTCCTTTGGAGGGTGATGTAATTACTGATGCTAAGGACGAGTTCGACCAGATGGGTTCACCTGTTGTTAGCATGAAGATGAATACTGAGGGCGCACGTAAGTGGGCTCAGATGACCAAGGCTAACGTAGGTAAGGCTATTGCTATCGTTCTGGATGGTGTAGTTTACTCTGCTCCTCGTGTAAACGGCGAGATTGATGGTGGTAGCTCTCAGATTTCCGGTAACTTCACTATCGAGGATACCAAGGACTTGGCTAACACATTGAAGTCTGGTCGTATGCCAGCTCCTGCACGTATCGTTCAGGAGGAGGTTGTAGGTCCTACACTCGGTGCACAGTCTATCCAGATGGGTATTGTATCATTCGTTGTTGCTTTCGTACTCCTGATGGTTTACATGGTGATGATGTACAATGTCATTCCTGGTATGATGGCTAACCTGGCATTGCTCGTCAATGTATTCTTCACGCTGGGTAT
>USSA01000190.1 GCA_900557255.1 uncultured Prevotella sp.
ATCGCAAGATCATCACTATGAAGGATGCTAAGAAGGTTGGTGAGTACGAGGCTACTGTACACTACCACAAGGAGGTTGAGGTTAAGGTTCCAGTTAACGTTGTTGCTGAGAACGCTCCTGCTGCTGAGGAGGCTCCAGTTGAGGCACCTGCTGAGGCTGCAGCTGAGGAAGAGGCTCCAGCAGCTGAATAATCCTGGCTCAATCAATTTGTATGAAGTACGATATTTTTCGCACTGTAAAGCAAATTAATATAAAGATCCCTTTTGCCGCAAGGCATTAGGGATTTTTTTATGCCTGTTCCGCATTCAGAATGGAAAGTTTTTACCATTCTTGTAGTAATTTAGAATATATAACTTTATTTTTTAATATTCTCTGCTGATTCTCAGAATTTTATTGTACCTTTGCAGTCGAATTCAGAGAATTCATATTTATTACAGAATATTATTTATAAACTAAAAAATATAAGGATAAAATGAAAGCATTTGTTTTCCCTGGACAGGGTTCTCAGTTCGTAGGTATGGGTAAGGATCTCTACGATAACAACGCATTGGCAAAAGAACTTTTTGATAAGGCCGACGAGATTCTCGGCTTCAAGATTACTGATATCATGTTCGCCGGAACCGACGATCAGTTGAAGGAAACCAAGGTTACCCAGCCTGCTGTATTCCTCCATTCTGTTATCTCTGCTCTTTGCCTGGGTGAGGAGTTCAAGCCAGCTATGGTTGCAGGTCACTCTCTCGGTGAGTTCTCTGCATTGGTTGCTGCCGGTGCTATGGCTTTCGAGGATGGTTTGAAACTTGTTGCTGCCCGTGCCAACGCTATGCAGAAGGCTTGCGAGGCTAACCCTGGTACTATGGCTGCCATCATCGGTTTGCCAGATGAGAAGGTTGAGGAAATCTGCGCTGAGGTAAGCACAGAAGGCAACGTGGTAGTTGCTGCTAACTACAACTGCCCTGGTCAGCTCGTTATCTCTGGTAACGTGGATGCTATCAATGCAGCTTGCGAGAAGCTGAAGGCTGCCGGTGCTAAGCGTGCATTGCCTTTGAAGGTTGGTGGTGCTTTCCACTCTCCATTGATGCAGCCAGCTAAGGATGAACTTCAGGCTGCTATCGAGAAGACTACATTCTCAGCTCCTAAGTGCCCGGTTTACCAGAATGTAGATGGTAAGCCTCATACTGATCCAGCTGAGATTCAGCAGAACCTCATCGCACAGCTTACAAGCTCTGTACGTTGGACTTCATCTGTACAGGCTATGATTGCTGATGGTGCTGATGACTTCACAGAGTGTGGTCCTGGCAAGGCATTGCAGGGCATGATTGGCCGCATCGACAAGAATGTTGCCGCTCATGGTATTGCTTAATCAACAATGACACTATTCAACGTTTTATCTTTTCAGCAAAGGCGTTGTTGGAAAGGTAAAACGTTTCATTTTTTTAGTAAAGCCGCTAAATGAAGGAAAAAGTTATTATATACCAGGTTCTCCCACGACTCTTCGGAAATCAGAATACAACCTGTAAGGAAAATGGTACCATCGAAGAGAATGGTTGCGGAAAGCTGAATAATTTCTCAGATGAAGTTCTGGCTAGCATCCACGATATGGGATTTACACATATTTGGTATACGGGTGTGATTCGTCATGCCACTCAGACAAACTACTCTTCTTATGGAATTCCTACTCAGCATGCAGAGGTAGTGAAGGGAAAAGCAGGTTCGCCATATGCTATTACCGACTACTATGATATCGATCCAGACTTGGCTGTGAATGTCAGTATGCGAATGAAAGAGTGGGAGCAGCTGATAGAGCGTACTCACAAGGCTGGTATGAAAGTAATCATGGATTTCGTTCCGAACCATGTAGCCCGAGAGTATCATTCCATTTGCAAACCAACAGGTGTACGGGATTTGGGAGAAGATGATGATCCGAACATGCACTTCTCTACCAAGAATAATTTCTATTATGCATGGGGCGATTTGGATTTGAATGAAATCCGTCAGTCCAAACCAGAGTTCAAGGCTTTTTCTGCGAAAGATGCCAAGATTTATGAACCTTATACCGAGAGCCCAGCCAGAGCTACAGGAAACGACCGGTTTGATAACCATCCTGGCTGTAACGACTGGTATGAGACCGTGAAACTCAATTACGGTGTAGATTACTGTGATGCAGGAGGCAGAAGCTATCATTATGAACCAGTGCCAAACACATGGGGCAAGATGACAGATATCCTCCTCTTTTGGGCAAGCAAGGGTGTTGATGGCTTCCGCTGTGATATGGCAGAAATGGTACCAACGGCCTTCTGGTCATACGCTACAGGAATATTGAAGGCGAAGTATCCTCACATCGTGGTTATCGGCGAGGTTTATGATCCTAACCAGTACCGCAACTATGTAAAGGCTGGTTTCGATTATCTTTATGACAAGGTAGGTATGTATGATTGCCTGCGTGGTGTGGTTCGTGGTGAGCGTCCGGCAGCCAGTATTACTCACGAGTGGCAGGTAGTGGATGATATCCGCGATCACATGCTCTATTTCCTTGAGAATCATGATGAGCAGCGCATCGCCAGCGATTTCTTCTGTGGCTCAGCCATGAAGGCGATTCCTGCTGCAGCTATGAGTCTCTTCTTCCAGAAGAATCCTTTCATGCTTTACAGCGGTCAGGAATTCGGCGAGAAGGGAATGGATGAGGAAGGATTCAGCGGCACGGATGGCCGTACTACGATATTCGACTATTGGAGTCCTGAAACTCTGACACATGCCTATCAGGATTCATCTGACTCGGCATTGAGTCAGGAGCAGAAATATCTGGCAGCCACTTATCGTCAGCTTCTTCGCTTCGCCAATGAAGAGAAAGCCATCCGCGAGGGTGAGACCTTCGATTTGATGTATGTGAATCCGGGTTCTGAGAATTTCGATCCCCGTACCAATTTCGCCTTCCTTCGCAAGAAGGATGATGAAGCCATGCTCATCGTACTTAACTTTGCCCAGGAGGCGCGCCAGTTGCAGGTTTGCATCCCTGGTCATGCTTTCGATTTCTTCCATGTTGCTGAAGAGGAGGTGCTCGTAACAGAGCTGTTCTCGGGTGGCAAGCAGAAGGTTGAGTTGAAGAAGGATGGCGTGTTCCCGATATCAATGGATGCTAACGGAGTAAGAATCTATAAATTCAATGTCAAGATGGAGGAAAGTGATATCATATTGAATGAGCATCATAAGGAGGAGTTCCCACCTGCTCATACGGCAGAGCATTTGCTCAACCAGCTGATGGTTCGCCTGTTTGGCTGTGAGCGCAGCCGCAATGCTCATATTGAGCGAAAGAAGAGTAAGATGACTTTCGTAGTCGATCACAAGCCTACCCGCCAGGAGGAGAAGGAGATTGAGACGGAGATGAATCGCCTGATAGAGCTTGATATGCCTGTTACTTACGAGTTTGTGGATCGTGACCATATTCCGGCTAATGTCAAGTTAGACCGTCTGCCGGATGATGCGAGCGAGACCTTGCGTCTGGTTCGTATCGGTGATTATGATGTTTGTCCATGTATCGGCAAGCATGTCCGTTCTACCGCCCAGATTGGCAAGTTCGTATTGTTGGGTACCAATTGGGATGAGCATGCGCATTCTTTGCGTATCCGCTTCAAGATAGTTCAGTAAAATATAAAATAAGCAGCAATGGAGTAGTAGCCATTGCTGCTTTTTTCTTGTATCATCATCGCTTCCTTCTTTCCTTTTCTTTTGTGCACATAAAAGTTTTTTTCTCGAAAAAAGTCTCAAAGTCTCATTATTTGTGGCTAAAACCGATGTATATAATTGATATATAATGGTTTGTAAAAATGAGACTTTTCTGTTTATTTTACAAAGAAGTATCATAGAAGTATCATAAATTCAATAGAAGTATCATAAAACTCAGGTAAGTTGCTTGCAAAAAAGCCTTTTTTGAGGATTTATGTCTAGAAATACAGGCACAAAAACTAAGAAATGTCTAGTATTTCAGTTTTATAGAATTGATAATGTCTACTATTTCCGTTTTATAAAATTGCTAGTGTCTACCTTTCTAGTTTATAAAGTATGCCAATATTAACTAGGAATAAGATGGAAAACACAGACAACTGTAGTTAGGAATAAGCACATAGGTTGGTCTCTTAGTGCCCGTCACACGGTCACTAAGGGATCAGGTGACGGGCATCGATAGACCAAGTGTTGGGCACTCATTGCCCGTACTGCGGGCATTGAATGCCCGTTTCATGGGGTAATTTTTGGGCACTATTTTGAGCAAGCAAATTGTAGTTTTTCTATATTTAGTTGACTATAATTTCGTGTTTTTTTATGATGCATCATGGTGATTTAATGATACTTTTATGGAATTCATGATACTTCTATGGTACTTCTTTGTAAATATATTTGGAAGTATCATTTTGTAATTCATTATGTATCAGTGATATATTTGCAAATAATGATACTTTGAGACTTTTTTCAAGAAAAACATTTATGTGTGAGTGATGAAGGGATGGGTGAATCTGCGTCATTTGTAAGCGGCTCTCACCCAAAAAGAGGTTGCCGAGCTTACTGGGCTTGGCTTGACCACCATCCACAAGTTTGAGAATGGTACAGTGGGCAATCTTTCGCTTTCCACTTTTCTCCTCTTGCTGAAGGTGGTGGGTCAGATTGATGCCATCAATGATATGCTTCCAGAACTTCCTCCATCACCTTATCTGATGAGAAAGGATGAGAAGAAAGCGCAGAGAATTCGTCATACTAAACAATATCTGGTTATGGTAAATATGTTGGGAATAACAGCCGTCTCTTTGATGATAGCTTTACCATGAGCTTTATTAATTATGGGGATAAAATCATCCATTGTGCAATGTACTTTTTGTATATCAGCTATATCAACGAATCAACAAACTTTGCTGAAAGCCTAGGTGGTAGTGGCGATACTAAGGATTGGGGACATGAGAAGGATGAAGATAAGATAGAATGGATAAGACTATGTTTGCGACAGGCAACAAAGATGATGAAGCCAATGAAGAGAAAAGGCTTGAGTAGATAAAATATTAAGGGAGGAGCGCATTTCGAACACGCCCCTCCCAAATTATTTTACAACTCGCAATGATCTCGCGAATCACTATCCTTAGTAACGACTTGAATAGTGAGACGAGTGTGAACTATGCGAGCTGTGTGAAGAATGAGAACTATGCGAATAGTGACCCGCAAGAGAACTCTTTACCATGTCAATGGCTTTCTGCAAAA
>USSA01000191.1 GCA_900557255.1 uncultured Prevotella sp.
GGAGGTTCTGCCGGTACATTTGTTTCAGGTCTATTCTGGCAACATTATGGATGGACGGGTGTGGTAGGGGTAGGAGTTGCCTTTACCGCAGCTTCCTTGCTTGTTAATTGCTTCAACTCAAAAACGGTATAAGGGTGGATGTCAAATATTCTTTCAGCCTGAATATAGTAATGCAGACTATATGGTGCCAAAAGATGGTTTTATCATCCGTCCAATCAAGAAGATGGATAATGCTTAAATGCAAATGCAGAAATCTCGAACTATGCTGCTACGCATAACATCACGGATTGGGTCGTGGAGTGAGAAATGCCTTTTTCTTGTTCTAAAGCTCTAGTTGTTGTCTTGCAGTAGCCATTTCCAGATAGGTACTACCTCTATCGTATAGCCATCTGCCATTATTTGGGTTTGGTAATCACGGGTGATGATGTAGCCGTGATAGCCTGGAAAGGCTTTCAGAAATTTAATCAGTCCTCCTACTTCTCGCTCGTAGGTTGCCTCATCATTCAGATTGTAAGATACCTGTATGGCCAACTGGGCAGAAGGAACGCAGAAATCTATCTCTACGTTCTTGTTGAAATAATAGAGCAAGGTTTCTTCTGTCGTGTTTCTGAATCTTCTGTTCAGTTCTATCGCCACCATATTCTCCAACAGCTTCGTTTCTCCCTGAAACAGAAAGAGATTGAGTATTCCATTATCGGCAACGTATCTTTTTTGAAGTGTTGCCTGTTCTGTCATAGGTGAAACCAGATTCGAAATCGGGAAGAAGAGATACGCATCTTGCATGTATTCCAGATAATCCTTTAGGGCTGGCAAACTGATGGTGTCTCCGGTAGATTTCACCATGTGTTGCAATCTGGTCAGGGATGAAGGCTGCATCACGCTATCGGCAATTTTTTTAGCCAGAAAGCGGAATATTCTTGAATTGCGAATGCTGTTTTTCTCCACGATGTCGCCAATCAGAATTTTCTGATACAGGGCATTGAGATATTCTCGCTTGTCGGGCTGCTCAAACGATTCTGCTATTCCCCCTTCGTAAAAGTAGGAATCAAAATAGTTGGATATTATTGATTTTATCTGCTGGTTGTATTCCCAGTTTTCACCTGGTTCCACTTGATGATAGGTTAGGTATTCTGCAAAGGAAAAAGGAAAGATTTCCTTCGGAATGTATCTTCCTCCAAGTGTAGAATACATTTCCTTGCCCAGCATCTTGGCATTGCTGCCAGTAATCATCACGCGATATTGGGAGTCAGCCAGGCGGCGGGCAAATTTCTCCCAACCTTCTATATTCTGAATCTCATCAAGATAGACGAAGGGCTGTTTGCCTGGATATAGTTCCATGTAGGAATCCAGAATAATGCCCAGTTCTTCTGCCTTGAGGAATGACAAGCGCTCATCCTCAAAGTTGATGTAGAGAATATCTTGGGCCGACTGTTCTCCTTTGTTGAATCTGGTCTGAATATCCTGATACAGTAAGTAGGATTTTCCTGCTCGTCTGATACCTACGAGAATATAATTCGACTTGTCGCCGAAAAGGAAATCTCGGTGAACCAGTTTGTAGTTCGGGATGGCTATTTGCTTCTCGATGATGATATTTTTGATAATTTGCTTGTCCATACAGAAATATTTTAAAGTATACTTTGCAAAAATACGAAAATATTTCTAACTATACTTCGAAATAATTCTAAAAGTTGCTTTATTTAAGGAATTTTTATGCTTTTCTATTCCATCTCCCATATCGGCATAACCTCAATCCTTATTCCGTCTCGTTCGAAGGTCTCCCGTTGGGAGAAAGTGATGATTTTACCCTGTTTGCAACCTGTAACGGAGGAGGCAGCTATCAAGCCTCCTATCTCTCGTTCTATGTTATCATCATTCAATGTCCAGCAGACTTGTATCAGCTCAGCTACACGCTCGCCCTTTTTCACAACGAAGTCGCATTCCTTCGATTCATAGAAGTAGAATATCCCGTCCTCTTCTCCAAGTGTTCTCTCTAAGTTGAGATAAACAATATTCTCCAAAGCCTTGCCTGCATCTTCGCTCTCAGGCAATAATACGGCATTGCGCAGGGCAATGTCAGCCACATAATACTTGGCAGGAGCAGAACGCTGTTTTACCATCGACTTATCGTATTTTTCCACTTTGCGAAACATGAAAATATTGCAAGCATAGTCGAGCCACAGATAGAGGGAATCCTTGGAGACCTTTAAACCTTGCGACTTCAAGTCGTTATAAATATTGTTCACGCTAGTCGGCTTCGTGAGATTGTTCATCACACGCTTTAAGAAATAACGCACCACCGAAGGAGAAGCTCCGATATGATAATGCTCAACCATATCCCTGAAGAGCATGGTGTTGAAGTAAGACTGCAGGATTTTGACTTTTTCCATCTTGCTTTTTTCGAGAACAACCTCTGGAAAACCGCCCTCCTCGCAATAACCGCGGAAGGAGACCGCCAACTTTGCCTTTCCAGTTTCGCTAAATGGATTTGCCTTGATGCCCTTGAACGCCAAATATTCCTTGAAACTCAAAGGATACTCGCGATATTCGTCAGGCCATCCTCGCAAAGCGGAAGCCATTTCTTCTGAAAGCATCTTGGCTGTGCTACCTGTTATATAGATATGCTTGCAATAATTCTTATACACCCGGAGAACAAAGAGCTCCCAGCCCTCTATGAGTTGTATCTCATCAAAAAACATATAAACATCCTTAAGCGATGTATCAGAATACATTTCACGATAAGCTTGCAGCAATTCATCGAAGTCTTCGGGCGACATGGAAAGAAAACGTTCATCGTCGAAGCCAACATAGAGGATGCGCTCTTTTGGAGTTCCTTGTTGTAGCAGGCGATTAATCGTAAGTCCCAATAATGATGACTTTCCGCAACGGCGAATGCCTGTAACTGTCACGATGCGGTTTCCATCCAACGGAAGTTGGGTGCTTCTCTCTTGCAAGGCAAAAGGTAATTCCTCTTGGTGCAAGGAAATGATTGACTGAAATGTGCTGCGTAGTTCCATTTGTGTACCTTCTTTATTACTGATTATTTTATTGTTAATATGTAGATACCTACACTCGGTTGCAAAGATACAAACTTTCCTTCTAAAAAGGAAAGAAATTGGCAATTATTTCCTTTTAAAAAGGAAATTTATCTGTTTTTATCTAATCCTTGTGGTTTCAGTTACATGCATAATCGAAGAGAGTATTTAAGTGGAAAAGCAAATGGATAGGTCTTGCCTTCTAGAGAAAAGGGGATTTTCCTGGAACTGGAACGCTTCCTCTTTTTCTAGAAGGCTTATTATCAGATAGTTAATAAAATTCTAGCGTTCCAGTTAACCTGCTGAATCTTCCAGATTCCAGTTCTTCCAATTAATTTTAAGAGGGTATGCATCTTTAGTTTGTCCTTCTTCTTTACTTCCTTGTGTTATATAACTTGTTGATTATTAATTAATTATATATATAAATATATATATAAATAGAGGTAGGAGGGATATGCAGAAAAAATAATTGGAAGATTTGGAATCTGGAAGATTTTCTAATCTGCTTTCTTCTAAAAGGCTTATTGTCAAGTGGTTAACGCAATCATCAATCTTCCGTATAACTTGAAAAAGGAATGTATCTTCCAAAAAGGAGCGATTTTGAGGGCTATATCTGTTTCATTTTTCTAGCTTTTGTGCTTTCTGTTGGGGTAACCATGCTCTCTTGTATGGCTGGGAATGAATCTGAAGCAATAAAGAAATCCGGAATTCGGGGTGAAACAAAACTGTTTCTTGGGGAAAATGGAAGTTATCTGGAACGGAATCCCCATTTTTTTGTGGATTTTTTCCCCATTCATTCCCCATTATCCCCACTCTCTGTTTTTGATACAGAAATGATAAGTGGCTGATAATCAGCGGAAATAGTCGATTTTCTCATTTCTGGCACGCATCTTGTGATAATGAATAGCGGGTTCGATAATGAATCCACAACGAAAGTAAATAACAATATTAGTAATAACAGTTTAAAAGATAAGATTATGAAGAAGTTCGTTTTTGCAGCTATCGCAGCTATGGTAATGGTTTCAGTAAGTAATGTTTTTGCTTCTAGCAAAATGATGGGTAATTCTGAAGTAGCTCCAGTTGATACAGTAGCTCCAGCCGATTCAACAGTAGAAGGCACAGCTATCAGTTCTCAGGCTAGCGTTGAGGATTCTGCCAAGCAGGAGTCTACAGAGCAGACTGTTGCGGACAAGGCTGTAGAGCAGCAGGCTGTTGCTGAATAGTCTTAAGAAGGTATTCATTTGCAAAGCGTTATAATAGAGAAAAGCGTATTAGAAGTTTCATCAAGGTAATAGGTTATATTTAGGTTTACATTGTAATTGCATTTCCTAGAAAAAGAAAGTGTAAAATTTAGGTTCGGTTTATGGAAAAGGAGTCTGCTGGCAGGGATGCTGGCAGACTTCTGCTTTTTTGTTCGGGATGTGCAGAGAGTCTCAGTCTCAGAGTCTCAGTTATAAATAAAGGGGGTACCATTCTTCCGCTCTCCCTTTTTTTATCTTTATAACTTATTGATTATTAATTAATTATATATTAATATATATATAATATATAAGTATATAAGAAGAAGAGGGGTGCTTGAAAAACAACTGAGACTCTGAGACTGAGACTATGGAAGCAAGTAAAAGGAAAAGAGGCGATAATCTAATTCCCTAGAAAGCAACGACTTATGAAGGTTTCGCGGTTTCCCATTTTCGGTCTCAGCCCTATAGATTATTCGAAAGATTTTACAAAAGCATTCTTTTTAGGTCTCCCAAACCCTCAAAATTGCTTTGTTTTTTGCTTTAAAGTAGATTTAGACCTTGCTGAAATACAAAATCATGTTCTCCTAAAAAATGCAAGTAAAAACGAGATAACTGAGACTATTGCCCGATTTAGAGCCGGAAAAACCGGAAAGTGAGTCTCAGCTGTCTGTTTTGAGTCATTTTCATCCTAAATATTTTCCCAGTTAGAGATTTTTATTTTCCTAACTAGAAATATTATTTTCTTCTCTTAGAAGGGTAATCGTCCCAGCGCAAAATTGCCCTAAAAATGATGCTTGTCATCTATAAACGATAGAATTGATGAGGGTGTGTCATAAGTCTGTGACGCACCCTTTTTTTGTGTGTGTTTCTATATATTCTAGTTGAATCGTAGTCTTTCT